>NZ_JAMPNW010000009.1:0-174510 GCF_028479545.1 Providencia sp. PROV201
ACATTCATTATTAAAAATATAAGGTAATACCCTTTAATGACTGCCATGGTTTCCCCTATAGCAGTCATTGTGACTAAAATGTTTTATACTTTAAAATACAGTAAATGGCATCATCACCATAAATTTAATATCTTTTTCATCTTGGAAGATATTTCCGTAACCACCGCCATAGCTCGGAATATCTGTATGGTTATCATATTTGGTAAAATGCAGTTTAAACAACGTATCTTTCGCTCTACCTGACTGTACGGTATATAAAATATCAAAGTTCCATGCACTTTCTTTCAAACGTACATCTTGAGCATATTGGCTATTCGTACTTGGTTTTGCATCCCATCCATAAATATATGAGGTTCCGACCTTCCATCCGGCTAAATCCCAATTTTTTAAATCATACATGACACCTGCCATTACTGCTTTTTCATTATTAGCATTCCAGTCTGAACGGCCATCCCACCAAATATCCATACGGCCATTTGATGTTGCCCAGCCAGGGGTCATACGCTGTAGGAAATAACCTTGATTGCCTTTAGCTTTTACATAGGTTCCCTCAACTTTAAAATCAAATTCATCGTAGGTGTAACCTAATGTCATCGCTTGCAACCAAGCTAAACCGTCATAAACATCGTTAACTCCGCCGTCTGAAACCTTGTCTTTTGCTCCATAAAATTGATAAGACATACGTAAGTCACGGCCTACAACAGGAGTAGCATAGGAAACCTTGGCAAAATATTGATCCATATAACTTTTAGCTTGCCCATATGCACCTTCAAGGACTAGATTGTTTTTAAAGTCATATTTAAAGCCAATTGAGTGTAAATAGCTGATCCCAGTTTTACCATCCGCTTCACGAAAGTCATACATACTACGGTACCAAGGCGCTTTATAGCGGTCGGTCCACATATAAGACATGCTGAGTTCACCATTTTGCTCAAAATCAAACACCCCACCCAGCTCTAATCCGCGGTATGTTCCAGGCATATAACTCCAATGGGATGCTAAAAGCGTTTGCCCCGTTGGCTGAATATAGCCGCCTCTCCCCCAGAAAGGGCCATATTTCAATTTTGCAGCAGCCTTATAAAAAGTCACACCACTGCGATCCCCTGTCCATTTTTCATCCCAACGTGATTTCGCATCACTAAAGCCGATTTCATTTGGCGCAGCAGGCCCACTATTTGATAGCTCAATAGCTGTAAAACCGGCTAAATCAAGCCCAATGATGTCCTGGAAGTAGCCGGATGAGAAATCTAGGCTGGCATTAAACGTTGAGTGTTTAAGATTATCCGCATATTTTTTATATTTATCGCTATTTGGGTCTAAATCCTTACGTGAACGATCTCGTTGCCAGTAGTAAAGGCCACCAGTAAGTTTTGAATCTTCAAGAAATTGCTCCGCATGCATAATTGGCTGGTAACCAATAGGAAGCATCGCTATTGCAATTTTTAAGACGAGCAATTTCCTGCCAGTATTGACATTTTTATTAACCATTCTTGTATTCCTCTAATATTTTTTAATTTTATTTTTCGGCCGAAATACGATTTAACTTTCCATTTAAATCTAAATATTCACAATGAGTTATGCCTCTTGCGATGTATTTAGCCTATTTTTTGCAACGCGAATTATCAACACAGATACAGGCTTTGTTGCCAAAATATGATCAACGGCACATTAATTTTAATTAACTGCCATTATCACCGGTGATGACCTTACTAAAAATAAAATTTAATATATTGATAAATATGAAAAATAATGAAGAGAAACACATTCGGTGGGGCTTAAGATAAAATCTGTAAATTAACCCTTTGGACCTTAATTTTTGCTGTTTGATAAGAATTCTCTAATTTCTATCACCACATTGACCTAATTGTCTTAAAAAAAATCAGATATTGAGTGAAATGCTTAGGATAAATGTTGTTATGCTGAAAAATAACATACATAAATATGAAATTTCTTAGCAACAATAAAACTAACGGGGTACAGGCTACTGCACCCCGCTGTATTGAATTAACACTTGTTTTGATAATTAATATTTTTCAAATAATGCCTGAATTTGCTGGGGATCTTTAGTCTGGGTTAAGGCTAATTGCAGCAATACACGCGCTTTTTGCGGGTTCAACCTTTCTGAAGCTACAAAACCATATAAATTGTCATCTACTTCAGCATTTCTTGTTGTATAACCTGTTGGTACACGGCTTGAACGAACGACAACCACGTCTTCTTTCGCTGCTTTTGCTAAAGCGTCAAATACCACTTTATACATATTACCGTTACCCACACCTGCGCTTACAATTCCTTCAACCCCTTCTTCTCTCAAGGCTTTCACAGGAGCTGCTGATGCATTCGCATAATTATAAACGATACCTACCGCAGGGAGCTTTTCGAGTTTGCTTACATCAAATGCCGCTTTGTCACCACGTGGTTGTGGTGCTTGGAAATAGGTGACTTTACCATCATGAATAAAACCTTCTGCCCCACTATTAACGGCATCAAATGCCTGTACTTCAGTGGTGCTCATTTTCATCACATTACGGCCTTGCACGACTTTATCGTTCATTGCCATCAAAACACCACGCTCTCCAGCAGACTTATCCGTCGCTAAAACTACTGCATTATACAGGTTCAAAGGACCATCAGCGCCCAAAGCTGTTGAAGGACGCATTGCACCAACCAAGACAATTGGCTTTTTACATTGCGTGGTTAAATCAAGGAAAAATGCCGTTTCTTCTAAAGTATCAGTACCATGAGTGATTACAAAACCATCTGTTTTATCGCAATCTTGGTTAATTTTTTTCGCCAGTGTCAGCCAGACTTGGTCATTCATATCTTGTGAACCAATATTCACCAACTGCTCACCACTTAAATTGGCAATTTTTTTGGTTTCTGGCACGGCATTAATTAAAGCATCAATCCCGACTTTACCCGCTTGATAACTGGAAGATGTGGCTGAATCACCGCCACCTGCTATCGTTCCCCCTGTCGCCAATACCGTAATATTCGGTTGAGCGATAGCAGATACGGCAAACAGTGAAACCAATGTCGCTAAAAGCGCTTTATTTCTGTTTTTCATCCTATTTTCCTTTCATTAATAAACTTCAGTTATTATGTGGAATTATGCTGAATTTTATGTGACCTATACAATTATTTTAGGATAAATAATGAATTTTAAGATGATTTATCTGTGAATAAATAAAAAGCGTGAGGCTTACGACAAAAATCCGTATCATAGGCCGTTTGAAACACTCTATTCACAAGTGACTGACAATGAGCCAAACTTTTATTCCCGGCAAAGATGCCGCTCTTGAAGATTCCATCGATGCATTTCAAACCAAATTAAAGAAATTAGGGTTTGATATTGAAGAAGCCTCTTGGTTAAACCCTGTTCCCAACGTTTGGTCTGTACATATTCGCGATAAAGCGTGCCCGCTTTGCTTCACTAATGGTAAAGGGGCGAGCAAAAAAGCCGCATTAGCCTCAGCGCTTGGTGAGTATTTTGAGCGTTTATCAACGAATTACTTCTTTGCGGACTTTTACCTCGGTAAATCTATCGCTGAAGGGGATTTTGTTCATTATCCTAATGAAAAATGGTTCCCATTAACCGAAGATGACAGTTTACCTGAAGGGCTATTAGACAATCGTTTGATTAAGTTTTATGACCCCGACAACGCCTTAGCCGCTAGCCAATTAATTGACTTACAGTCCGGCAATGAAGAACGTGGTATCTGCGCTCTGCCATTTACCCGCCAATCAGACAACCAAACCGTGTACATTCCAATGAATATCGTTGGCAACCTATATGTTTCTAACGGAATGTCTGCGGGAAATACCGCCAACGAAGCCCGTGTACAAGGCCTTTCCGAAGTCTTTGAACGCTTTGTAAAAAATAAAATCATTGCTGAAAGTATTAGCTTACCGGCTATCCCTGCTGACGTCATGGCACGCTACCCTGCAGTAGTTGAAGCCGTTGAAACCTTAGAAAAAGAAGGTTTTCCAATTTTCTGTTATGACGCATCACTGGGCGGCCAATACCCTGTAATTTGTGTGGTATTATTTAACCCACAGAACGGGACTTGTTTTGCCTCATTTGGTGCTCATCCTGACTTTGGTGTTGCCCTTGAGCGTACCGTCACCGAATTGCTGCAAGGCCGTGGCTTAAAAGACCTCGATGTGTTTAATGCGCCGACCTTTGATGACGAGGAAGTGGCTGAACACACAAACCTTGAAACACACTTTATTGATTCAAGCGGTTTAATTAGCTGGGATTTGTTTAAAGATGATGCCGATTATGCCTTTGCAGATTGGAGCTTTAAAGGCACAACTCAAGAGGAATTTGCAACACTTATCAGTATTTTCAATACATTAGATGCTGAAGTCTATATTGCAGATTATAACCATTTGGGTGTCTACGCTTGCCGTATTTTAGTCCCGGGTATGTCTGATATTTACCCAGTAGAAGATTTACATATCGCAAATAACGCGATGGGCGCTTATTTACGCGACACCATTATCAACCTGCCTGATAGCCAATGGGAAAAACAAGATTATCTTGCCCTTATCGAGCAACTAGATGATGACGGTTTAGATGATTTTACCCGTGTTCGTGAATTACTCGGTTTGGCTGTAGGTAAAGACAATGGGTGGAGTAACCTGCGCATTGGCGAGCTAAAATCTATGTTGGCACTGGCGGGTGGTGATCTTGAGCAAGCACTGGCTTGGGTTGAATGGACGCAAGACTTCAATAGTTCGGTATTTACTGCTGAGCGGGCAAATTATTATCGTTGCTTGCAAACCCTGTTGTTGTTATCCCAAGAAGAAGAGCGTGACCCTGCGCAATACTACAACGCATTTGTACGTATGTATGGGCAAGAAGCAGTAGATGCGGCATCCGCTGCTATCGCTGGGGAAGCATGCTTTTATGGTTTGTGGTCGATTGACGAAGAACTGAAAACACTTCCTGCGCACCAAGCCTTGCTGGCAGCTTATGAAAAACTGCAAAAAGCAAAGCGTGACAATGCATAATGTGAATTGATTCGTTGACGGGGAGATCACCCCGTCAACATTTTTACATTTTATTGGTTTATATTAATTATAAATCCAATGAACGTTTCCATAATAAGAAATCAAACTGCTCTAGCCGATCCGCTTGGACCTGATAGTCACCACTTGCCGTTTCAATCACCCGTTCAAATAACCCTTTACTTATTGTAGGTAATGGAACCCCATCAATAATTGGCCCACAATCATAATCAATCATGTCTGACAAACGTGTTGCAATTGCGCTATTGGTCGATATTTTTAAAACTGGCACAATCGGGTTCCCTGTGGGAGTTCCGAGGCCTGTTGAAAAAATAACCACATTGCAGCCTGCAGCAACAAGGCCAGTGACCGCATCAACATCATTACCCGGCGTGCAAACTAATGATAACCCGCTGTCTGGCATTGGCTCCGCATAGTCGCATACCGCACTAATTGGTGAGGTTCCACCCTTTTTAGCCGCTCCCGTCGATTTAATCGCGTCGGTTATTAATCCGTCCGCAACATTGCCGGGACTCGGATTATCAGCAATCGTAGTATTAAAGAAATTCGCTGTTTTTTCATAACATTCCATCAAGTCTAAGAATTTTTTCTTATCCTCAAAAGAGATGCATCGCTTCACCATATCCCCTTCTGCACCACACAATTCAGGGAATTCAGCTAACCCAGATGCGCCCCCCAACGTGACGAGCCAATCAGAGACTAGCCCCATCGCTGGATTACCCGAAATCCCAGAAAAACCGTCAGAAGCACCACATTTCACACCGAGTTTTAAATGGGACAACGGAACATCCATACGTGATTGCGGTATGACAGCCTTCATGCATTCATAAGTTTGCTTCAAAGCGGTTTGCATCATTTCTTCTTCGCTATTCCATTCTTGCTGGCGGAAGTAAAGTGCAGGTTTAGCAAAATTGGGGTTACGAGCGGTGAGTGACTCTTTAAACATTTTGCGCTGTGCTTTTTCACAGCCCAAACTGAAGACGGTAATACCGATGACATTGGGGTGATCCGCATAGGCAGCAAGCACATCACACATGGTCTTACTGTCAGAGGTCGCGCCACCGCAACCACTCGTGACCGTAATGCAGCGCACGCCTTCTATATGTGGGAATAATTTAGGTTTTGCGACGCCCCCTTGCTCACCCACAGTTAAATCTAATGCAAAGTTTTTCAAACTATTATTGGTATAGCCTAATGCTTCATTTAAGGCATCAGTAAGTTTTGTTACATTGCGGTTTTCACAAAATACTAATGGAAAGATCAGCCAGTAATTTGCGGTTCCCACTCGCCCATCCTCACGGACATAGCCTTTAAACGTGCGCCCTTGATATGCAGACACATCAGGGGCTTTCCACTCATATGGTACGTCTTGTTCTAAAGAAACTGGGACTGCGTAATGGCGAATATTATCAACGGTGATAACTTCTCCTTTTGCGATTGGCTTTGTGGCTTTTCCTACTGCGGTGCCATACATCGAAACAATGCCATCAATAGGTATCGCTTCCATCGCAAACTTATGTTTTGCTTTAACATCTGTCACTAGGGTCACGTCTTCATTTCCCCAGCGATAAGCCTCTCCTGCTTGCAGGTCTTTTAAGGCAACAATTAGGTTGTCGCTCTCATCGATTCTTAATATTTTTTGCATATCTCACCTTCCAGAAAGCATGCCATTAATGGGATGACAAAGCCTTTATGTTATTGTTGTGGGCGTTTTTTTTAAGTAATGCGATTAAGATGGCACAACCGACGGTGATCACCGCTAATGTCACGATACCTGCGGTATTGCTATTCATCATTTTATCGACTTCAACACGAATTATTGGTGCGAGGAATGAACAAAATGCCCCCATAGTGGTACAGAAACCAATTCCTGCCGCTAATGCAGGGCCGCTTAATAACTGAGGTGGAAACGTCCAAAATACTGGTTGAACGGATAAAAAGCCAACCGCGCTTAAACATAACGCCGCAATAGCAAAAACAGGGCTAGCAAATGCTGACAATGCCAAGCCTAATGCGGCAGCTAACATACACAAAACTGAGATTTCGATGCGACGGGTTGGATGGCGGTCGGCAAAACGAGGAATGTAATACACCCCAAATGCAGAACAAGCCCAAGGTATTGCAGCAACTAATGATTGTTTAAAGCCTAAACTTTCTCCCATTAAGGATGCAACTTGGGAAGGCAGAAAGAACATCAAACCATATACTGAAATTTGGATCGTGCCGTAAATCAGTGCAAGGTGCCAAACTTTGATATTTTTCAGTGCGGATGATACCGATGTGGTTTCCGTTTTTGCATTTTCTTTTGCTAATTGTTCTATTAGGGCCTTTTTCTCTTCTTCAGTTAAAAAACGCGCTTTTTCAGGGCTGTCATCCAAATAAAAGAAAGCAAAAATACCAATCACAACAGCAGGAAGGCCTTCAATAACAAACATCCAGAACCAACCCGGCCGACCTAACCAGCCATGCAATTCCAGTAATGCGCCTGATAATGGTGAGCCCAGCGTCAACGCCAAAGGTACGCCTAAAACGAAGATCCCAATTACAGAGCCGCGTACATTGTTGGGGAAATAAATGGAAGCTAATAATAGAATACCTGGATAAAACCCGGCTTCGCCCAACCCCAATAAGAAGCGTAAAATAATAAATTGCGTCTCATTGGTGACAAAACCTGTCATTGCAGACAGAACGCCCCAGATTACCGTGGTAATACTCAGCCATTTTTGTGCGCCAATTTTGTTTAAAATTAAGTTAGCGGGAATACCAAACAGCGCATATGCCGCAAAGAAAATACCTGCACCAAAAGCAAACGCAGAATCAGACAAACCAATGTCGACTTGCATTGCATCTTTAGCAAAACCCACATTGACCCGGTCAATGAATGCAACAAAATATAAAATAAACATCAGAGGTACTAAACGTTTCCACGATTTAGCTATCGCAGAATTTAAAACAGGATTGTTATAAGCTTTGATTGTCGCCATGATATTTTTCCCTGTTGATAAGATGTTCTATTGTGTTTGATTCAGGAAAAGTCAGAGTGGTGAATCAGCAAGGGTTAATAACTGCTGAAGTTGCTCAACCTGTTTATTGTTCAACCCAATAAATGGAGCTGTACAATAGTCTGAATTAATCACACCTTTTAGTTGCAACGCTTTTTTAAAGGTTGGGATAAATGGCGCATTGACACCATATATAGCCATCAATTGGTCTACTCGTTGTTGGTGTTTCGCTATTAACGCTAAATCACCTTGGGTAAACGCCTGCATCCATGATGCGAAAAATTGCGGAACAATATTTGAAAGCCCACCAATACAACCATTTCCTCCCGATAGCACCACATGAGCAAAGTTATTATCGTAACCTGCGTATACCTCAAAATGAGGCAAGCGTGATTTCACCGTTTCAATTACTTGGGCAGTATGAGTCGTATCAGGAATGGTATCTTTCAACCCGATGATATTGGGGTATTTATCCGCTAAACGTAGGCAAACATCTGGAGAGACAGAATAACCTGTTCGTTCAGGAAAGTTATAAATGAAAATGTTAGCAGATGTTTTTGCTGCTATCGTACTGTAAAAACGAAAAACACCTTCATCATCCAACGGAAAATAATATGGACTGATAATCATCACTCCATCAATTCCTTTTTCGTATGCGTAGTTAGCTAATTCAATCGACTCTTGCACATCAAGGCGGCTTGCCCCTGCATAAACACGCATTTCCTCCTTTGGATAACGACCACATAGGTCGATTAATGTTTTTGAGCTTTGCATATTGAGCGCAAAAAATTCCCCCGTGCTGCCCATAGTGACAAAACCAGAGACCTTGCCTTTCAATGAGTCATAAACACGTATGTTTTGTTCTGTATCCACTCGACCTTTGTCATCAAAAATGGTCACTACTGGCGTGATATAACGACTTTCCATACCGATAATCTCCTTGCTGATTATTGTTCATATATACAAACTGCATTCACAAATAAAAACAAACAACAAGAAATCATGAATTACTGATTGAGTCAAATTCATTCAATCCATATATAGTCCAAACATAACAATTTGATTAAAAAGGAATTTAAAGTGAGAAAATAGCCATTAAACTGGCTGGGAGTTGTTTTTTTTATTACTAAATTTTGAGCAAGCTCACGCCTTTTGGATGACTTTACCCATCATTAAGAATGACCAATTGAGACTAAAGGTATTTCTGAGATGATTTACATAGTGGTATTTTAAACCTAGAATAGCGACAAAATTAATCAGGGAGGTAGTTTAATGTCTACGGGGCACATGCCGACAATTCGGGTATTAGAAATACTGCAAGTTTTATCGGCTGAAAATACCGGGCTTTCTTTGACACAACTTTCTGATAAAACACAAATCTTAAAGGGGACGATTTATCCTATCTTAAAAACGTTGGTTGAACATCGATATATTAATTATGATGACAATAGCCAACTATATTATTTAGGTATCGCCTGCTCGCTCCTTTCCCGCTCATTTTTCGAAAAATCCTATTGGCTCAAAATGGTTCATCGGGAAATGGTACATATCGTAGATGAATGCAATGAAGTGTGCCAAATGGGGATTTTAGATGGTGCTGATGTGCTATACATTGATAAAGTTCAATCAGCGCAAAAAGTTCAATTAATCTCTAATATTGGTACTCGCTTACCTGCTATATATTCTGCACTGGGTAAGGCCATGATTTTCAATTACAGTGACCAGCAAATTTCCCAGCTTTACCCTTCGGGTTTTACCCCTTTAACTCAATACAGTGTGCAAACTCTAGCGGAACTACGCCAGCAACTTGATGACGTCAGAAAAAACAGCTATGCAATTGATAATAAAGAAATAAATGAAGAGACAACCTGTTATGCTGTCGCGTTACGTCAGCGGGATAAAATCATAGCAGCAATTAGCGTGTCTATCCCCACTTTCCGTATCAATGAGCAAAAAATCGATCAAGTCATCAAAATACTATTAACGAGCCGTGAACGCATCGAGCAAGAACTGAATACACTGGAAAATATTGAGTTTTATACCTAGCCATAACGATAAAAACGGATTACTTCATTAAGACATATCACTTTAATTCATAGATTAATTTATATGAATCTTTTATTATTTGCATAATTGTTAGATAAATATTGCAAAAAGACAGTTTAGCTAAGAAAGATATATCGGGATCCCCCCTAATTAAATAGGGTATTATGCAAACATAAGTTAAATTTTATGCCAAAGGGATCATATTCATGTTAAATAGTTAACATTTACGCGTATATTTTTACTTATTCTGATGCTTAAAATTGACTTTATAAAAATTTTTAATAAATTTTAAAAAATATTTTTATCATTAATTTCATTAGGTTACGCTTGATTTTAACATTGCATTAACCATTTTTACCTCTCTCTCTAGCGAGTTCATGATCCATATCAAATTTCCCATTTATCCCCTTTGTTACTATTATTGCGTGCTATAATTAATCAACTTTGTAAGAGAGTGTTGGTATGAAAGCTGACAACCCTTTTAATTTATTGCCACCAGCTGTAATGGCGCAAGTCGCGGATGATGCCTCTGTTTATAAGGCAAATAAACATCCTGCAATTACTTACTTGTCAGCATTCACTGCCGGTATTTTTATCTCTATTGCGTTTGTATTCTATATCACAGCAACAACTGGGGCAGCTGAAGCGCCTTATGGTTTCACTAAACTTATTGGCGGGATTTGTTTCTCCTTAGGTCTGATGTTAGTGGTTGTATGTGGCGCAGACCTTTTCACCTCCACCGTACTCACTATCGTCTCAAAAGCCACAGGTAGAATTACTTGGGGGCAAATGTTCCGCAACTGGTTTAATGTCTATATTGGTAACTTAATTGGTGCGTTATTCTTTGTTGCACTAATTTGGTTTGCAGGGCAATACACCGCAGCCAATGGCCAATGGGGGTTAAATGTATTACAAACCACCAGCCATAAATTACACCATACCTTTATTGAAGCTGTTGCATTAGGAATTTTAGCAAATTTAATGGTTTGCCTTGCGGTTTGGATGAGTTACTCCGGCCGTAGTTTAACTGATAAACTGGTCGTTTTAGTTTTACCTGTCGCGATGTTTGTGGCGAGCGGTTTTGAGCATAGTATCGCAAACATGTTCATGATCCCGTTAGGCATTATGATTAAAGAGTTCGCTCCTGCTGAATATTGGTCTCAAATAAATATGTCTCCAGACCAATTTTCACATCTAACGGTTGGTAATTTTATTACAGATAACTTAATTCCAGTCACTATCGGGAATATTATTGGCGGCGCGATTTTAGTCGGCCTCATTTATTGGTTTATGCATTTACGTAGTGGCCAAAAACACTAATAGCCACTGACACACACGAAAAGATTTATTAAGATCCCTAAAAGATCCATTGTTAAAAGGTAAAAGTATCATGTCCGAGTTAAATGAAAAATTCGCTTTAGCATGGCAAGGTTTTAACCAAGGTAACTGGCAGGACAACGTCGATGTACGTGACTTCATCCAGAAAAACTACACTCCATATGAAGGTGATGAATCTTTCTTAGCAGGCTCTACTCCAGCAACTGACAAGTTGTGGGATAAAGTCATGGAAGGGATCAAAATCGAAAACCGCACTCATGCGCCAGTTGATTTTGACACAGATGTCGCATCAACCATCACTTCCCATGATGCTGGTTATATTACTAAAGAATTAGAAACAATCGTTGGTTTACAAACTGATGCACCTCTGAAACGTGGTCTTATCCCGTTCGGTGGTATCAAAATGGTTGAAGGCTCATGTAAAGCATACGACCGTACTTTAGATCCAGAAATCAAAAAAATCTTCACTGAATACCGTAAAACTCACAACCAAGGTGTTTTCGACGTTTACACGCCAGACATCTTAAAATGCCGTAAATCAGGTATCTTAACGGGTCTGCCTGATGCATATGGTCGTGGTCGTATCATCGGTGACTACCGTCGTGTTGCACTGTACGGTATTGATTTCCTGATGAAAGACAAATTTAACCAATTCACCTCTTTGCAAGAAAGATTAGAAAAAGGTGAAGACTTACAAATGACTATCCAACTGCGCGAAGAAATTGCTGAACAGCACCGTGCATTGGGTCAAATGAAAGAAATGGCTGCAAAATACGGTTACGATATTTCTGCACCAGCAACAAACGCACAAGAAGCAGTACAGTGGACTTACTTCGGTTACTTAGCCGCTGTTAAATCACAAAACGGTGCTGCAATGTCATTTGGTCGTGTATCTACCTTCTTAGACGTGTATATCCAACGTGACTTAGAAGCAGGTAAAATCACCGAACAACAAGCGCAAGAACTGATTGACCACTTAGTCATGAAACTGCGTATGGTACGTTTCTTACGTACGCCTGAATACGATGAGCTGTTCTCTGGTGACCCAATCTGGGCAACTGAATCATTAGCGGGTATGGGCCTTGATGGTCGTACTCTGGTAACGAAAAGCACATTCCGTTTCCTGAACACACTGTATACCATGGGCCCATCTCCTGAGCCAAACATGACTATCCTGTGGTCAGAAAAACTGCCAATGAATTTCAAAAAATTCGCGGCGAAAGTGTCTATCGATACCTCATCAGTTCAGTATGAAAACGATGACTTGATGCGTCCAGATTTCGATAACGATGACTACGCAATTGCATGCTGTGTTAGCCCAATGATTGTTGGTAAACAAATGCAGTTCTTCGGTGCTCGCGCAAACTTAGCGAAAACCATGCTGTATACCATCAACGGTGGTGTTGATGAAAAACTGAAAATGCAAGTAGGTCCTAAACATGCGCCAATCATGGATGAAGTCTTAGATTTCGATACTGTGATGAACCAAATGGACCACTTCATGGACTGGTTAGCAACTCAGTACGTCACTGCACTGAACTGCATCCACTTTATGCATGACAAATATAGCTATGAAGCTTCACTGATGGCACTACATGACCGTGATGTTTACCGCACCATGGCTTGTGGTATCGCGGGTCTATCTGTTGCTGCTGACTCACTGTCTGCAATCAAATATGCGAAAGTTAAACCAATTCGTGATGAAGACGGTATCGCTATCGACTTCGAAATCGAAGGTGAATATCCACAATTTGGTAACAACGACTCTCGTGTAGATGATATCGCGTGTGACTTAGTTGAACGTTTCATGAAGAAAATTCAGAAACTGCCTACTTACCGTAACGCGGTACCAACTCAGTCAATCCTGACCATCACATCTAACGTTGTGTATGGTAAGAAAACAGGTAATACACCAGATGGTCGTCGTGCAGGTGCGCCATTCGGACCAGGTGCAAACCCAATGCATGGTCGTGACCAAAAAGGTGCGGTAGCTTCACTGACTTCTGTTGCTAAACTGCCATTTGCTTACGCGAAAGATGGTATTTCTTATACTTTCTCTATCGTACCAAATGCATTAGGTAAAGATGACGACGTTCGTAAAACTAACTTAGCGGGTCTGATGGATGGTTACTTCCACCACGAAGCGTCTATTGAAGGCGGCCAGCACCTAAACGTTAACGTTATGAACCGTGAAATGCTGTTAGATGCAATGGAAAACCCAGAGAAGTACCCACAACTGACTATCCGTGTATCTGGTTATGCTGTACGTTTCAACTCACTGACTAAAGAACAACAGCAAGACGTTATTACTCGTACTTTCACCAGTACAATGTAATAATTAGCTCATTAAAATAAAGTAAATTAAAGACCCCGCTTTACGGGGTCTTTTTATCTATACCAGCAACGATATTTTTCTCTAAATTTTGCGGTATGAAGGATATTTTGGAGTGCCTGCTATGTCTATCGATGATACTAAAACCAAAACAATAACGACGACTAATGTGACAGAAACCCCAACCACACTCGGCCGTATTCATTCATTTGAATCATGCGGAACCGTCGATGGCCCTGGGATCCGTTTTATTGTATTTTTTCAAGGCTGCTTAATGCGCTGCCTGTATTGCCATAACCGCGATACTTGGGATACCCACGGTGGCAACATTGTTACCGTTGAAGAATTAATGAAAGAAGCCGTAACCTATCGCCACTTTATGAATGCGACTGGCGGAGGTGTTACCGCCTCAGGCGGAGAAGCTATCTTACAAGCTGAATTTGTACGTGACTGGTTCCGTGCCTGTAAAAAAGAGAATATTCATACTTGCCTTGATACCAATGGATTCGTGCGCCGCTACGACCCAGTGATTGATGAACTGATGGATGTCACTGACTTGGTGATGTTAGATTTAAAACAAATCGATGACGATATTCATCAAAAATTAGTAGGTGTTTCTAATCATCGTACTTTGGAATTTGCTCGTTACCTTGCCAAACGCAACCAGAAAACTTGGGTACGCTATGTTGTCGTGCCAGGTTGGAGCGATGACGACCATTCAGTACATTTACTGGGCGAATTTACCAAAGATATGAGCAATATCGAAAAAATCGAATTACTGCCCTACCACGAACTCGGTAAACACAAATGGGAAACCATGGGTGAAGAATACAAACTAGATGGCGTTAGACCACCATCAAAAGAAGTGATGGAACGAGTTAAAAGTATTCTAGAAAGTTATGGTCACAAAGTGATGTACTAACCAATTTGAGGCTCTTTATAGAGCCTCTACTTTATCTGCTATTATTCCTATCTAAACAAAGGTAAATGGCCAATTAGCTGAGTAACTGCCTTTTTATTTCCCACCAAGCCGATCCCTGCCAATTGAATATCTTTATATTGCTGCTCAGATAGTTTTTGCTGATATTCATCATAAGTACGGCAAGACTGAGCGAGCAAACTAAAAGGAATAACGTATATTTCATTTACCTTTAATGCAGCCACTTCAATCTCTTTAATATACTGCTCTGGTGATTTTAAAATCGGTAATGGCACATAAATCACCCCGGGGTAATTAATATTATCTGTGCTATTCAAATCTTCCCCTACTATATTATTAACTTTATTTCCTAAACTCACACCAATCACACTAGCGGCATTCATTGCCAACCCGTTAGATAAATCCTGATTAACGACGATAGCACAACGATGCTCAGCTGGATTAAATATCATTCCTGTCCCCTACTATTTTATGTGTATTCAATTTCCCAATAATTATGACATTTAAAGAAAGAAATAGGCTTTCTAACTCAGTCATTACACGCTAAGATTTAGGTAAATTTATCCCATTAAAAGCACTTTCAAGGTAGAGCTTTCCATTTATGGCAATAGACAAGACAGAAATAAAAATACTGAAGTTACTACAGGATGACGCTCGAATAACTAACCAAGTACTTGCCGAAAAAGTAGGCATGTCGGCCTCTCCCTGTTGGCGAAGGGTTAAAAAATTAGAAGAAGAAAATGTTATTCAAGGGTATCGCGCCATTCTCAATCGTAGAAAGATTGGCTTAGGCGTCATGGTTTTTGTTCGCGTCATTATTGATAGTGATAGCGAGGCTGAAGCACAAAAATTTGAACAAGAAGTGACTGAGCTAGAAAATGTCGTCGCTTGCTACAGTATTGGTGGTGATTCTGACTTTTTACTACAGGTTGTATCCCATGATTTAGACTCCTATGCCGACTTTGCTATGACGGTTATTCGCCGGCTACCAGGTATCAAAGAAATGCAAAGTATGTTTGTACTTAAAGAAATTAAGCCGTTAGATGCTTACCCAATATCACTTATTTAGCTTTTAAATTAAATAAAATCTTACTTAATTATTATGAATCGTGATTATTTAATTGACGATTCAACCTTATTGATAGAACCCAAAATAGCTTTTTTCACTAAATATACTAAATATTCGTATTCTATTCAGTGCATTAAGGCATAGATAACTATCTTAGTTCGATAGAAAATATTTTATACAAGAAAATTCTAATCAAAAATACCTTACCAGAATAGTCTGCTTTATAATAAGCTAACTTATCTGCATACTAATGCCGATAAGTTACAAGAATGAGTATAAGCTCAAAAAACTTATTAATAATAATTAATCGCTAATTCACTACGACTAACAGGTTCCTTTTTTATTATGAATAATGAAAACTTCAGTGCAGATAACAACCCTGCACCTACAATTAATGCGCAAACGCAAGCTGATACATTTGTTTTTCACGCAGAACCGCGTGCAGTAGATGCAGGCGAAGGTGTTAACTGGATCAGCCAATCATGGTCTCTCGTTAAAGAAAAACTGGGAATGTGGATCTTGATTAACATTGTTCTGTTTGCTGTGATCTTTATCATTTCAATGATCCCATTCTTAAATTTATTAATTACATTTATTACACCTATTTTTATCGGTGGTATTATTGCTATCAGTGAAAATCAACGTAAAACAGGTCAAGCAGAAATCGGCTTACTATTTGCAGGCTTCCAAAATAAATTTGGTACGTTGTTTGCTGTAGGCGCAATCAACTTTGCTGCTAACTTAGTTGGTATGATCATCGCATTTATTATCGGTGGTTCTGCAATGTTCGGTTTACTGATGGAAAGCAACCAATATGGTGCGCCATCAGATGCCGCTATCCTTGCCTCTTCAGGTACATTCTTCTTTGCAATCATCATAATGGCCGTTGCTGCATTAGTGGGTACAGCCTTAACTTGGTTTGCTCCTGCATTAGTGATGAACCATGATTTCACGGTTGGTGCTGCAATTTCTGCAAGCTTACAAGCCGTTAAGAAAAACATCCTGCCAGGTATTCTGTTCTTTATCGTTATCTCTATCTTAATGATAATTTCAGTTATTCCATTAGGTTTAGGTTTATTAGTTTCTATGCCAATTATGTATGTTTGCTATTACAGCAGCTACCGTAGCCTGTTTTTCTCGCAAGTAAAATAAACCAAAATATGATGATTTGACGACTTTGTTAAATCATTAGTTCTAAAAAAAGGAAAGCATTTGCTTTCCTTTTTGCTATCCCGAAAAAATTCACATATATTCCTTTAAATGATAATTTCCCTCTTCTTTTCATAAATTGGAGTTGTTTTCCATGTATTTCGATATCACTGATTTAAAACTGTGTGTTAATGTCGCCAATGCAGGAAGTATCACCCAAGGAGCGAAACTAACTTATATTACACTGCAATCTGCAAGTGAACGAATACGTGGGCTAGAAAACGAATTAAACATCGTTATATTTATTCGTTCAGTGAAAGGTGTTTCATTATCGAATGCAGGCCATGTATTTATTGAGCATGCGAAAATAGTTTTGCAGCAAATTGAATTAATGCAAGATGAACTGCGACAATATAGTCAACACCTGCGTGGGCATATTAATATTCTTTGTAATACTTCTGCCCAAATGGAATTTTTACCCGCCCGTATTAGCACATATTTACGACAACACCCCATTATGTCTGTATCCGTGAAGGAAATGCCAAGTGCTAACATCGTCACTGCCATCAAAAATAAAATTGCAGATATTGGTATTATCGCAGATTCTACTGACCTCACTGGTCTGGATATTCAACCATTCAGCTCAGATGAATTAGTCGTTTTTGCCCATAAAGATAGCTTTTGGGCGAGCCAAAAGAGTGTTCCATTTTCTGATATTATTGATGCTGAATTTGTGGGGTTGATAGAAGATAACCCATTACAAAAACATATTGATAATAATGCCAAACAACAAGGCAAACGGCTCAACTACCGGGTACGCATGCCAACTCTAGATGCTGTAATGCAAGGGGTTAATGATGGCATTGGCATTGCTATTATTCCCAAACAAGCGGCGCAGCGTAGTCAACTTTCTACTACTAAAATAGTGCAATTGACCGAAGATTGGGCATGTCGAAAATTAGTTATCTGCGCACGAGATTTCAGCCAATTACCTGATTATACCAACGAGTTTATTCATTTTTTAATTAACTGGTCATCTGAAAGCTAAGTTTGCCGCCATGTAAATCCCTAATCCTGTTAACCCAATAAAAAAGCAACGACGAAATACCTTTTCACTAATGATCTGGCGAAAATATTGGCCAAGATACATTCCACCAATAGCAGGAATTAAGGCAAAGGCAGATAAACTCCAATTAATATCATACTGTTGCTGGTCAATGGATAATCTAATGGCTAATGCAACTGTTGATGCGGTAAATGCTAACCCTAGAGCCTGAATAAGCTCATCTTTATTTAATTTTAATGTTTGTAAATATGGAACAGCTGGAATAACAAATACTCCGGTAGCAGCCGTAATCACACCTGTGATATACCCCACTGTAGGGGAAAGCCATGTTTCATATTTCTCGGAAGATGGCATTTTTTTAGCCACTAAACCCCATATCCCATAAATAATAAGTACGATACCCAGTGCAGGGAGTGTCCAGCGAGATGCCGAGGTTAAAGAAGGTAAAAAACTGAATAATGTGCCAAGCATGACCCCAATAATAAAACCACTGAGCCGTTTGATTAGCGCCATAAATTGTGGACCAATTAATAATTGCCATATATTCGTGATTAACGAAGGAATAATTAACAAGCTAGCAGCGGCAACAGGCTCCATTGACGTACTGAGTAACCCCATTGCGATTGTTGGTAACCCTAGTCCAATCACTCCTTTTACAATACCTGCTAATAAGAAAACACCAATAATTACACCCATCAATATCACTCCGATAAATTTACTTTACCGTAGATTAATGTCCTACATTAAATGTCGCTATTTGGAAAATATTGAGGTGGGATCAGGCTTAGCCTGAGGATGTTTTTACCAAAACACTTTAAATTACACAAAAAAACGCGACTACCATCAGTCGCGTTTTATGTTTGAAGGAGTAACGGAAATTAACCGATGAACTCTAACCCTTTCATATATGGGCGCAATACTTCTGGAACTTCAATACGGCCATCTGCTAATTGGTAGTTTTCTAAAATCGCCACCAATGTACGACCAACCGCTAAACCAGAACCATTCAGAGTATGAACAAGTTGTGTTTTCTTATCACTCTTACCGCGGAAACGAGCTTGCATACGACGCGCTTGGAAGTCCCACATGTTGGAACAAGATGAAATTTCACGATACGTATTTTGCGCTGGTAACCACACTTCTAAGTCATAGGTTTTACGTGAACCAAAACCAATATCACCAGTGCATAAAATCACTTTACGATAAGGCAAGTTCAGTAATTGTAATACTTTTTCGGCATGGCCAGTCAGCTCTTCCAATGCATCCATGGATTTTTCTGGATGAACGATTTGCACTAACTCAACTTTGTCGAACTGATGCATACGGATCAAACCGCGTGTGTCACGGCCATAAGACCCTGCTTCAGAACGGAAACAAGGGGTATGTGCAGTCATTTTCAGAGGAAGTGAGTCTTCATCTAAAATTTCATCGCGAACTAAGTTAGTCACCGGGACTTCTGCGGTTGGGATCAACGCATAAGTACTGCTGTCCGCTTCCTCTTCCAATGGTTTAGTATGGAACAAATCTTCACCAAACTTTGGTAATTGGCCAGTTCCGTACAGTGTGTCATGGTTGACTAAATACGGAACATACAGCTCTTGGTAACCATGTTGTTCAGTATGCAAATCAAGCATGAATTGTGCCAATGCACGGTGCATACGAGCAATTTGCCCTTTCATAACAACAAAACGAGCGCCAGTCAGTTTTACCGCAGCTGGGAAGTCTAAGCCACCGGATAACTCGCCAAGACTGACATGGTCTTTAACTTCGAAATCATACTGACGAGGCTCGCCCCAACGTGCAACCTCAACATTGTCAGAATCATCTTTACCATCAGGCACTTGGTCATCTGGGATATTCGGGATACTTAAGGCAATATCACGGATTTCTTGTTGCAGCTTATCTAACTCTGCTTTTGCAGAATCCAATTTTTCGCCTAATTGGTTAACTTCCAGACGTAATGGTTCGATATCTTCACCACGTGCCTTCGCCGCACCAATAGTTTTCGATCGCGAGTTACGGTCTGCTTGCAGGGTTTCAGTTTCAACTTGTAAAACTTTGCGGCGTTCTTCTAATTCACGCAGCTTTTCCACATCAAGGGTAAAACCCCTGCGAGCCAGTTTTTCAGCAACCGCGTCTAGCTCCGTACGCAGTAAATTGGGATCGAGCATGCTTATCCTGTGATTATTGTTAGTAATTAATGACACTTTTTGAGGTGCATTCCAGCACAACAAATAAAGTAAAGTATTTCGCTATATAACCTTACCGCATTGCCCAGTTTAGCGATAGCGTTTTGTGGTGCTAATTTGATCCTGTTGGGCTAACCAGTCTAGTTTTTCAGCAAACTTGCTTTCTTGACCCCGCTTCGTAGGGTAGTAATAACGCGTTGTTTGCATAGGTTCAGGAAAATAGTTTTCCCCCGCAGCATATGCGTTCGGTTCATCATGCGCATAACGATATTCTTTCCCTGCACCCATTTCTTTTAATAGTTTAGTTGGGGCATTTCGAAGATGTTCTGGCACATCGTAATCCGGCTGCATTTGCGCATCTTTAATCGCTGCCTTATAGGCGGTATAAACCGCATTACTTTTCGGCGCACATGCTAAATAAACAATGGCTTGGGCAATCGCACGCTCACCTTCGGCTGGCCCCACACGCGTGAAGCAATCCCAAGCTGAAATGGCGACTTGCATCGCTCGAGGATCCGCATTACCCACATCTTCTGATGCAATTGCAAGTAGCCGGCGAGCAACATACAGTGGGTCACCACCCGCGGTGATGATCCTTGCAAACCAGTACAGTGCGGCATCTGGTGCTGAGCCTCTAATCGACTTATGCAAAGCAGAAATTAAGTCGTAATAACGGTCGCCTTTGTTATCAAACCTTGCTGTTCGTTCACCACTGACTTCTTTTAATAAATCAGCGGATAAAATACGCTGCCCTTGGCTATCCGCTTCGGCCATATCCGCCATCATTTCCAGCAGATTTAATGAACGCCTAGCATCCCCATTAACCAACTGAGCAACCATTTTGCGCGTGCTATCAGGCAGAACAACATTTTGCCCTCCAAGGCCACGAGAGGTGTCAGCTAGTGCTTGCAACAATACCTGTTCAATATCATTTTCTTCAAGGGATTTAAGCAAATACACCCTAGCACGCGATAACAATGCAGAATTTAATTCAAATGATGGATTTTCTGTTGTCGCACCAATAAATGTAATCGTGCCATCTTCTATGTGTGGTAAAAATGCATCTTGCTGGCTTTTATTAAAACGATGAACCTCATCGACAAATAAAATGGTTCTTCGCCCTGCACTGCGATTTTGCCGAGCTTTTTCAATGGATTCTCGAATTTCTTTAATACCAGAGGTGACTGCTGAAATACGTTCAATATCGGCTTGTGCATAATTACCAATAATTTCAGCAAGCGTTGTTTTACCTGTTCCTGGCGGCCCCCATAAAATCATGGAGTGCAGATGACCCGCTTTAATCGCACGTGGCAACGGTTTCCCCTCTGCCAGTAAATGCTTTTGCCCAATATATTGCTCAAGGGTTTCAGGCCGCATTCTTGCTGCTAAAGGTTGAAATTCATTCTGCGAAAAATCAAGAGACAGGTTACCCACAATATCCTCTTTTTTACTTCTTAAAATATCTTATATATTAACCAGCAAATATGAATACTGCTGGTTAATATTTTCTCTAATCAATCTTATTTGGTATTTGAGCGCTGGTCATCTAAAGTGACGCCTTTTGGTACTGTAAATTTGAATTTACTTGCATCAACGCGACCATTTTTCTGCTCTTTTAATTGATAAGCGCTAGTTTGGCCATCTTGCTCAACCGCTGAAAACTGCTCAATCGTCCCTTCGGGAGAAACCGTAATGGAAAAACGTTTTAAAGTTCCACTAGTTTGTTTTGGTTTTAAATCAAACGTATTTCCCTGCTGAATGATTGAGTACTGTTTCCAATCTTTCGGGTCGTTACGCGTAATCAGTAAAAATGGCGTATCCTGCGTGGCATCCGCTAAATTAGTCACGGTCACTTGCTCGACAAACGGGTTATAAAACCACAAATTTTTTCCATCAGACACAAGTACACTTTCATCCGGTGATGTCATGTTCCAATTAAATAAATTTGGACGCTCAAGCCATAAGTCCCCAACACCTTCTTGAACCAAATCCCCTTCAGGACTCGTCACCTTCTGCGAGAAGCTAGCTTGGAAGCTATTGACCTTATTCAAACGTTCTTGAAGGTCTTGGCTTGCGTCTGCCAATACTTGGCCAATATGTAAACTTAGGGCTAACGCACCCAATAACATCATTTTTTTCATCGATGAAAGACCTTAAAATTATTACCATAAGAGGTGTTACGTCTTTATACACCCCTTAAATTAAACCAGCAATTAGCACACTAAATTATTAATGTCCCATTGACGGAGGAGCCAGAACTTCACGGTTACCATTGTGCCCTTGCTCACTGACAATACCTTGGATTTCCATTTGCTCGACAATCCTTGCAGCTCGGTTATAACCAATCCTAAATTGGCGTTGAACCCCAGAAATGGAAACGCGTTGTTTCTCAACAACAAACTCAACTGCTTGGTCAAACAGTGGGTCGAGCTCTTCACCTCCGCTATCATAACCACCACCTTCGCTATCATCACTACAGGTTGTGATGCTATCAATATATTGTGGTTTACCGCGAGCTTTCCAGTCATTCACAACAGCATGAACCTCTTGGTCACGAACAAAGGCACCGTGTACCCGCACAGGAATTGAAGAGTTTGGTGGTAAATACAGCATATCCCCCATACCTAATAACGACTCAGCTCCACCTTGGTCAAGGATCGTGCGTGAGTCAATCTTACTGGATACCGTAAATGCAATCCGCGTTGGAATATTTGCTTTGATTAGTCCAGTAATGATATCAACCGATGGCCGCTGAGTTGCCAATACCAAATGAATACCTGCTGCACGCGCTTTTTGAGCCAACCGTGCAATTAACTCTTCCACTTTTTTACCTGCCGTCATCATTAAGTCAGCAAATTCATCAACCATGACGACAATGTAAGGCTCTTTTTTCAGCGTTGGATGTTCGACATCCATGCTATCACCGGGTTTCCAATGTGGATCAGGGATTGGCCGCCCCATTTCTTCTGCCGCTTTGATGCGCTCGTTATACCCCGCGAGGTTACGTACCCCTAACGCAGACATCAGTTTATAACGGCGTTCCATTTCATTCACACACCAACGCAAAGCATTCGCTGCATCTTTCATGTCAGTAACCACTTCCGTCAATAGGTGCGGGATACCTTCATAAATGGATAACTCGAGCATTTTCGGGTCAATCATGATAAAGCGGACATCTTCTGGTTTCGCTTTATACAAGATGCTGAGGATCATTGCATTCACCCCAACCGACTTACCAGAGCCGGTTGTCCCCGCAACGAGTAAGTGCGGCATTTTCGCTAAATCAGCAACAACGGGGTCGCCTTCAATATCTTTACCTAGCACGATTGTCAGTGGTGACGGATTTTTACGGAAGTCATCGCAATCTAAAACTTCACTTAAATAAACGGTTTGCCGTTTCTCATTAGGGAGTTCAAGGCCCACATAAGGTTTACCCGGTATCACTTCTACAACGCGTACAGCTACGGTTGATAATGAACGAGCAAGGTCACGTGACAATGTTGATATCCGTGCTGCTTTTACTCCCGGTGCTAGGTCAAGTTCAAACCGAGTAATAACAGGACCTGGAGAGAACCCAACCACTTCAGCTTTAACACGATAATCATTTAGCCTTGCTTCAATCAACCTTGCTGTTTGTTCTAGTTTGAACATATCCACTGGCTCTTCTTGCGCTGGCGGACTTGCCAGCAAATCAAGAGACGGCATTGGGGTTGTTGGCTTTGGTAATGGTTGGTCATTACGCACTAAGAACGGGTGGAATAAGCTATCCTGCTGTGGCTGCTGTGGCTGCTGTGGCTGCTGTGGCTGCTGTGGCTGCTGTGGCTGCTGTGGCTGCTGTGGCTGCTGTGGCTGCTGTGGCTGCTGTGGCTGCTGTGGCTGCTGTGGCTGTGCAAAAGTTTGAGTTATTGACGGTGAATTGCCAAGCCCTTCTGCAATATTATTTTGTGGAACTGCAGGTGGAACGGAAGTCGCGCTAAATGATGGCATAAATAATGGGTCTGCAGGCTCATTGTCAACCAAATCATCAACAGGAGTAAAACTATCCAGTACAGAAAACTCTTTTCTTAAATCAATCTTAGGCTCAAAGTCCTCTTGTTCTTGAGAAGAATACGCTTGCGTAAACTGCGGCTGATAGCTGTTATCCAGTGTTGGTGGGACTTCCTCAGGCTCTGGAATTGTATGTGTATTATTAGATTGTTGTGAAGCCGACGCCCAGCGGTGTTCAATCTCTGGCTGCGTAAATGCGCTGGCTTTATTTTCTGCCATTGGCTCATTTTGCAATTGGTCTTCATTAGAATGCACGCTATTTAACGGTGCTTCATAATCAGTTTCATCAACATCACCATAACGTTCGCGTTGCTGTTCTAAAAACTGCGCTCGTAATAATTCGTCTTGTTGCGCTTCATCATCAATTGCAGATTCGTCAGACTCACTTGCAGACCACTGCTGATATACCTGCTCACGTTTAGAGGCCTCTTCTTCACGCCGTTGTAGTTCTGCATCACGTAACGACGGAATGCGAATGCCATATAATTCACGACGCGTCGGTAAACGAACAGGATTAGGTCGCGGAAGCTCTGGCTCCATATTTTGTTTAACTTGAGCATGACGCTCCAGTGCCGCGGCTGAAATACCTGCAGCCGCTAATGCAGCCGGGTTAGAAACCCTTTCAGTGACAGATGACGGAATAATGTTTTGCGTTATATTTGAAGGATCAAGTGATGACACTGATGTCGCCTGTGGTTCAAACGCCGCTTGATTAACAGATGTTGCCTGATTATTCGAGTACCCTGGAGAAGCGATATTATCGTGTTTTTGAGGCTCTGTTTGTTGATTATGATGAACACCAAACATCGGTTCTTCTGGTGCAACATACGCAGACGATTGAACTAACGGCTCATTAGCTGTTTCTGATATTGCATCAAAACCAGCACCGAGCTTAGGTTGGTAATCTTCTGGTACTTCAAAATGATATGTGCTCGGTTCATCCACTGTCGAGAAAGCGGGTTCTGGATCTTGTTCTAATTCATTTTGATTGACCGAAGGGATTGGATTTTCTGGCGCTGTAATCGCTTCGCTCGTCGTTTTTACCGTTGTTGGGTCGACTTCTGTGACTAATTCAGCCACTGTGGGTGCAGAAAATAAAACATCATCAACATCAATGTGTTCTAAGTCATCATTGGCTCTGTGCTCTGCTTCTTGCGCACGCTGTAAAGCCCCTTCAGTTTCTTCAACATCGTAATCATAATCATCTAAATCGTCTCCCCTTGCTCGATTTGTTAGCAACGTAATCGGGAGAAGGACGGCTGCACCAATTTTTTCTGCAATGGTAAGCCATGACCACCCAGTAAACAGCGTAAAGCTTATCGCCCATAAAAACAGTAATGCTAAAGTGGCACCTAATGAGTTGAACCACGGCATAATTGCACTACTAAATACACTGCCAATCACACCACCAGAGGCGAAGTTAGGTAAGTCGTCAAAATTGAGAGCTGCGAGGCCACAAGAGGATAAAATAAGCGCTAGCCCACCAATTAATCTTAATGATAAAGAGAAAAAGTCAATATATCGGCGTTGACTTTCATATTGGAAAATCGCCCAACACCCTAAAAGCAATAATGGAGGGATTGCAAATGCAAGAATACCAAAAGCAGAGAAAAGGATATCTGCACTCCATGAACCAACGCTCCCCCCTAAATTTTTCACAGGGGCATTCCAAGTCGTTTGTGACCAGCTTGGATCTGAAGGGCTGAAGCTCAATAAAGCCACCATTAAGAAGAGTGCGCTCAAGCATATTGCGAGCAAAATAACCTCTAATAGCCGTCTTCCGCTACTTAGTTTTTTAAATTTGATATGTTTATCTTCTGTATATTCTTGGCTCATTATTGTTTCTTTGCTAACTGATGTTCTTGACTAACCTAGGTTTATTCTATCATTAAACGCCTGACTCTGCCTGCTTTACAACGACTAAGGGAAATCAGGGCCTCACCAAAGCACTAAGATGCAGTATTCCATCTAATGTATGATGATTCAATTTCTATTTCTCGTCAAAAATCCTAAATATTTATAGCTTTAGAATCAATAAATTGGAAATAAAACTTATCAGTTGCTAAGTAATTTACGTAAAACACAATAGAAAGGCTCAGATAGTAGCCTGTTGAAGCAGTTAAACGACAAAGCATGATGTTTTGATAAAACAACAGATGGGGTAAGAAAAACGGAACAACGCTGAGTAAACTCAGCGTTGAAACTGCAGTGCGGCAACAAAGCTGAAATGCTGTGCTGAATCGAGGTTAAAAAGCAATAATTAGCGAGTTTTGATCACTAAGCGATTGCTTTGTTTAACTTCTTCCATAACTACATAGGTACGAGTGTCGTTCACGCCTGGTAAACGTAACAGAGTTTCACCTAACAGTTTACGATATGCGGACATATCTGGCACACGCGTTTTCAACAGGTAGTCAAAGTCACCAGAAACTAGGTGACATTCCTGAATTTCTTCCAGTTTTTGAACTGCAGTATTGAATTGCTCAAACACATCTGCAGCGCCACGGTTGAGTGTAATCTCAACAAACACGAGCAAAGATGCATCTAAGTAGTGTGGATTTAATAACGCCGTATAGCCAGAGATAAATCCTTGTCTCTCAAGACGACGTACACGCTCTAAACAAGGTGTTGGAGATAAACCAACTCGTTTAGATAGCTCTACGTTAGAAATTCGCCCGTCTTTTTGTAGTTCGTTTAATATATTCCTGTCGATACGGTCAAGGTCTTTGCCAGGACGCTTTTTATTGTCAATCATCTCTTTATCTCTCTTTCTCTAATTGTTATTTTCTACATCTAAAAATAAGCACCTTAGTCACCACCTCTATTTATTTAGGAATTCGTGTTCAGGAGCAAATTTTATTCATAATGCTGAAGTTCGCGTGAATGTAATTATCACCCACAATTTTTACTTGTATTTTAAATTTGTAAGTAGTGTAAAGTTAATTTTCCAGTAAGAACAAAAATGCGCCATTTCCATTGATCTGCTAGATAATTAACTCTTACACTGATGTTTTCGCAAATGCGCAGCCGATTGTCAAAGCAAATGAATAAAAATCAGTACAAGATTTCGCTTTTTTTTCCAGTAAAACGTTTCGCAGCCTTAATTCAAGATAATTCCTAAAAATTGTGATGCGTGACACAAGCAACTTTTTGTCACATTTTCTTACATTTTGTCGGTATTACCTATTGATGAAATAAGCTAAATGAAACTAACTTACACTTAAACCACTTTTGTTAGCCTCTTATTTCTCCTACAATCTCGTAAATGCTTTTTAGATTAAAGAGGAATTCATGAGCACAACAACACATCGCAAGTTAATCATTCTTGGTTCTGGCCCTGCGGGCTATACTGCGGCTGTCTATGCTGCACGTGCAAACTTAAACCCAGCATTGATTACTGGGGTGGAAAAAGGCGGTCAATTGACCACCACAACTGAAGTTGAAAACTGGCCTGGTGACCCAGAAGGTTTAACCGGTCCAGGGCTTATGGAACGCATGCATGAGCACGCGTCAAAATTTGACACCGAAATCATATCTGACCATATCCAAAAAGTGGACTTAAAACAACGCCCTTTCCGTTTAATTGGCGATGAAAATGAATATACCTGTGATGCACTGATTATTGCGACAGGGGCTTCCGCTCGTTATATCGGCCTACCTTCAGAAGAAGCGTTCAAAGGCCGTGGCGTTTCAGCTTGTGCAACCTGTGACGGTTTCTTCTATCGTAACCAAAAAGTCGCTGTCGTTGGTGGTGGAAATACTGCAGTAGAAGAAGCACTGTACCTTTCTAACATTGCTTCAGAAGTCCATTTAATTCATCGCCGTGATAGTTTCCGCGCAGAAAAAATCCTGATTAATCGTTTAATGGATAAAGTTGAGAACGGTAATATTATTCTACATACCGACCGTACATTAAATGAAGTATTAGGTGATGATATGGGCGTAACGGGTGTGCGCTTAGAGTGTACGAAAACACATGTAACAGAAGATATTCCTGTTATGGGGGCATTTATTGCCATCGGCCACAGCCCAAATACCGGTATTTTTGAAGGCCAATTAGATTTAGACAACGGTTATATTAAAGTGCAATCTGGCACTCAAGGCAATGCAACTCAAACGTCTGTTGAAGGTGTGTTCGCTGCAGGTGATGTCATGGACCATATATACCGCCAAGCAATTACCTCTGCGGGTACAGGTTGTATGGCAGCCTTAGATGCAGAACGCTACCTTGATGGTTTAGCATCTAAATAATCAATAAGTTATTGTGATTTAGATAGGCTTCAATTTTTCCTCAATTGAAGCCTTTTTTATGACCTATGTTAACCATCTTAACTATTAGTTTTACATATATTTTTAAGACCAAGTTTATATTGTACTTTTTTAATACTGCCTATACTGTTTTTACATAACATTAATTAATATAAGGTGTAGGTATGGGGCAACAATCAGAACGTGATGTCATTCGCGGTTATTCTTATTTTATTATTGTCATACTTGCCGTAATTCAAGGCATCGTCATCACAGCCACGACTGATTACTCTACCCGTCTAGAAAGCCAACTTAGCGCCACCACTCTGTATCTACCTATTTTGCTCGCCATTTTTGTTCCTTCAGCAATAAGTTACCTAATTACCAATGCAAAATCCGCTATTTTCTATCTCAACATTGCTGTCATTATTGGGTTAATTTTCTGGCTCAATTACTGGCATTCCCAAGACTTTCAAAATCCGACAGATGCAGACCCATTCTTCGCCTTTATCACCCTAACTGTTCTACTCTTTTTTATGCTTCCTTGGATGCAATCGTGGCAAACCACAAGAACATGGAAAATCGACTACGGTTGCTTGATGGGGCTATATATTAAAAATACCTTTTTAGGTGTTCTAGCTTCTGCAATAGGTGGGTTACTCACTTTAATCGTAAAAATAGCCAGTTTTCTATTTGGTATTGTTAACCTAACTTTTTTGAGTGAAGCTCTTGATAACGACGTTATCTATTGGGTGAGCTTTGCACTTGGCTTCAACGTAAGTTTAGCTTTTTTACGCGCAACATTGAATGTACAACTCAGTAATTTTGTTAGCTTTATTGCTCGTTTTTTCTTACCTCTTTTAAATATTGTTGCCGTTATTTTCTTGGGTGGTTTCGTTGTTTCTCATTTTTCAGGTTTAACCTCTGCGGGTTTAGGCTCCGCAGTGATGCTATGGTTTTTAATTTTAAACCTCATTTTTATTAATTTTGTGTATGGCGATGGCACAACGCAATATCAATTCCGTGCAGGCCTAAATGGTTTTGTTTTAATTAGCATTATTCTACTCAATGCATTCTCAGTGCTTTCTCTTTATGGCATTTTGGTGCGAGTAAACCAGTATAGTTGGAGTATTGAACGCCTGTATGCCTTTACTATTGCCTTATTCCTATTTGCACTGGTTTTTGCTTATAGCATTGCCATTATCTATAAAAAATCAGCTTGGATGTCCTATCTGGGGTCTATCAATAAAGCAGGAATTTTATCTCTGATTGCCATTATATTAGTTATTAACAGCCCAATAGCTGATTTTAAACGCATCACACTGAACAGTATTCTTGCAGGTATTGAAAATGGCAAAATTAAAGTCAATAGCTCCCTTGCTTATGACTTAAAACAATTAGGTGAAAAAGGACTACAGGCTTTTGAACAACTCAATAAGAACCCTGAATATCAAAAGCTATTCCAAACTAGCCCTTATGAAGAAGAACAGCGAAAACCGCTAAAGTCAGTTTTAATTCAAGCTCAAAATAGCCCTACAATACCCGATAGTTGGTTCGACCTCGGGGAGAACCTTAGCAGTGCATGGTATTGTACTTCACAATACGACCCATACCCATGTGTTGGCTTTATGGCCGATATTAACCAAAACAATCAAGATGATGTGGTTATGTGCTATTCCTACCCAAGTGGCTCTAATATTGATTGCCATATATGGCAACAAACGGAACAAAGCTGGGAGTTAATGGATACGCAAACTCACTCATTTGATACCATAAAAGAAAAAGATCAGGCTTGGGATAATTTATTGAAAGGAAACTTTAAATTGAAGCCTAAAGAATGGTTAATGATAGACCCCTCTTCTTAATTCTAATTAAAAATGCAGGCGGCTTAACATTTCTTTGTTAAGCCGCCTTTTCATTACGTAAAAATACAGTAACATCCCAATATTATTACATCTCAAGCTCTACTGAAATATTAAATTTACCTTTACAAAACAATTTGATAACAAAACACAAATCACTTTAAATTACCCACTTTTATTATGCAACATATGGTGGTGAAGCTGTTATGATGTAGCCTAATACTCGAATTTATGGGTAAGATCAAAAACGCAGATTTTCTTATAATCACCCATTGCGTGACCCGATCAAAAAGTTATCGTTCTCATGCGGTTTAAAACAGCCCAGCTGCAATATAACGCATGGTAAAAGCAACGTTAGGTTGGTATTTCCTAACTATACTCAATGACATTAAAACTACACCTGCTAACTAAATCATTATGGATAAATCAAGACAGACTGAATTGGTACGTTGGTTAAAACAACACAGTGCCCCTGCCAAGCGCTGGTTGCGGATCTCTATGTTACTAGGCATTTTGAGCGGATTACTGATTATTGCTCAGGCCTGGTTCTTAGCTGTTATCTTACAAGCATTGATTATGGATAACGTTCCTCGAGAACAGCTATTAACCCCTTTTATGCTTTTGATCTGCGTTTTCGTCTTACGCGCAATTGTCACTTATATACGAGAACGTGTTGGCTTTCGTTGTGGCCAAGTGGTGCGCCAAGAAATACGCACCATGGTACTCGATAAACTTCAAGAACTTGGCCCTGTATGGGTTAAAGGTAAGTCTGCGGGGAGTTGGGCTACGATTATTCTTGAACAAATTGAAGACATGCAAGATTACTATTCACGCTATCTTCCACAAATGTATTTAGCAGGGATCATCCCCATTATGATCCTGATTGCTATTTTCCCATTTAACTGGGCAGCCGCCCTCATTTTATTTGTCACTGCCCCGCTGATCCCGATTTTTATGGCATTAGTTGGCTTAGGTGCGGCAGACGCTAACCGTCGTAATTTTATTGCATTAGGCCGTTTAAGTGGCAGTTTTCTTGATAGGTTACGAGGCCTAGATACCTTACGGTTATTTTTTCGTGAGAAAGCAGAAATTAAGCAAATTCGCGAGTCAACAGAGGATTTTCGTTCCAGAACGATGGAAGTACTCAGAATGGCATTTCTGTCTTCAGGCGTACTTGAGTTTTTTGCGTCGATTTCGATTGCTGTTGTTGCCGTCTATTTTGGATTTTCCTACCTTGGTGAAATGAACTTTGGTAGCTATGGCTTACCTGTCACACTGTTTGCTGGCTTCCTTGCTTTGATACTTTCTCCAGAGTTTTTCCAACCATTACGTGACCTTGGCACATACTACCACGCTAAAGCACAAGCTGTTGGTGCCGCTGAAACACTCGAAACGCTATTAAACAGTGAGGGGGAACAAAAAGCTCAACAAGGCACCCAAACACTGAGCGATGAAGCTATCTATATTCAAGCTAAACAATTAGAAATTTTATCCCATGATGGCGTGCGCCTTGCAGGGCCATTAGATTTCAATATTGAACCACAACAACGTATTGCTATTGTCGGTCAAAGTGGTGCAGGGAAAAGCTCATTACTGAATTTATTGTTAGGCTTTCTACCTTATCGCGGCTCCATCACCATAAATGGCGTTGAACTTCGCGAATTATGCCCTGATAAATGGCGTGAATTACTGGGTTGGGTTGGGCAAAACCCCCACCTTCCAGAACAAACATTGATTGAAAATATCTGTTTAGGCAAGCCAAATGCTACAGAAGCAGAAATTAAACAGGCGATTGATAATGCCTATGTTTCCGAATTCTTAGCTCATTTACCTGACGGCCTAAATACCAAACTCGGTGACTATGCTGCCCGTCTTTCGGTCGGCCAAGCTCAGCGAGTTGCCGTTGCTCGGACCCTGTTGAAACCCTCTCGTATGCTACTTTTAGATGAGCCCGCTGCAAGCCTAGACTCCCACAGTGAGCAACGTGTCATGCAGACACTTAACCAGCTATCAAGCCAGCAAACGACCCTCTTAGTCACCCATTTACTGGAAGAAACCCTGGATTACGACCAAATTTGGGTAATGGCTAATGGGCAAATCATTCAGCAAGGTAATTACACACAATTGAGTCAGTCAGAAGGCGCTTTTGCCCAGTTACTTGCCCATCGCAGCGAGGAGCTTTGATAATGAAAATTCTATTACCTTTCTTAGCCCTTTACCGCCGCCATTGGTTTTTAATTACGTTAGGCATCATATTAGCAATTGTGACCTTGCTGGCGAGTATTGGTTTACTTACCCTTTCTGGTTGGTTTTTAGCTGGAACCGCAATTGCGGGGTTTCCGGGTCTTTATTATTTTAATTACATGTTACCCGCTGCAGGTGTCCGTGGTGCTGCAATTTTTCGTACCGCAGGCCGTTATGGAGAACGCTTAGTTAGCCACGATGCGACCTTTAAGGTACTTGCTCATTTACGAGTTTTTGCTTTTAGTAAAGTATTGCCCCTTTCGCCGGGGGGGATCAGCCGTTTTCGCCAAGGGGAGTTACTCAATCGTCTGGTCGCTGACGTAGAGACCCTAGATCACCTCTATTTGCGGGTTTTATCGCCGATCATTACAGCATTTTTTGTTACCTTTGTCCTTATTTTTGGTTTAAGTTACCTCGACCCACGTCTTGCTTGGACACTGGGTGGCATCATGCTGTTCTTGCTATTTACGATGCCATTTATATTTTATCGTGCAGGAAAGCCCATTGGTCGTGAGCTAACCGAATTACGTGGAAATTATCGCACTATTTTAACCTCAGCACTGCAAGGGCAAGCTGAGTTAACATTATTTGGTGCCACTGAACGTTTTCGCCAAAACTTGCTTAATATCGAAAATAAGTGGCAAGTGCGCCAACAACAGCAAGCGGCCCTCACTGGGTTATCTCAAGCCATTATTTTATTTGCCTCTGGTGTTACAGCAACACTACTTCTTTGGATGGCTGCCGACCATGTAGGGGGCGACACAAAACCGGGAGCACTGATTGCTTTATTTGTGTTCTGTGCGCTAGCGGCTTTCGAAGCATTAGGCCCTGTTGCTGTTGCCTTCCAACATATGGGTCAAGTGATTGCATCTGCTACTCGCGTTTCCCAATTAATGACCGCGAAACCAGAGGTCACTTTCCCAAGTGAAAGCCCTTCAATCACAACATTAGAAAATCTGACTGTCGATAATATTTCATTTACCTATCCAGAACAGCCATTTGCTGTTCTTCACAATGTATCTTTAACGTTAAATAAAGGCCAACACCTTGCTTTATTAGGCAAAACAGGTTGTGGTAAATCCACTCTTCTGCAGTTATTAACCCGGGCTTGGGATGTTGATAGCGGAACCATTTACTTAAATGGCACGCCTATTAACGAATTTAGCGAAAAATCGTTACGCAATATGATGTCTGTTGTGCCACAACGGGTTCATGTCTTTAGTGATACATTGCGCAATAATCTATTGCTCGCCAATGAACAAGCCTCTGATATCGAATTAAACGAAGTATTACAGCAAGTTGGATTAGGTAATTTATTAGAAAACGAATTAAAGCTTAATGCGTGGATGGGTGAAGGCGGTAGACAACTTTCTGGCGGGGAACAACGCCGCTTAGGCATTGCCCGTGCGTTGTTACATAACACACCATTAATTCTTATGGATGAGCCAACGGAAGGGCTTGATGCGCATACTGAACAGCAGATTTTAGCGCTGCTCAAGGAAAAATGTGCTGATAAGACATTAATTGTCATTACTCACCGTATGCAAGGCTTAGAGGAAATGGATAACATTTGTGTGATGGATAATGGTAAAATCATCGAACAAGGTACCCATCAAGCGCTGTTGAGTATGCAAGGCCAATATTATCAGTTCCGCCAGCGCCACTGGGCACAGCAACCGCTCTGAGGCGTATATGTACCAATTAGATGATGACTCCTATTTGTTTCCTCCCGTGTCTGAAGCGATGCGGGAACCCAATGGCTTATTAGCGATTGGTGGAGATCTTTCATCAAAAAGGCTGCAAGCTGCCTATTATGATGGTATCTTTCCTTGGTTTAATCCTGGAGAGATGCCTTTATGGTGGTCTCCAGACCCTAGAGCCGTACTCATGGTTGGTGAATTACATATTAGCCGGTCAATGAAAAAAGTATTAAAAAAGCAGACTTATCGCATTACTATTAACCATGCTTTCGAGCAAGTTATTGCAGCTTGCTCTATACGCCAAGAGGGCACATGGATTTTACCCGAAGTGCAAGCAGGTTATTTGGCATTACACCAAGCGGGGATGGCGCATTCCATTGAAGCTTGGTATGGCGGTAAACTCGTTGGAGGCCTGTATGGCGTGAACATGGGGCACCTATTTTGTGGGGAATCCATGTTTAGCAGAATGAATGATGCATCCAAATTTGCTTTTATTACATTCTATTTTCATTTTTTGCGCTATAATGGGCAGCTTTTTGATTGTCAGGTACTTAACCACCATACTGCCTCAATGGGCGCAAAAGAGATATCCCGTAGGGATTTTTTACATATTCTTTACCGGTGGCGTGACAAAGCGATTGACCCCGCCTGCTGGTTACCGCAATCGATTGAAATACCGCCAATTTTCGAGTAACGAATTTTGGTTTTATAGTAAATTTATACCCTCATGTAAAAATAAAGATCGCGTTAAAATGCGACATTTCTTTACTTAGTGTGGGTTTTTGGGCATTATCTTGCCCGTTAAAAATCAGGTTATTAAACTTAGAGGATTAGATGGCCAAAGAAGACAATATTGAAATGCAGGGCACTGTGTTAGATACCCTGCCAAACACAATGTTCCGTGTTGAACTGGAAAACGGTCACGTGGTGACTGCTCATATTTCTGGAAAAATGCGTAAAAACTATATCCGCATCCTGACAGGCGACAAGGTAACTGTAGAGTTAACACCTTATGACCTGAGCAAAGGCCGAATCATTTTCCGTAGCCGTTGATATTCTCTTCAGGCAAGGCCTGACAACCACAGGTGCATTAATACACCTGTGGTCTATTCGTCAGAATACCGCATCCTCCGGAGAGGCCTTGTGCACGCTACTGAAGCTGTATGTCAGTGTGTTACTTTTTTCATCAAGCCCGATACTTACAGAGCCACCATTCGTTAATGAACCAAATAGCAGCTCGTTTGCTAATGGTTTTTTCAGGTTGTCCTGAATGGTGCGAGCCATAGGTCGGGCACCCATCGCTTTATCATAGCCTTTTTCACATAACCAACGGCGAGCCGCAGCGCTGACTTCAATTGAGACGCCCTTCTCATCAAGTTGAACTTGTAATTCCACTATAAATTTATCAACGACCTGCGTAATAATTTCTGGAGTTAATGAGTTAAACCAAATGATACCATCAAGGCGGTTGCGAAACTCTGGTGAGAATGCCTTTTTGATCTCAGACATCGCATCAGTGCTATTATCTTGCTCTGCAAAACCAATAGAACGACGCTGAGTTTCTTGTACCCCTGCGTTGGTTGTCATTACCACTACAACATTACGGAAATCAGCCTTACGACCGTTGTTATCCGTTAGAGTACCATGGTCCATGACCTGTAAGAGGATATTAAACACATCAGGATGGGCTTTTTCGATTTCATCTAGCAATACCACTGAGTGCGGATGTTTAATAACTGCATCCGTCAGTAAGCCACCTTGATCAAAGCCAACATAGCCAGGAGGAGCACCAATTAAACGGCTAACAGTATGGCGTTCCATATACTCAGACATATCAAAACGTAATAGTTTAATATCCAGTGCTTTAGCTAACTGGACCGTGACTTCCGTTTTACCCACCCCCGTCGGCCCAGCAAATAAGAAAGAGCCCACTGGTTTATTTTCTAACCCTAAGCCTGCGCGATTCATTTTGATTGCTTCAGACAACGAATTTATCGCTTTATCTTGTCCAAAAACTAACATTTTCAAACGTGAATCAAGTGTCTTGAGTTTGTCTTTATCGCTAGAGGAAACGGTTTTTTCAGGGATGCGGGCAATGCGTGCCACGACAGTTTCAATTTCAGGTACACCAATGGTTTTTTTACGTTTACTTGGTGCAACCAGTCGCGTTCGCGCCCCTGCTTCATCAATCACGTCGATGGCTTTATCTGGCAAATGCCTATCAGTGATATATTTAATAGATAAATCCACCGCGGCTTGAATTGCTTTTGCGGTATAACGAACATCATGATGCGCTTCATATTTAGGTTTTAGCCCATTTATGATGCGAATTGTTTCTTCTGGAGTTGGCTCTACAATATCAATTTTCTGGAAACGACGCGCCAAAGCTCTGTCTTTCTCAAAAATACTGCCAAATTCTTGGTATGTTGTAGAACCAATAACACGAATTCGGCCACTTGATAGCAACGGCTTAATTAAGTTAGCCGCGTCAACTTGCCCACCAGATGCTGCTCCTGCACCGATAATCGTGTGTATTTCATCAATAAATAAAATACTTTTTGGATCTTTTTCCAACATTTTCAGTAATGCTTTGAAGCGTTTCTCAAAGTCACCACGGTATTTGGTTCCTGCCAGTAATGAACCAATATCTAATGAATAAATTGTGCAGCCTTTCATGACGTCAGGTACATCATCTTGCTCAATACGCCACGCTAGCCCTTCAGCAATAGCGGTTTTACCGACACCAGACTCGCCAACTAATAATGGGTTATTTTTACGACGGCGACACAATACTTGAATAGTACGCTCTAATTCGGCCTGACGCCCTACCAGTGGGTCGATATTCCCTTTCTTGGCCTGTTGGTTCAGGTTGCTCGTAAAGTTGTCCATATGGTCTTCTGAGACCGGCTGCTCTTCATTTTGCACGCTATTAGAAGAGATATCTTGTTCTGATGACGACTCTTCGCCTTTTATCGTGCCATGAGAAATATAATTAACCACATCTAAGCGGCTAACATCATGCTTACGTAATAAGTACGCAGCTTGGGACTCTTGCTCACTAAAAATCGCCACTAATACATTTGCACCACTGACTTCGTTGCGCCCAGATGATTGCACATGAAAAACAGCACGCTGTAATACACGCTGAAAACTCAACGTAGGCTGGGTGTCTCTGCTATCATTTTCGGGTAACAAAGGTGTAGTTTGCGCGATGAAGTGTTCAAGTTCTTGACGTAATGCAACAAGATCAACCTTACAAGCATCTAAAGCTTCGCGAGCAGAGATATTACTCAGTAACGCTAGCAATAGGTGCTCTACAGTCATAAACTCATGGCGACTGTCTTTCGCTTTCGTAAAAGCTACGTTTAAACTAAGCTCCAGTTCTTGATTGAGCATAAGCACCTCCCAAAATTGATATTAAGCCAAATTAGACTTTCTCTATAGTGCAAAGCAAAGGGTACTCATGTTCACGAGCAAAAGTATTGACTTGTGCCGCCTTAGTTTCAGCAACCTCTGCAGTAAAAATTCCACAAACTCCCTTTCCTTGAATATGGACATCTAACATTATCTGTGTAGCGCGTTCTTCATCAAAAGAAAAGTATTTTTGTAACACTTCGACAACAAAATCCATCGGAGTATAATCGTCATTATTTAATAGCACCTTATACATCGATGGTGGCTGTAAGGTTTGATCTATTTCATCTTTAAAAATGACGTCAGTTTTAAATGTGCCCAGAAAATCACTCATTACTTGCTTGCTCAGTGTTTAACTTCAATTTAAGCATAGTCTTTATTATCAACGATTTCTATCAATCATATTGATAACGTCATAAAACTATACCATTTAGTCACTATGATATTTTTTGTTTATATTGCATTAAATGACAGTGTAGCATGGGAATCATCTTTGCTTCCATGGTTAGCAATCTGTGAACCATATCAAATATTACAAAAAATGAGCGCGATTGATTAGCGAATTCTGAACACTTTCCACTAATTCCTGAGCCTCACCTCTTGACCTTAGAAGGCAATTTATTACAGTATATTTTGTAAACAAATAACACGGTATTTATACTTATTCGGTGTATGTTTTTTATACATAGCTCTAAACGCAAATATTGGTAAATTTGAAGGATGAAATATGGAGACAGGTATCGTTAAGTGGTTCAATAACGCAAAAGGCTTTGGCTTTATTTGCCCAGCTGATGGCGGAGAAGATATTTTTGCACATTATTCCTGTATCCAAATGGACGGTTACAGGACACTAAAAGCGGGCCAAAAAGTTCAGTTCAGTTTAACCATTGGGCCAAAAGGCAACCACGCTGAGCTTATCATCCCTATTGAAGCTGAAGACAATTCCGCTAATAACAGCGAATCGAGCTAAGCTTTTACTCAATAGAGCACAGTTAATTATTTCAATTACATTGATGAGGCTAATAATTAACTGTGGCTATTCTCTGAAATGACTAAGTACGATTACCCGCTGTTTGCAGATGACACATATCACCATACAGTGCAGTTAATAATGCATATTGTTCAACATCATAAAATGCACACTGATTCGCTGTAAACTCTTTCGCAACTTCTATCATAAATTTTACTGTAGCCGCAATATCAACCTCATGGCTAGCTCCTGTAGAGCAACCTGGCACCACAGTCTCTGAGCAAATAGCGACACCAACCACTGGTGCAGATGTTGATACCGCAGGTTGCAATATACTGTTGATATGATGTAGGCCATTGCCATATGGCGTGATGTCTTGAATTGATAGTGGGAATGTCACCGCTTTTTGGCCACTACTCCACTCCATCAAACGAATTAAATCCTCTGATACGGGTAAAATACAACCATTTTTTACTGTAGGAGACAGTGCATACCCTTTATGATTGAGTAAGCGATTTCCCTTTGTGGTATCTACGGACAAAATAGCATCCGCTTCTGGGATCGCCTCATGTTGATTCATCGTGGCATCTTCAAGGGGGGAGTCCATGAAATCAACAGGTGTATGTGGACGTGTTGGTGCATTTGGGCAAATATGGGTTGTGATCACGACATCGCCGAGTAATCGGTCGCCCTTTTCATGCATTTGTGCCAGTTTAAGCGCTGCTGCAAGTGCGGCAATTGCGCCATCTGCATCAGACACAACACCGATTCGAGAAGGCCTAGCACCTATTCCACCTAAACGCCCGATGATCCCCAGTGTTGGCGCATCTTTATGCTGTGATTTACCTTGTGTTCCAGGAATAAGAATGCGAACAAAATCGCTTTGTCCTTTGTGATCCTTAACCGTTTTAGACATAACTTCAATGTGTGAGAAATCTTGGAACAATGCAACAATGTCTTCACCTTTAACACTAGCGCAATCGATTAGCTCATATACGCAAAGAGTTTGTTTTAGACTCATTGTACTTCCTTTAATTTTTTTTATGGGAGTGAAGAGCTACTTTGAGGTTAACTCGCCTAAAATAACGAGTTAACCTCATTTCGCTCTAGATGAAACCTCACGTAATTGAGGTCTCATTTTTCCTGATGAAGGCGTATTCACGCACTTAAAATACTAACAATATAAATATTTATAATTTACTACTTACTGCTACTACCTACTTCTTACTACTGTTTACTTTTATGAACAAAATAAACTCATGACTTATTTATGCTTTTTTGTAACCAATACGGGTCACCCACCATACAACCAAGATAAGCAGCTTTATGGCAAAGACTCATGGATAACTGTGCCATAACCTCATCATTCATTTGTGTTGCAGGTAAACTTAAGCACAGGGCATATAACGTATTTTGCGCTGGGTCGAAAACTGTACTTGATATTGACGCGACGCCAGCAACAGATTCATCCATCGAAAATTCCCAGCCACGCTCAGCCACTATGTCCAAACGCTCAACTAATTTAGCCTGCTCTTGCTCTTCTTTTAGTTCGCGGCCGATGATTTTTGACCGCTCATTTAGCGGTAACCTTGCTAATAACGCACGTCCCGTTGAAGTCCCCAGTATGGGCAACCGCGTACCCGGCTGAGTGATCACTTGTAACATGCTATTGCCAAAGCGCGCATGAACGACACGAACCATATCATCATCAAGTGCTGATACATAACTGGTAAACCCGCTATCTTTCGCAAGTTCATCAAGTGCTTCAAGCATCATATCGATTAATGGATTCATCCCTCTAGCCCGATGCGCTAATTCCATAATCAACAAACCCGGTCGATATATAGGTGCATTGTTTTTCTTTTCAAGCAATCCGAGTTCAGCCATTTGCTTTAAAAGACGGGAGGCTGAACTTTTAGGCATACCTAACTCATTAACTAACGTTGTCACAGTCAGTTCGTTCCCTGAACGCAGGAACAGTTGGTAAACATCAACAACGCTAGATAAAATACTCATGACCCTGAACCTTGGGTTAATACACTATAACTTTGTGGCTTTCTGTCTCTTAGATAAGGCACATTTAAGCGTGTATGGGCTTGGTTTAAAAAATCAACCTCACCAATTAATAGCTCCTCACCTTCACAGCCCGCTTCACAAAGTACTTGGCCGCGAGGACCTAAAACCTTGCTACCACCAAATAAATGCAGATCTTCTTCATGGCCCCAACGGTTCACCGCAAGTAAGTGAGTTCCATTTTCTAATGCTCGACAGGCGCTGTTAATATCCCAGACATCTCGGTCTTGAACGCACCAAGCTGAAGGCGCTAATAATAATTCCGCGCCTTGTAATGTTAAAATTCGTGCGACTTCAGGAAACCCCATGTCATAACAAATCATGACACCGATTTTACCAATGGGGGTTTCAAACACCGGAAAACTATCACCTCGTCCAAACCACTGTTTCTCTATACCAAAGGCATGAACTTTACGAAAAACGCCACTAATACCATCACACCCCGGGTTCCAAACACCGACAGAGTTATAGATATCACCTAAATATTCACCGCGTTCAACAAAACCGCTAACAATAGTGATATTTAAACGAGTAGCAAGTTCGCTAAATAGCGTATAAGTTTCACTTCCGATGGAATCGCTTAAATCCCACAGCTTGGTAGTCAATAAGTCACCACGGTAACCCGTTGTCGCCAGTTCAGGGAAACAAATCAATTTTGCTCCTGAATCCGCGGCTTGTTGGCACAATTGTGCCATACGTTGTAAGTTATTAGTTTTATTGCCAAGTTCTGAATCAAACTGAGCCAGAGCAACTTTAACTTTTGTACCTGACATGGTTTAATCCTTAATCTAAATGAGACACTTTGCGAAAGTGTACCGTTTCAACACCTTTCGCTTTCGCCTGCCAGCGCATTCCGATCCAATAAGCAACAGCACCAGTAATTAAAGAGTTAAGCGCAGGAATGCCATAGTCAGCGTGCAGCGGACCTAATTCTGATGTCCCCCACCCAACCAGTACTGCGATCACCCATACCACAAGTGTTACTGGGTTATATGCTTCACAGCTGGGTGGTAATATGCCTTGTTCTCGAGTGATATCTAGCTCTTTGCGGTCACGCTTCAACAAATAATAGTCAACAACCATGATCCCTGCGACAGGCGGAATGGCTATTCCTAAGTAAATTAAGAAACCAATAAAGTTATCTAAGATCCCTAACATTGAAGCGATAGTCCCAAAAATACCAATCACCCACGTTAAATAACGGCGGTCAAAATGCTTATTAAATATGGCATTTAACAGTGTTGAAAAACCTAACGATGATGAATACAGATTGATATCATTCATTTTTATTGTTGAGAAGATAACAATCGATGCACCTAATAGGCCTGTCAGCGCCATCATTAAATCAAATACTTGGCTTGTACGTAATGACAGCGCCATCAGTACCGCTATCATATTGACCAGTAGCTCACCGAAAAATGTGCCGATGAGCGTCATCCAAAACACATCTTTAGGCCCTTTCATAAAGCGGCTGATATCAGGTGTTGTTACTGCTGCAATAATAAAACCACCAGCAACCATTGTGATGGCCGCAGGCATAGTCATTAATGGCCCGGCGGGTTCAGTGTCATTGATAAGCGTACCAATATCTTGACCTGATAATAAATTATATGTCGCCCAGCCTAACGCAAATAAAAATAGCGGCGTTGAGATATTGGCAGTAATAGATAAAAATCGATACCCATATACTGTTATAACCGTCACCGCAATACCTGTAATAAGTGACCAAGTCCCTGGTGTTAGCACATTAGTCGCTTTATACATACCATCCGCAAAGAAACCATTTTGGACGCCAAACCAGCCCATTAAGGAGATGGCAATCGCGCCACCAATAAGAGCTGAGCCTAACTTACCAAAACCCGCCCACCGAGACAGTAGGCTAATCGACATTCCTTCACGGCATGCAGCTGCTCCAAGCCCCCAGCTGACAACCTGTAAAATTACAGAGCCAAGCATTGTTGCCCAAAACGCCTGCCAAAAAGTTAACCCATAACCAAGAGCCGCACCTAACATCACTTGAGAAACACAAGCTAGCGCACCAATTCGTAGAATTAACACTTCATAGAACGGCCTACGAGCACTTTGGGGTACTCGAGCCAAAGAATAATCTTCACCTGCTTTATTCGCCATATCGCACCTGCTGTGTGGTTGTCTTTGCTTAGTTTTTTACTGGCTTTATTATAAGTTCCATTATATGGAACCGGGTTTCATTTATTCTACAGGGCAAATCATATCTATGATCGATACCAATTCGCAAGCAGAATTTATCTTTTCAGACAGTTTTTTATTATGAAATATTTTAAGAAACGAGGGAATATATAGATTAAAAAAAATATTATTAGAAAATTAAGGAGTTAAAAATAACGCATTTAATTAGCAGAATTTAATTGAGGAACTCAGTTCCAAAAAATGGGACTGAATTTAACCTAAATTTATTACGATACATGCATATACATTTATCGTTGTTCGCAAAACTGATTAACACAAAAAATAGAGCGAAGGAATTTAGTTTATCCTTCGCCACTCAAACATCTCACTGAGAAAAATTATTATGGGTGGCTGTTCTAAAAACTGTCCATGGTTAATTTAAAGTGAGTATCCATTTTTAACCCAGTCTCCACAAAATCTTGCTTTTCAATTGATTCTAAAATATCAAAATGAATATCAATAATTTTTTTATGTTCATCTTGATTGTTTTGGTTCAATAAACCGGCTGAAATAGAGCCTCCTAATGCGCCTCTTAATGCTTTTAACATCAATGCATACAGAGGATTTTGCGACATTTCAGCTAATGTTAAGTGAAAATCAATATCGCTCTCGATGAATAAATCCCAGTCATTAGAAATTAGAAGGGATTTCTGCATTTTATCTGCAATTTGTCTTAACTTGATATAATCATTTTTATTTCCATGCATAGCTGCCAATACTGCAGAATCAACTTCAATCGCACGTCGAAGGCCTAAAATTTGCTGGTAATTAACTTGTTGAGTCACAATAGCATGATTAAAAATAGTTTCTAATGGATTTGAGTTAAGCCTTTGTATTTTCGGTTTTTTACCGCTACTGATATCTAAAATACCTAATATAGAAAGACTCTGAAAAGCCTCGCGAACCACGCCCCTGCTAACCCCTAAACGTTCAATAATCTCTTTTTCACTCGGTATTTCATCACCTGGATTTAGATTTGATTGAGAAATTAAAGATAGAACATAGCTTCTAACTTGTTCTGAAAGTGTTTGTTTTTCAATTAAAGGATGCAATCTAACCCCCAAAAGTAGCAATATCCATTTGATTTAAAATCAAAAAAATAATCTTCCTGTGATTGAAGCAATAATAAAACTAGAGTCATATCACAATTCCTATATTAACCCTCTTTTAATATTAAGGCTAGACTGTTAGCCTGTATGACAGGTTGACAGCCCAACAGGAAGATTAGGATCGTGAATATAGGAATATAAGATGAATAAAGATAATGATTTGTTTAATAAGATTAAGAAAGAATTACCCGTAGCTCTTTTAGGCGATATCCTAGATGAAATTGGATTACACCATCAGTTTTTGCCTCCTATCCTCAAACCGTTGACTGAGGATATGAAGATTGTAGGTCGAGCAATGCCTGTACTAGAAGCGGACTATATGTTGCCACCTGATGTTACATCTAATGGACCATTAGGAAATAAAGATTTCGGAATTATGTTTGAAGCATTAGATAATTTAAAAGAAGGTGAAGTTTATATCGCTTCAGGTTCCTCGCATAACTACGCCCTGTGGGGTGGATTAATGACGACAAGAGCTAAAAAACTTAACGCTGCGGGCGCTATTATTTACGGCTATTCGAGAGATAAAAGAGAAATACTAGAACTTGATTTCCCTGTATTTTCATTAGGTAGCTATGCACAGGATCAAAAAATAAGAGGGAAAGTATTAGACTATCGAGTTCCAATCAAAATTAATAATATTTTAATTGAACCAGGTGATTTAATTGTTGCTGATGAAGAAGGCGTATTAATTATTCCTAAAAGTGTAGAGTCTTACGTTATTGAGAATGCATTTGAAAAACAAAAAATGGAGAATAAAGTACAAAAAGAAATAGCAAATGGAATGGGTGCTGTAGAAGCATATAATAAATTTGGTGTCATGTGATAAACATAAAAATAGATATGTCTTATTAAATTAAATAATAAACATATCATTATATCAAAGGTGATTTATGTTTAAAAAAATAAGATGGAATTTAGTTTTATTCATTTCTCTTGGAGGGATGATAAACTATATGGATCGCTCTGCATTTGCTATCGCAGCCCCTGTATTTTCTAAAGATTTAAACTTAACACCAAGTGAAATGGGCATACTTTTCAGTAGTTTTTCTATTGGGTATGCTTTATTTAATTTCATTGGTGGATATGCATCAGATAAATATGGTCCTAAAAAAGTTTTTGCCGTAAGTATGGCTCTTTGGTCTATCTTTTGCGGCATGATCGGGGTAACAATTGGTTTTATTTCTATGCTTATTATCCGTACTTTATTTGGTGCAGCTGAAGGCCCCTTTGCAGCAACACTCAATAAAATGGTTAATAACTGGTTCCCTAAAAAAGAAGTTGCCACTGCTATAGGTGTAGCAACTGCAGGTAACCCGATAGGCGGCGCTATTGCAGGCCCTATAATGGGAATATTAATAATTACAACTGGTTGGCGAGTTGCATTCTTTATACTGGCTGCAATAGGTTTTATATGGCTACTTGGATGGTTAAAAATTGCTAAAGACAAGCCAGAACAACATAAGAAAATATCTAAAGAGGAATTAGAATATATTTTATCTGACGATAATAATGTAGAATCAAAAAATACAAGTACGATTTCGAAACCATTATCTTTTTATATAAAGAGCCCGACTATATTAGCAACAACGCTTGCATTCTTTAGTCTAAATTACATTTTGTTTTTCTTTCTATCATGGTTTCCAAGTTACTTATCTAACGTTCAAAATCTCAGTATAAAAGATATGAGTATAGTGAGTATCATACCTTGGCTATTAGGTGCTATTGGAATGGCTTTAGGTGGGATACTTTGTGACTTTGTTTTAAAGAAAACAAATAGACCATTATTCTCTAGAAAAATTGTATTGGTTAGTTGTCTAGGAATATCTGCAATCCTTGTCTTTCTTGTCGGTAATGTAACTAGTGTTGAAAGTGCTGTAGCACTCATGGCATTCGGAATATTCTTCTTATATTTATCTGCTACAACCTATTGGGCAATCCTACAAGATACCGTTGCAAAAAATAATATTGGTGCAGTTGGTGGATTTGTGCACGCAATGGCAAATATCGCCGGTATTTTAGGTCCAATAATTACAGGTTATATCATTGAATGGTCTGGAATGTATAGCATCGCATTTTTTGTGGCAGGAGGAATAGGTATTGTTGGCGCAATCAGTGTCGCATTATATGTAAAACCACTAAATCTCACTAACTAAGAAACTTTCAAATTAAAAGGTTAATAATTATGAAACTAGGATTTGGTTTATATCGACATATGCTTAATGATGAACATTATGCTTTTGCAAAACAATGTGGAGCAACTCATATCGTTGTTCATATGGTCGACTACTTTAACAGTAATGAACGATTTTCACGCAGTGACCAGCCAATCGGTGATAATGATGGCTGGGGAACAGCTATTGGAGACGTCTGGACTGTAGATGAGTTAGTAAAAATCCGTGATCAGATGCAAAAGTTTGGCTTAACATTTTATGCAATTGAAAATTTTGACCCTTGCCATTGGGATGATATTTTGTTCGACGGCCCTAAAAAATTAGAACAGCTTGAAGTCGTCAAAAACATTATTAGAAATGTAGGGAAAGCAGGTATTCCTGTCTTTGGATATAATTTCAGTTTGGCAGGAGTCGCAGGACGAGTTATCGAAAATAAAGCACGGGGAGGAGCTCAAACTGTTGGTTTATCTGGCATCAACGAAGACATTCTAGAGCCAATGCCAGATAATATGGCATGGAATATGAAAATCAATAACCATAGTGATGGTTACCGCCCTGAAACAACAACAGAGCAACTCTGGGAAAGGTTAACTTGGTTCTTAAACCATATTATCCCTGTCGCTGAAGAAGCAGGCGTTCGCCTAGCTGCTCACCCAGATGATCCTCCACTAGAGTTTGTCAGAGGCCAGCCAAGGCTCGTCAATCAACCCCACTTATATCAAAAATTATTAGATATAAAACCAAGCAAATCAAATGCGCTAGAGTTTTGTCTTGGAACCATCGCTGAAATGTCTGAGGGTAACGTTTACGAAGCCGTGCAACAATATGCAAGTCAAGATGCGATGGCATACGTCCATTTTAGGAACGTCAAAGGTAAAGTGCCACACTATCATGAAACCTTCATTGATGAAGGCGATATTGATATGTTGAGGGTATTAACAATATTAAAAGAAAATAATTATACCGGTGTATTAATCCCTGACCATACGCCACAAATGTCATGTGGTGCCCCATGGCACGCAGGTATGGCCTATGCGATGGGATATATGCAAGCATTACTTAAAGTACTGAAATAATATATAAATAATACTCCATGCACTATTTTGATAAATGTGCATGGAGTACTTTATATGTACAATTTATTCCCTCGCCAACGCATCAATTGGGTTCAAGCGAGCCGCATTTCGAGCAGGTAAAAAACCAAAAATAATACCAATGGCCGTTGAACAAACAAAGGCACTGACTAACGCCACAGGATCAAAAGAAAATGTCCAGCCCGGTAACGCCATTTGAGCCAATAAGCTAATCCCATACGATAGTCCAATCCCCATTAGCCCTCCCATCAAACATACCAGCACGGCTTCGATGAGAAATTGCTGCATCACATCGCTAGTTCTAGCACCTACTGCCATTCGAATACCAATTTCTCGCGTTCTTTCAGTAACGGAAACTAACATAATATTCATCACACCAATTCCTCCGACCACTAATGAAATAACGGCCACTAGTGTGAGAAATAACTGCATTGTTTGGGTTGTTTTCTCTGCCGTTTTAATAAAGGTATCGAGGTTATAGGTGAAAATATCTTGTTTACCGTGGCGTAATGTCAGTAAACGGATCAGTTGCTGCTCCGCAGTTTTAGCGTCATAACCGTCTTTAACCCGTACAGTAATACTGTCGTAATAGGGTCGATTAAGCACTTTACTATTTACCGTGGTATCTGGTAACCAAATGGATAATGACTTATTAGAGCCAAAAGCAGATTTTTTCTCTTCAAGCACACCGATAACCGTTGCAGGCATATTACCAATGAGCAAAGTTTCGCCAATAATATGTTCTTGTTTAGGGAAAAACCGGCGTTTGGTATTGGCATCAATCACCACCACTTGGGCTCGCCTGTCCGCCATATCTTGAGTAAACCCCATTCCTTCTGAAAACTTCGAGGCATAAACATTAAAATACTCACGCCCAACACCTAAAAGTTGAGCTGATGCATCTAAATTGCCTTTTCTTAACCGAGTTGAGCTATTCAATTCCCCAGAGACAGCGTGGACATAAGGCTGCTTAGCAATCGCGTCAATGTCCGAAGATTTCAATGATTGCCTATTTTCCGCATCGTCACTACCGAAATCTTTCCCTGGATAGATAGAAATGGTATTGGTTCCGATCGATTTAATATCATTAAGGACCATACCTTGCGCCGCATCACCGATCACCATTATTGATACCACCGACGCAATACCAATGATAATCCCAAGCATCGTCAGTAATGTGCGCATTTTATTGACAACCATGGCACGCCAAGCCATTAACAAAGCTTCGCTAAACCGACCATACATTTGGTTTAATGTAAGTTTTCTTGCCGGAGCTTTTGGTAATGAATTTGTTCGTGTCGTGGCTTTGCTACCCGAGTCATTCAAGATCTCGCCATCTTTAATTTCTACGATACGTTCCGCTTGCTGAGCTATTTCAGGGTCATGCGTGACAATAATTACGGTATGTCCTTGGGCACAAAGGTCTTTTAAAATATTCATGACCTCTTCTCCCGAATGGCTATCCAGTGCTCCTGTTGGCTCATCCGCTAGAATTATCTGCCCACCATTCATTAGAGCCCGGGCAATACTCACGCGCTGTTGTTGCCCACCAGACAACTGGCTTGGGCGGTAATCAACCCGCTCTCCGAGCCCTAAACGCTGCAATAGTTGAGCAGCTCGCTCGCGACGTTGGTTTTTACCGGCCCCTGCATATACCGCAGGCACCTCAACATTTTGTTCCGCACTTAAATGGTTTAATAAATGGTAACGTTGAAAAATAAAACCAAAATGTTCACGGCGCAGTTCTGCCAATTGGTCGTTATCTAACGTTGCGACGCTTTGGCCATCAATACAATAATTCCCTTCTGTTGGTTTATCTAAGCACCCAATAATATTCATGAGTGTAGATTTCCCTGACCCCGAAGCGCCAATAATCGCCACCATCTCACCTGCATTAATTTGCAGTGAAACGTTTTTTAAGACCGTAACTTGGTTTTCACCTTCCCCATAGCGGCGAGTGATCCCTTGAAGATCAATTAACGCAGACATAGTTAGTATTCCGTCTCGCTGTGCCCAATGACCACTTTGTCACCTTCATTTAGGCCCTTGATAATTTCCACATACACATCGTTTCGGCCACCAATTTCAACTTGTTTTTTCTCGACTTTATTGCCTTGAAGGATATCCACTTCATAGGTTTGTGGTGAGATCTCATTGCCTAATGCAGATAGCGGTAGTAACAGCACATTTTTACGTGACTCTAATTCAATAGTGACCTGAGCCGTCATTTGTAATTTCAATAAATGTTGCGGGTTGGGTACCTCAAAACGCGCATAATAAAAAATGGCATCATTGATTTTTTCAGGTGTCGGTAAAATATCTTTTAATTGCCCCGCAAATTTTTTATCTGGAGCCCCTAAAACAGTAAAAGAGGCATCTTGACCCGGTTGTAAATAAATCACATCGGCTTCAGAAACTTCGGCTTTGACTAGCATCGTGTCCAAATCCGCAAGCGTTAAAATCGTTGGTGCTTCCTGAGCCGCAATAACCGTCTGCCCCTGTAATGTTTTAATAAAGGTGACGATGCCATCCATTGGAGCCGTAATTTGCGTATATTTTAGATTTGTTTTTGCCGAATCAAGGGTGGCTTGGTTACGCTTAATTTGAGCTTGATAAGTGGCGACTTGCGCTTTTTTTACTTCCACATCTGTTCTAGCTTTATCAAGTTCTTGTTGAGAAACTGCTTGCTGTTTCGCTAGGCTTAAATGACGTTGATAAGTCACTTGAGCAAGGCGAAGCTCCGCTTGAGCTAATGATAAATTGGCTTCGAGTTCACGTGTTGTTGCTTCTGACTCAATAACATCATTTTGGGCTTTTTTGGGGTCAATAACCGCTAATAAGTCGCCTTTTTTAACATAATCGCCCTCTTTAACATACAGTGTTTGTAACTGCCCACTCACCTGAGCCCCAACATCGACTTTACGTACAGCATCGAGTTTTCCCGTTGCCAGTACTTGTTTATCTAAATCGCCTCGTATGACATCTACGGTTTGGAAAACCGCTTCTTTTTCACGATTTAAAAGAAACCCTGCGGTGACTAGGGCTAACATAATGATCACCAAGTAAATCGGCCACTTTTTTTTAGGCTTTGCCTTCATGTTTTCTTGCTTCCTATGAACAAAAAGAGGGCGTTGCCCTCTAAAATTGCTGACAACTTGTTAAAGGAGGTGGATCCCCAATTTATTGCCGGCTAAAAAACAATTATCAAATTATATATCACTTAAGTTATCAATTGATTCAACATGAGATAGCCATTCTTCAATACTCAATCAACAACGAGTAAAATTTATCAATATCTCTATTAGTTTGCTTTACCTCTTGCCAACCATGCCACACGAGAAAACATAATTTTCAATTGCAGCGGGATACTATCTGGCCCTAATTCTGCAGCTCTATTAACAGTGGCTAGCGCTAAATCCGGTTTCGATGTACGAGAAATTGCCTTGATAATCACCCGCCTAGTTGAAACCTTTGCATTATCTGGAATATCAGCAATTTCATGATAAAGGCTTCTAAACCCTTCTCGATATAGGAAATGTTCCATATCTGGTGCTGGCAGCATCGTTAGCCTATCCCTATTTGAGGAATCAATTTTGTTAGCATAATGCGTCGCAGTTGCCGCATATTTACGCCCAGCCTCATCACCATCGGTTAAAACATGCCATTCAATTCCCATCTTATTGGCAAACTTCAGCAAAGGCTTCAAGCCACTTTGCGCAAATGCAATAACTTTTATTCCTTCACTTTCAAAGTAATAGTTACACTGACGTGAGAACTCATTCATCAACCAAATTTCCGTTTCCCCTTCAACTAATAACCAACAACGAGCAAATAAGGCTGATGGGCGATTAAAGCGAATATGGAAAGAAATTTTACGTAACTCTTCAGCACTTAAATCATTTTCATTCAAACGATAAGCTGAAACTTTATTGGTATTGCGAACCAGACGACACAAGTCTTCCAGAGGTGCTAATGAAAGCAGCTCTCCTGAGTTCGTTGTGGTAATCCGCTGCAGAGAAAATAAACTAAATAAGCCCCATGCGATGGAGAGCATAATCGGATGTAAACGCGTTTCTGGATCTTCAACAATAATCAATGGCCGAGCATGCTTATCTAAGTGAATATTACCTTTTGATTGTAATAACGAAGAAAACATTCCTAGAATAATTAATCGAATATTGCGTTGGTTTGGTTTAGCAATTAAGCGACTAATATTATCAAGCGCTTTCCAGCCGCGCTTACGTGGCTCTATTTTAACAATTGAATTATCTGAACGAATAATATGGGAACTTTGCCCTGAAAAGTAATGGCTAAGCAATTGTTGCATCGCATCAATTCCATCACCAAGGTCTTCATCACTTAAGCGTTCAGGGTTGTTGACCAATGCACTGGTTAGTTCCTTAATACGGGCATTAAATAAGTCACGTACCTCTTTTTGCCCTGAAACAATCGTTTCCGGGTTAAGCGAGTGTAAGAATCGAGCATCTCGTAGGCGAATAACCGGATATAACCGAATAATTTCTTTGATATATTTACCTACATTATCCAAAGAAAGCTTATTGCCGCCTGCGTTTAAAAAGTTTTTATCGACGGCGATTGTGCCATCATCTTTAAGCTCTGCACTAACACGATAGAAAATATGTTTAAGCCCATCTCCGTTATCGACCCAAACAGAGCTAAGATTATGAAAACGATATGATTGATGACGCCCTTTTCGACGCTCACCAAATTTTAGAACGATCTGTAATGAGCGGTAACGCGATTCATCATTCCCTGCTGGGTGGTGAAAATCATGAAGGCTGAATTGGTAATTTGTATGTTCAGGGGAAAGAAGAAGATCAAGTGCGTCAAGTAAACTCGATTTCCCCCAGGAATTCTCACCGACTAAAACCGTACTATTATTTAGTTCTAAAGAAAGCCGGTTAATCCCTCTAAATCCGTATATTTCCACACGTTCCAGGTACATATTACTCTCTCCTTGAAGTATTTATATTCCCCCTTCAATTTCATCAGTTACCATTACGTACTGAATGATTATGCCAAGTGAAAATATAAAAGAATAATAACCAAAGCTTACCGATTAACCACATTCATTACTATCACAATATATGCTAAATAAAAATTATTCATAACAAAACAGAGAACTATATTGAGCATCCAATGGCAGTGTTATAAAATAGGAAAACTTTCATTTTTAGTGTTTTTGACCTATTTTTCATTGAGACGCCAATAAAAAAATTTTATCACAAAAAATTCTTTTCTTACTCGGCGCTATATCAGGTTTATGCTTCGATAACCTAAATAAAAAAGATAAGCATAACTCTTTGTTTATAGTTACCTAGTCTATGGGTTAACCTTTAAGGATCCGGCCATGTATTCAGGACTTTTGATTATACTGCTACCATTAACACTTGGTTACCTTATTACTATTAGAAATAAACAAATTCTCCATCGAGTACACCAATCACTTAACTCGATGGTATATGTTATTTTATTTCTAATGGGAATAACTCTCGCACTGCTTGAAAACTTAAGTATTCACTTAATTTCTATTTTAATTTATGCCATTACCTTTTTTGGCTGTATATTTTCATTAAATGTTATCTCTTTGTTATTACTTGATAAATTGGACCCTTGGAAAATCCCACAACACAAACAAGAAAAGCCGCCATCTAGGATCAAAATGGTTTTAGAGTCTCTGCAACTTTGTGGGGTGTTACTGTTGGGTTTTGTCGTTGGGTTAACGGGTTTTAATTTCTTACACTATGCCGATAAAGGCAGTCAGGCTGCATTAATGCTGCTGTTGCTACTTGTTGGCATTCAATTACGCAATAGTGGAATGAGTATTAAACAGATCTTAATCAATCGACGCGGAACAACCATTGCATTTGTCATGGGGGTCAGTGCGCTCGCGGGCGGTGCGTTAGCCGCGTTATTACTCGGTCTCCCAGTTAAAATGGGGTTAGCAGTCGCCTCAGGCTTTGGCTGGTACTCATTAACAGGAATTGTCATCACCGATGCTTATGGCCCAGTCATGGGGAGCGCCGCTTTTTTCAATGACTTAGCAAGGGAACTTGCTGCAATCATGCTCATTCCAATTATTATTAATCGTTACCGTTCAACCGCTCTTGGCATTTGTGGTTCAACGTCAATGGATTTTACACTGCCTGTTTTACAACGCAGCGGTGGGGTTTCAATTGTCCCTGCGGCCATTGTTCATGGCTTCGTACTTAGTCTTATTACGCCAATTCTCATGGCCTTCTTTACATAGGTAAAATTTCAGTCACAATAGCCGTTAATTTGCGTGAAACAGGAAATTAACATGACAGATAAACAACGTGTTTTAGTGTTGGGCGCTAGTGGTTATATTGGTCAAAATCTGATCCCTAAACTTATTGAACAAGGATATGACGTAACAGCAGGCGCACGCCGTGTTGATTGGATGTTATCCCAAGGCTGGCAAGATACCCAATGCATTTATGTGGATCTCCATGACCCTGAAACATTAAAAGATGTCATGCAAGACATTGATATTGTTTATTTCCTCGTTCATAGCATGGCCGACCAAGCCAATTTGGTCGAGCGTGAACGCACCGCCGCTCGTAACGTGCAACAAGTCCTTGAAGGTTCAAGCGTTAAACATGTTATTTATCTTAGTGCATTACAACATGGGCATACCTATTCACCACATCTAATTGCACGACGTTTAACTGGCGATATTTTACGTGAAAGCCAAATCCCAGTTACCGAAATTCGTTCATCTATTATCGTTGGCTCTGGTTCTGCCGCATTCGAAATTATGCGCGATATGGTCTACAACTTAGCCATTTTAACCCCGCCACGTTGGGTTCGTTCTAAATCATCCCCCATCGCCCTGTCGAATATTTTATATTATTTAACGCAATTGGCGAAAATACCAACAACCGAGAACCGAATTTTCGATGCGGGTGGCCCTGAGTTTATTAGCTATCAAGAGCTATTTAAGCGCTTTATTAAGGTCAGTGGTAAACGTCGTTTACTTATTCCTATCCCGATCCCGATTAGTATGATCTCGGTGCATTTCATCAGCTTGATCACCTCCGTCCCCCCATCAATTGCTAAGGAGCTAATCCAAGGCTTGCAGCACGACCTTCCGGCAGATGATAAAGCGTTACGAGAGCTGATCCCACAAACCTTAGTCTCTTTTGATGATGCCGTTAGAACGACTTTAGCAGAAGAAGCCGATGCCGTTGATAACGCAGATTGGGGGTATGACCCAGAAGTCAGAAAACGCTGGCGCCCCGGTTATGGCTATTACCCAAAACAAGCGGGAGCAACCCTTGGAACAACAGCCAGTTCAGAATCGCTCTGGTATACGGTGCAACAAATCGGTGGAAAAAACGGCTATTTCTATGCCAATGGTCTGTGGAAAACCCGTGCCATCATGGATGATATGATGCTGAATAAAGTGAAGTACGGCCGCCCCGACCGTGAAGAGCTCCAACTCGGTGATGAAATTGATGGCTGGCGCGTGATTAATCTTGAACCAAATAAACAACTTAGCTTGTTATTTGGTATGAAAGCCCCAGGGCTTGGCCGCTTAACTTTTACTATTCATGATAGCGGGAACCGCCGTTCAATCGATGTTCGGGCATGGTGGCATCCAGCTGGCTTTTGCGGCCTACTCTATTGGTTTGCCATGATGCCTGCCCATTTATTTATTTTTAAAGGCATGGCAAAACGCATCAGTGAACTGGCTTTTGAACGAGATAAACAACTCGCTAAAGAACAGCAAGCAGAGCAACTGACCGTTAAATCAGACTAATTTTAGCGTAAAAACCAAATTTTTATGCAGAAATTATTGCATAAATATGCTCATAGGATTAATATCGCAGGTAGTGAAAAAAGATATTATTGGTACACATGAGCATTCAATTAAAAAACATCAACTGTTTCTATGGTTCCCATCAGGCACTCTTTGATATCAATCTAGAGTGTTCTGCTGGTGAGACTATGGTATTACTCGGGCCAAGCGGAGCAGGTAAAAGCTCGTTGTTACGTGTCCTCAATTTATTAGAAATGCCACGTTCAGGCCACTTAAACATTGTGGGTCAGCAATTTGACTTTTCTTCCGCTCCAGATGCGAAAGCGATCCGTGAGCTGCGTCAAAATGTGGGGATGGTATTTCAACAATATAATCTATGGCCTCATTTGAGTGTCATGGACAACTTAATTGAAGCACCTTGTCGCGTATTAAAATTGTCAAAACAAGAAGCGCAAGCAAAAGCCTCTAAACTATTAGAACGCTTACGGTTGTCGCAATTTGCTGACCGCTACCCATTACACTTATCAGGTGGGCAGCAACAGCGTGTTGCGATTGCAAGAGCGCTAATGATGGAACCAAAAGTTTTATTATTTGATGAACCAACCGCTGCACTTGACCCAGAAATCACCGCTCAAGTTGTTGATATCATACGTGAACTATCTGCAACTGGGATTACACAAGTCATCGTCACTCACGAAGTGGAAATTGCGCGAAAAACCGCTAGCCGTGTCGTGTATATGGAAAACGGCCATATAGTAGAACAAGGGGATGCAAGCCATTTCACTGCACCTCAAACAGAAGCATTTGCAAATTATCTGTCACACTAATAGATATAGGATTAAGCAATGAAAAAAATTATATTAGCTGCACTGCTGGGCGCTGTAACCCTATCTGCAACTGCTGCGGAAAAAGAAACTATTCGTTTTGCAACAGAAGCGACTTACGCGCCTTTTGAAATGTTCGATAAGAATAACCAAATCGTTGGCTTTGACGTTGATTTAGCCAATGCAATGTGTGAAAAAATGAATGCAACCTGTACATTTACTCACCAATCTTTTGACAGCTTAATTCCTAGCTTAAAATTCCGTCGCTTTGAAGCATTAATGGCAGGTATCGATATTACCCCTGAGCGCCAACAGCAAGTAGATTTCACTGAGACTTACTACCCTAACTCAGCGGAATTTATTGCCGTTAAAGAAAAAATCAGCTCAATAGACCAATTAAAAGATAAAAAAATTGGCGTACAAAACGGAACCACTCACCAAAAATACATCATGGAACAACATAAAGGGATGACAACCGTTCCTTATGATAACTACCAATCTGCTATTTTAGACTTACAAAATGGCCGTATCGATGCCGTTTTCGGTGATACCGCAGTCGCTGACGAGTGGTTAAAAGGGAAAGGTAATGAAAACTTAGGTGCAGTTGGCGAGAAAGTCACTGATCCACAATACTTCGGTATTGGTTTAGGTATTGCCGTTCGTAAGGGAAATAAAGAGCTGCTGGATAAAATGAATAAAGCCTTAGCAGAAGTTAAAGCAGACGGCACTTATGATGCTATCCACAAAAAATGGTTTCAACAGTAATCGATATAATTAATGAGCAACTTTCTATTTTTAACAAGTGCCGCCGGTATCACCGTCGGCCTTGCTGTTTCTGCGCTGATTTTGGGTTTGGTTCTGGCCATGCTGTTTACTGCATGGGAGTCTGTCCGCTTTAAACCAATTGCCTTTTTAGGGACCTGCTGGGTCACTTTGATCCGCGGTTTACCTGAATTGTTAGTGGTTTTATTTGTCTACTTCGGTACATTGCAATTCATCAATCTACTCGGTGATGGTTTTGAACTGAACCTCGGTTTTTGGCAAACCACCATCCAAATCGACCCAAGTATTTTCTTTGCTAATAGCGGCGAATTTGACTATACCCCATTTGTTTGTGGCGTTATTGCGCTAGCCTTATTATATGCATCCTATGCATCTCAAACGCTTAGGGGCGCATTGAAAGCCGTCCCTTATGGTCAGTGGGAAGCAGGTTTTGCATTAGGTTTAACAAAGCGCACGATCTTCTTTCGGTTTATCATGCCACAGATGTGGCGCCATGCCCTTCCAGGACTAGGTAACCAATGGCTGGTATTATTGAAAGACACCGCATTAGTTTCACTCATCAGCGTCAATGATTTGATGTTACAAACTAAAACCATCGTTAACCGTACTCAGGAACCGTTTACTTGGTATGCCATTGTCGGTTTGATTTACCTTGCAATTACGTTAGTCAGCCAGCTAGTCCTAAAGCGTATTGAGCTACGTACCACCCGCTTTGAGCGAGGTGAATCAAAATGATAGATTTAATATTAAAAATATTACCGGGACTTCCAACCAGTTTGTCTCTGACGTTTAGCGCACTCATTGTGGCTTTTCTGTTAGCCATATTATTCACCCTAATTTTGTCGCTAAAAACGCCAGTGATCTCTCAAGCAGTGAAGGTCTACATTACACTGTTTACTGGTACGCCGTTATTGGTACAATTTTTCTTAATTTATAACGGCCCAAGCCAATTTAAATCTTTGCAAGATTATCCTATGCTGTGGGAGGTTATTTCCACACCCTGGGTCTGTGCAATGGTAGCCTTAGCTTTAAATAGTGCAGCTTATTCCACTTTATTATTCCACGGCGCAGTTAAAGCCATTCCATCAGGTCAATGGCAGTCTTGCCAAGCCCTTGGGATGAGTAAAATGCAAACCATGCGAATTATTTTGCCTTATGCCTTCAAACGCTCGTTATCGTCCTATTCCAACGAAGTGGTATTAATTTTCAAAAGTACCTCACTGGCCAGTACCATTACCATGCTAGATGTCATGGGATACAGCCAGCTTATCTTTGGTCAAACATGGGATGTCATGGCATTTGTTGCTGCGGGTATTATTTATCTAGTGGTCAATGCAATCTTAACTATTTTAATGCGTTTAATTGAACGCAAAGCATTGGAATTTGAGCACAGAGGCTAACTTTATCTCAACTTAGATGGTTTAAAAAATAAAAAGCTTGGTATTAATACCAAGCTTTTTTATATAATTGACTAATTAGTTACCCGTTGTAATAAGGTCAATACCTCATAATGAGACGTATGAGGGAACAAATCAAACAACTGCACCTTACATACGTGATACCCCGTTAACAACTGTAAATCTTGCGCCATGGTTTGCGCGTTACAGCTAGAATACAGGATATATTCAGGCTGCATATGAGTAAGGTAATCGCATAATTCTTTACCAATCCCTCGACGTGGCGGATTGACTAAAATAAGCTGAGGGATATCCTGATTCGCCGTGGCAAAACGCGTTGAATCAAGTGCTTTAAACTCAACATGCTTTAATCCAAGTTCATCCGCTGATTGCTGTGCGCTGGCAATCGCTGGCGCACTGATTTCTATCCCTGTTAAGTGAGTGTCTTTTTCAGCACAGTGCAGCCCAAAGCCGCCCACGCCACAAAACAGATCCCACAAGCTATCGATATCTAACGCTTTAACCCATTCCCTCGCGGTTTGGTATAATTTTGCAGCCACTATAGGATTCGTTTGGAAAAAACCTTGTGGCCGAATAAATAAAGGGACTTGATTAAACTCTTCACGAAGTGTGCGCTGCTCCGTTAAGAAAATCTCATCCTCACCTTCAAGTATTGCCATATGCACGGGTTGAATATTGGCGGTGATCACCGCAAGCAGTGGCAACTGTTCTTGTAGCCATGGCAGTGCCTTTTTTAACTGCTCAATTTTTTTCTCTGAGCGCAACACAAACCGCAGCATGAATTTCCCAGAGTAATGACTTTGGGTTAATAATAGGTATTTTAATTCACCGCGTTTGCGCTCAATGTTATAAGGCGTCAGCCCTGCCCTTGCAATAAAAGGAATAATGGCACTAAACACATCAGAAAAGGCATCTGGATACAACGGGCAGTCCGTTAAATCTACACCTTGCCCATCTCGCCCAACAATACCTAAAATTGGCTTCTCAACACTACCACTAACGACCATTTTGGCTTTATTGCGAAAAGCCATCAGTGGCCCTGTGGCTGGAGGCTGAAATAGAGAGATATCAATAGCTGGCAAAAGAGCCTGTAGTTGGCTCTGTTTTTCAATAACTTGCTGTTCAGGCGTTAATGTCAACCATTGGCATGAATGGCACTGCCCTGCGGCATATTTTTCACAGTGCATAACAGAGACTTAGTGGATAATTATCGAAGGTTTGTCGTCAAGGGAATGCTCAGAGTCTTCATCAACATTGTCATCATCTTCGCTGAAATCATCCTGACTCGCATACAGCAAATTATTGCTAAAGATTTCAAATACAATGGCTGAAATTTGGTCTTCTGCTTGCTGTAAAAAATGGCCGAATTGACGATACGTCATCCCTGCTTCTAATGAAAATGATTGGCTAACAATCAATTTAGGCAAGTTTTCATTGTTTATTTCAAGGAAAACTTTCGCTGTTAATGAGCTGGCATTGATTTGGCTGATATTCGCCACTAACGTCACAATCGCTGTCGGTTTAAGCTCAGCTAATGCAGATAACACCAAAACATTATTTAAAATATCGAGCTTCGCATCAAAAATACCGTCGATATTTTGCATATGAGGTAAATGTAATGCAGAGCAGGAATCACACTCGAAATAAGAGGTTTTGAGTTGGTCTAGCCATTCACGTAGCTTAGTGATGTCAGGGTAACAAATAGAATCCATGGGCAATAACCTTCTTCAACTCAAAATAGTCGTGCAATATCGATTTGTTAGGGTTTTGGCACATTTCCCCCTAACGAAAAAAACGAATAATTCTCACATATTGTAGGGCGAAACACCAGTAAAACTGCGCTTAATCTACTTATTCATCAGGTTTATTATCTGCAGAGTCTGACTTTTTAGATGCGCTCTTTTCTGGCTGTTTATGATCAATACCCAAAAAACTCAGACCATGAATTGCTCGCCAGACAATGTTGATCATTGCAGGCACCAAACAACCAATACCGACCATAATCATGCTCACGATCACCCCTGACTGCATTAAAGGCTCTGGCAGTGTGATGTAGTCATTTAGTGCTAACAAAACAATAATAAGCAGAATGATCCCCACACCTTCTAACACGATAATGGGCTTTGGCATATCAGCCAATGAACGCATTGTCCCTTTAGATTGAGGTTTATGACTCATTCTTTTTCTCCTCTCATTATTGTGTCTCTTTCTCAAACTGTGAATTATATGCCATACCTATAGGTATAACAGGAAAATTCGACTTTTATTTCATAAGTTATATAGGCATAGTATTGAGCATTGCAATTAGAATCTGAGCTCAAGATAAAAAGGAGATACTATGTATACTGTTATTTTTGGTCGTCCTGGCTGCCCATACTGTGTTCGTGCAAAAGAACTCGCTGAAAAACTGAAAAATGAGCGTGAAGATTTTGACTACCGCTATGTTGATATTCAAGCTGAAGGTATTTCTAAAGAAGATTTATCTAAAACTGTCGGTAAACCTGTTGAAACCGTTCCACAAATATTCATTGATGAGCAACACATCGGTGGGTGCACAGATTTCGAAGCTTACGCTAAAGAAAATTTGAATCTATACAAGTAATTAGTCACATCCGTTTTTCATCCCAACAAGCAAAGTTGTTCACTTATTTATAGGTGTTAACACTTTGCTTGTTCTTTTTGTGCTATTTAAGCCAAATTTAATAAAAATATTGCACTTTTTTTCATCTAAGTGAGAACTTTCTTTTTTAGACGGGGTCTTAATTAGTGCCACTGCTTTTCTTTGATGTCCCCATATTGAGGAGCCCGATAGCCAACTGTTTGTTTTCATGCTATCGGGTTTTTTGTTTCTAACGGCTGGGTTCGCCTTGCAATGTAATGATTAACCTACGCTTTCCACCATGATTTCTATGTTCACATAAATAAATCCCCTGCCACGTTCCCAAATTTAAACGCCCTTTCGTAATCGGAATCGTTAAACTTGCACCCAATAAACTGCTTTTTAGGTGCGCAGGCATATCATCACTTCCTTCATAATCATGCTTATAATAAGGCTCATTTTCAGGAACGGCCTGATTAAAAAAACTCTCGAAGTCTTCTCTGACAGTGTAATCCGCATTTTCATTGATCGTTAAAGATGCCGATGTATGTTGAATAAAAATATTGGCTAAACCAACCTTAATTAAGCTAAGTTCAGGAAGCTGCTTGAGAATTTCTTCTGTCACTAAATGAAACCCTCTTACTTTTGCGCTAAGTTGTATCTCTTTTTGCCACCACATCACTTCTTCTCCCTTTTACTTATCTAAGTCTGTTACTGCACTAAATAATTATTGAGTAATAGTTAAACCGCAAGTAAATTTGTCGCACAAAGCTTTCAATAATAAGACAAAGGGACTTTACCTGCTCATTAAGAAACTTTAATCTCCCTTTAATACCTATTCTGTCTTACTAACTATCTGTCCGAGGTACTGAACTGTGCTGGAACAACTTAACCTTGATCTATTCAATTTGATCAATGCTACTCCAGAAACTGCAAGTGGAACCATTGCTGTAGCTAACGTGATTGCAAAACGCTTAATTCTGTTATTTCCACTATTTACTGTTGCTTGTTGGTTTTGGGGCGCCCAGCCAAATATGACTCGCCAACGTGCCTTTGCCTGCAAAGCGGCCATTGCTATTGTCATTGGTTTAGCAATTTCGTGGTTAGTAGGCTATTTCGCGCCGCATGACCGCCCATTTGTCATGGGAATTGGCACCAATTTCTCTGAACATAAAGCCACGCCTTCATTCCCGAGCAACCATGGCACGATTGTCTTTACATTCGCTTTCGCGTTTCTTTTCTGGCTAAGGACCTGGGTAGGGCTTGTCATGATGATCCCCGCTATTGTCATTGCTTGGTCGCGTATTTACCTCGGTGTTCACTGGCCTTTAGATATGGCAGGCGCCTTTATACTTGCGATTGTCGCATGCGGTTTAGCTCAAATTCTCTGGTCTATTGGTGCGAATAAAATTCAATCACCTATTACTCAGCTATATAGTTTCATTTGTGCCCCTCTTATTCGTAAAGGTTGGTTTCAGCCATAACAACCTATATCCAAATACTGGCATTAATTAATGCCAGTTCCTTTCCCATGATAAAAACTGAGCTAGATCAAAGTTTCTGTTTATTTTTATATTCAGCATTAAAATCTTTTTGAAGTTATCAATAAAATTATTAAAACAATCAGTTAACAAATATTTTGTTACCTATTTTAATTATTTTTTTCGTTGCGAAAAAAGTGGCAAATATAAGCATGAAAAAAATTCAAATTAATTAATATATAGCACTATCTCTTCCAACTCCCAAACTAATTAATCACGCAAAGAATCATTCTAAAAACCAAAACAATAACCATAATTATCAACATATTACTGAGAAATAAAATCGACTGAATCGTACTTCCATTACAGTACAGTTCAATATTTATATTGATATGGATGATATTTTAATCAGCTCAATTTTAATCATTAATATAATAATATTTTTTCAGCAGAATTTAATTCTGTCAAAAATTAAGAAAATTTAAACTTATTTAATTAGCATTTAGCCTCTAATAAAAGCAAGCCTAACGCAAATTTTCTTAACATTTTTATAAAATATGATTATCTATCGCAATCTAAGGAGATATTTCTCTTTTGAGATAATGATCACGGCATTTTATTCTGGTAAACTATAAATTCACACCCTCAAAATCCACTTTTAAAAATTTATGATAAAAATGCAAAACTGATTGAAAATAAATTTAGACCTAATATTAGTTTTATTTCCAATCAGATTGTTACGCAAAAGAAAACAATTGTTATTGAGTAATTGTTCGTACCAAAAGATTAAAAGTTCGTAATGCATTTGCCGTTACGCTAAATGATTTTTTTTTTGACTTATATTTTCGGAGACTATTATGGATGCAACAAAAGTTGGTTCCATCGACAAAACAGCCTCGCAAACAGTAACTAGCAATGCTTGGCGCAAAACTGACACAGTATGGATGCTGGGTTTATATGGTACAGCTATCGGTGCTGGGGTACTGTTTTTGCCCATCAACGCAGGTATGAGTGGTTTATTACCTGTTTTACTGATGCTGGTATTAGCCTTCCCAATGACATTTTTTGCTCACCGTGGGTTAACACGCTTCGTTCTGTCTGGTTCAAAACCGGACGGTGATATTACTGAGGTCGTGGAGGAGCATTTTGGTCGCACAGCAGGTAACTGGATCACCCTACTCTACTTCTTTGCTATTTATCCTATTCTTCTTGTTTATGGTGTTTCCATTACCAATAACGTCAATAAATTCTTAACCGAATTATTAGGCGTTGGCGCACCACCACGCTGGCTACTTGCCTTGATCCTTGTAGGCGGAGTGATGGCGATTGTGGCATTCGGTGAGAAATACATCGTAAAAGTCATGAGTATGTTAGTGTTTCCATTTATCGCCGTGCTGGTTGCATTCTCACTGTATATGATCCCACATTGGTCTGGTGATGTACTGAATACATTAACTTGGGAAGGTATCACTGAAGCAACAAAAAATACCGGCGGACAAAGCATCTGGGTCACTATTTGGCTGACAATCCCAGTGATGGTATTCGCATTTAACCACTCGCCGATTATTTCTGCTTTCTCCGTTGCAAAACGTGAAGAATACGGTGATGCAGCTGAACAAAAATGTTCACGAATTCTTGCTTCTGCACACATTCTGATGGTGCTGACCGTTATGTTCTTCGTGATCAGCTGTGTCTTTACCTTATCTTCAGCAGATCTCGCACAAGCTAAAGCACAAAATATCAGTATTCTTGACTACCTGTCTGGCTATTTTGACCAGCCATTCATCAAATATGCAGCTGCAATCATTGCCTTTATCGCAATTATTAAATCTTTCCTAGGTCACTACTTAGGCGCACGTGAAGGTTTCAATGGCTTGGTTGAGCGTGCTTACCGTGCAAAAGGTAAAACAATTGATGTTCGCAAGTTAAACCGTGGTACTGCTATCTTCATGTTAGTCACAACATGGATAGTAGCAACATTAAACCCAGGTGTGCTAGATATCATCGAGAGCCTCGGTGGCCCAGTAATCGCAATTTTACTGTTCTTAATGCCAATGTATGCAATTAGCAAAGTACCTGCGATGCGTAAATACTCAGGTAAAATCAGTAATATATTTATTGTAATTATGGGTCTGGTCGCTATCTCTGCGGCAACATATAAGTTATTCTTCTAATTGAAGCCACTAGGTAGCGTCCTAAATGGAAGCTACCTAATTTCAATGACTTTCTACAAAAGGAAGCACTGAATATGATTAGTGTATTTGATATCTTCAAAATTGGCATCGGCCCTTCAAGTTCCCATACCGTCGGCCCAATGAAAGCGGGCAAACAATTTGTTGACGACCTTATCCAGCAAGAAATACTCACTCGCACAACACGAATTGCAGTTGATGTTTATGGTTCGCTCTCTTTAACAGGTAAAGGCCATGCAACGGATATGGCAATTATTATGGGCCTTGCGGGTAACTTACCGGATACCATTGATATTGACGCTATTCCTGCTTTTATGCGTAATGTTGAGCAAACTGAAAGGCTCTCCCTTGCTCATGGGCAACATGAAGTTGATTTCCCTACTGAAGGTGGCATGAATTTTCATACTACCAACCTACCGCTCCATGAAAATGGAATGAGTATTACAGCATTCAGTGGTGATGATGTTATTTACAGCAAAAATTACTATTCTATCGGCGGCGGTTTTATTGTCGATGAAGAACATTTTGGCCAGTCAGACGAAAACGCCGTTCAAGTCCCTTACCCATTTAAATATGCGGCTGACCTGCAAAAACACTGTAAAGAAACTGGTTTATCGCTTTCCGCACTCGTGATGCAGAATGAATTAGCATTGCGTAGTAAAGAAGAAATTCAGCAATATCTCTCATCCATATGGGATGTGATGAAAGCGGGTATTGAGCGCGGTGTCACGACTGAAGGCTTATTACCCGGCCCATTGCGTGTTCCTCGTCGTGCAGCGGCTCTACGTCGCCAATTGGTCACAACAGATAGCACTAATATGGACCCAATGGCGGTAATAGACTGGATCAACATGTATGCCCTTGCTGTTAACGAAGAAAATGCAGCGGGTGGTCGTGTTGTAACAGCGCCAACTAACGGTGCTTGTGGCATTATACCTGCCGTTTTAGCTTACTATGATAAATTCATTCGCCCGGTGAATGAAAATTCCTATACCCGTTATTTTTTAGTTTCCGGTGTCATTGGTGCGTTATATAAAATGAATGCGTCAATTTCTGGTGCAGAAGTTGGTTGCCAAGGGGAAGTGGGTGTTGCTTGTTCGATGGCCGCTGCGGGATTAGCCGAGCTAATGGGCGGTAGCCCTGAGCAAGTGTGTATTGCGGCAGAGATTGCCATGGAGCATAACTTAGGCTTAACCTGTGACCCTGTTGGTGGACAAGTACAAGTACCTTGTATTGAACGTAATGCCATTGCTTCCGTTAAAGCCGTCAATGCAGCCCGTATGGCACTGCGTCGCGTCAGTGACCCACGAGTTTGCCTCGATAAAGTCATTGAAACCATGTATGAAACGGGTAAAGACATCAACGCTAAGTATCGTGAAACCTCCCAAGGCGGCTTAGCGATTAAACTGGCTCACTGCGAATAGTATTGTGTCTTAGTCACCTCGATAAAAATGCCTGCTAATGCAGGCATTTTTGTGTTCACATCATTTTCTACTTAATCAATTATTAACCGAAAATGGCACTCCACCAGCCGCTAATCGTTTTCATAATATAATCCCAAATACGGCCGAAAAACCCGGCTTCCTCAACAGCACTTTTTGCGACTAAAGGATGCTGTTCGATGACTTCATCATTAAGAATAAAGTTAATCGTACCTACCGCTTGGTTCTTAGCCAGTGGCGCCTCAAGTGAATCATTAGTCAGTTGAATATCCACTTTTAAGTTTTGCAGCTGCCCTTTAGGAATAGTAACAGAAACATCATCGGCAACACCTAAATCAACTTCTGAAATATCACCAAACCAAACGCGTTGTTTTTTCAGTGTAGCATCAGCCTTAATTGGCGTGACAGTTTCAAAGAAGCGGAAGCCCCATGTCAGTAATTTTTCACTTTCAGAAAAACGCACACGGTCACTTGGCGCCCCCAACACGACTGAAATCAAACGCATATCACCTTCTGTTGCAGAGGCGACTAAGTTATGGCCTGCTCCACTCGTGTGCCCAGTTTTTACGCCATCCACTTTTAAATTTTGGTTCCATAACAGACGGTTACGGTTTGGTTGACGAATTTTATTAAAGGTAAATTCTTTTTCCTTGTGTAGTGCGTATTCATCAGGCACATCGCGGATCATTGCTTGGGTTAACAATGCCATATCCCGCGCTGTACTGTATTGCCCTTCTGAATCTAGGCCATGAACCGTTTTAAAATGGGTATTTTTCAAACCAATCTTTTGCACATACTGATTCATTAGACTCACAAATGAGTCTTGGCTCCCTGCAACATAATCAGCAAGGGCGATACTGGCATCATTCCCTGACTGGATCACAATCCCTTTATTTAGATCCAACACAGAAACACGGTCTTTAGGCTTTAGAAACATCAAAGAGGAGCCTTTAAGAACAGGGTTACCCGTCGCCCACGCATCTTCCCCTACTGTAACCATGTCTTGTGGCGTGATTTTCCCTGCATTGACGGCCTGGCCAATCACATAGCTGGTCATAATTTTTGTTAAACTTGCGGGATCTAAGCGTTCATCTGGATTCCCAGACGCTAAAATTTTACCGCTATTATAATCCATCAAAACAAACGCTTTTGCATCGACTTGAGGAGCAACCGGTGTCTGCGCCGCATAAGCACTGGTACTTACGGCAACCAAAAGACTCAACCCAATTCCAGCTCGGCGGGTTTTTAAAGACAACATTTTCTTACTCATCGGTTATTCCTTCACTTAATTCTGTACATTTAAATTACTGTCATTGACTCAACATCACTAAACGAGAACCCATCGCTGTGACAAAATTTGATAACGAGACCTAATATAAGACTTTAATATCACTGAGGCCACTCATAACAAATAAACATTTGCCTCCGAGTAAATTTAATCTATCTTAACCATGGTCGATGCCAAAAAATCAATTTAGGAGACTGCCATGTTAACTGTTTGGGGACGCGTCAACTCTTCCAATGTCAAAAAAGTACTTTGGTGCTTAGAAGAATTAAATATCGCTTACAATCAAAAAGATGTGGGTGGCCCATTTGGTGGGCTAGATACACCTGAATATATAAAAATGAATCCAAACAGCACAATTCCAACTCTACAGGATGATGACTTTGCGCTGTGGGAATCGAATGCGATTTTACGTTACCTTACGGAAAAATTTGATCATTCTCACTTATTACTCGCACAAGACCTACAAGAACGAGCGGCCGCTGATAAATGGATGGATTGGAGTGGTGCTAATTTATTCGACCACATTAAACAGATGATGAACAAAATTGTTCGTGTCCCAGAAGCAGATAGAGACCCAGAACAAGCCAAAATTATTTATGGCAATATCAACCGGTTACTAACCATTGCTGATAATGCATTAGCTAACCAAGCCTATTTCAGTGGTGACAAATTTGGTATCGCTGACATTGCTATCGCACCACTATTTTACCCTTGGCATGAAATTGTCACGCAGCGCCCTGAATTTAAAAATTTGGAGCGCTGGTACCAGCAACTGACCACTCGTCCTGCGTTCCAAAAAATTGTTATGATCCCAATTAAATAATCACAGGGTCATATTCATCAAACTTGGGTTTGGGTACTGGTATTCAAACCCGAGTTCTTGGCAAATTTTATTACCGTTAATGACTTTTCCCGCTAACGCATTCTCTTCCTCAATAAACTCAGGCGGAACTAACCCGATAGATTGTGCTGCATGAGTATAAAATTCGGCTCGTGTTGGGTGGACTGGCGCACAGAGGTTATAAATATGCCTCCCTTGCGGTTGCTGGAGCAATAATAAAATGGCAGCAATCACATCATCTTGATGTACCATATTGACAGGCTGGCTTGCCCCTTTCACCCCGGTTTTCCCCGCTAAAAAACGCCCTGCATGTCGTTTTTCACCAACTAATCCCGCTAACCGCAGAATATCCACCGATATGTTCGGTAACTGATGCAACCACTGCTCTGTCGCCACCAAGGCTTTAGCTGATTCCGTCACTCCATCCAATGGGCTATTTTCAGCCATTTCGCCATTTTGTTCCCCATAAACTGCCGTAGATGATGTGAAAATAACTTTAGGCACCTGAAATGCTATCGCGCTATTCACCAGTGTTTCAACCGCGGTCACATAGTATTCAGTATTAATTTTAGATGGGGGTAGCAAAATGACGATAGCATCACTTTGTTCCATCAATTGTGCTAAATCATCGTCATCACATTCAAGTTCTGGGGTTAATTTCAATGCATAGCACTCTATTCCAACCGCTTGAGCGGCTTCAATACCATCTGGTGTTGTTTTAGTTCCAACCACATGAATGCCTTGAGACAATAAGGCCTGAGCAAGGGGCAACCCAACCCACCCTAACCCGATGATAGTGACTTTCTTCATATGATAACTCCCCAATCGTTCAACTGACTGAAATTAATCACAGAGTAGCTGAAAACCATAAAACTTCCGAATACAATTTCTGAGGGATTTATCACTATAAAAAGTGAACAACTAATTATTATTGGTTATTTTTAAAAAAAAGGTTGCATTCATAGGGGGAAATCGGATAGGTTGAATACCAATGAGTATTTAGTTAGCACAATGAATGTTTAGTCATTCACTTAAATAACAGAACGGAAGACATTATGAATCGTATTTCACGCAACCATCATCATCACCATCATCCTGACTAGTCTTTCGGGCGATGTGTACTGGAAGACGTTCAACGAATCTTCCGGTGGCTGAAATGCGAATTGAGAGAACCCTCGGAAGATAATCTTCCGAGGGTTTTTTTATTCTTGAACAAAGAGTTACTAAACAAAAAATTTTAAAGGGATAAGGGTAAAGTCATGTTGGATAAATCACGTTTACGTATTGCAATACAGAAATCAGGTCGTCTGAGTGAAGAATCAAGAGAGTTACTTTCTCGCTGTGGCATCAAAATCAATTTACAACAACAACGTTTGATTGCTTATGCAGAAAATATGCCTATTGATTTACTTCGCGTTCGTGATGACGATATTCCAGGGCTGGTCATGGACGGTGTCGTTGACTTAGGGATCATCGGTGAAAACGTTCTTGAAGAAGAGTTATTGAATCGTCGTGCTCAAGGTGAAAACCCACAATACAAAACACTACGTCGCCTCGATTTTGGTGGGTGCCGCTTATCTCTCGCTGCCCCATTAGATTTCAACTATACCGGTGCAGAGTGCTTAAATGGCTCACGTGTTGCAACCTCCTACCCACACTTGTTAAAACGCTATTTCGACCAAAAAGGCATTCAATTTAAATCATGTCTGTTAAATGGTTCAGTCGAAGTCGCTCCGCGCGCTGGCCTTTCCGACGCCATCTGTGACCTCGTCTCTACAGGTGCAACACTTGAAGCAAACGGCCTAAAAGAAGTGGAAGTCATCTACCGTTCTAAAGCCTGTTTAATTCAACGCGATGGCGAAATGTCGCCTGAAAAACAACAGCTTATTGACCGTATGATGACCCGTATCCAAGGTGTCATCCAAGCGCGTGAGTCCAAATACATCATGTTGCACGCGCCAAGTGAAACACTCGAAGAAATCATTGCCTTACTGCCGGGTGCTGAACGCCCAACTATTTTACCGTTAGCAGGCGAACAAAGCCGTGTGGCGATGCACATGGTGAGCTCAGAAACGCTGTTCTGGGAAACCATGGAAAAACTCAAAGCGTTAGGGGCAAGCTCTATTCTTGTCCTGCCAATTGAAAAAATGATGGAGTAAGCCGTCATGAAAATGGGATTTAACCAACCTGTTCGCTGGTCGGCTTGTAACCAAGAGCAGCAAAGCGCTTTGCTGCTGCGCCCTGCAATAGCGGCTTCTGGTAGCATTAGTACTGCGGTTAGCCAAATTATTGACCAAGTCCGTAACGAGGGCGATACCGCCCTCAAAGCACTGAGCCGTCGTTTCGATAAAACTGAAGTCGAAACGGTGCGTGTTCCTGCAAATGCTGTTGACGCAGCAGAGGCTCGTCTTGGTGATGAAATCAAAACAGCAATGAAAACAGCGATTGGTAACATTCGTCGTTTTCACGAAGCCCAAAAAACCACTCCGATTACAGTGGAAACACAGGCAGGCGTCGTGTGCCAACAAGTCACACGCCCAATAGATGCAGTCGGTTTATATATTCCAGGGGGGTCTGCCCCTCTGTTATCAACGGTCATGATGTTGGGAACCCCTGCGAATATCGCTGGCTGTCGCAAAATCATTTTATGTTCACCTCCACCTATTGCCGATGAAATTTTGTATGCAGCGAAACTGTGCGGCATCAGCGATATTTTCCAAGTAGGTGGTGCGCAAGCGATTGCTGCAATGGCATTTGGTACCCAAAGCATTCCTGCGGTTGATAAAATTTTTGGCCCCGGTAATGCCTATGTCACTGAAGCAAAACGCCAAGTGAGCCAAAGCCATGATGGAGCAGCCATTGATATGCCTGCGGGTCCTTCCGAAGTGTTGGTCATTGCTGATAACGGTGCAAACCCCGCATTTACCGCATCTGATTTGCTATCTCAAGCAGAGCATGGCCCTGATTCACAAGTTATTTTATTAACTGACGATGAAAGCTTTGCCCAACGCGTGATTGAAGAAACAGAAAAACAATTAGCGCAACTTTCACGTGCAGAGATAGCGAGAGAAGCCCTGAGTGCCAGCCGTGTCATCATCACTGACTCCATCGCTCAATGCGTTGAAATTAGCAACCGTTATGGCCCTGAGCACTTAATACTGCAAACTCGCAATGCCGATGACCTGGTCGATGCTATCACAAGTGCCGGCTCTGTGTTTGTTGGCGACTGGTCGCCAGAGTCGGCTGGCGACTATGCATCAGGCACCAATCACGTATTGCCTACTTATGGATATACCTCAACCTATTCAAGCCTTGGGCTCGCTGATTTTATGAAGCGAATGACAGTCCAAAAGCTGTCAAAGCAAGGCTTATTAGGCTTAGCCGACACCATCGAAACGTTAGCTCAAGCAGAGCAACTCACGGCTCATAAAAATGCCGTTACCTTACGCGTTAACGAACTAAAAAAACAAAATCAGGAGTAAGTCATGAGCCAACCATTTAATGCCGCCAGTCTTGCACGTGAAAATGTTAAAACCATGACACCTTATATGTCTGCACGACGTCTAGGGGGAAATGGAGACGTTTGGCTCAATGCCAATGAATACCCGATTGCACCTGATTACCAATTCAGTGAACGTAACCTTAACCGTTACCCTGAATGCCAACCGGTTGCGGTGATCAATAATTATGCGGCTTATGCCAAAGTTAAACCAGAACAAGTGCTCGTTTGCCGTGGGGCCGATGAGTCCATTGAGTTGCTGATCCGCGCATTTTGTGAACCAGGCAAAGATGCGGTAATGTTCTGCCCACCAACCTATGGCATGTACAGCGTCAGTGCAGAAACCTTTGGTGTTGAACAAAAGAAAATCATGGCGTTGCCAGACTGGGCATTAAACGTTAATGCGATCCGTGAAAATCTATCCAATACCAAACTGATTTATATTTGCAGCCCGAATAACCCAACAGGCAATATCATCGACAATAAAGATTTACGCGAAGTGCTAGATATGGCTGCGGGCCGTGCATTAGTCGTTGTCGATGAAGCCTATATTGAGTTCTGCCCACAATACAGTGTAGCAAGCTGGTTAGCACAATATCCAAACTTGGTCATTTTAAGAACCTTATCCAAAGCCTTTGCATTGGCCGGTTTACGTTGTGGTTTCACCTTAGCCACCCCTGAAGTAATTGAAGTGCTATTAAAGGTTATCGCCCCTTATCCTTTATCAACCCCTGTTGCGATGATTGCAGCTCAAGCTCTTGAACCACAAGGCATTGAGACAATGAAAAGCCGCGTAACAACGATAACAGAAAACCGTATTGCACTTCGTGAAGCGCTGCGCGACTTATCGGTGGTTGAACACGTTTATCCGAGTGAAACTAACTATATTTTGGTACGTTTTACCGATGGTAATAACGTGTTTAAAGCCCTGTGGGACCAAGGCATTATTTTACGTGACCAGAGCAAACAACCCGGTCTCATTAATTGCCTGCGTATTACTGTTGGGACAGAAATAGAAAATACCCGTGTTATTGAAGCTATTGCAGCACTTTGCTAATTAGGAATGACTCATGAGCCAGAAAATTTTATTTATCGACCGTGATGGAACATTAATTACCGAGCCGCCAACCGACTTCCAAGTTGATAGCTTAAGTAAACTCGCCTTTGAAAAGGCGGTTATTCCTAGCTTACTTGCTCTGCAAAAAGCCAATTACCGCTTAGTGATGATAACCAATCAAGACGGCTTAGGCACCGATAGCTTCCCAACCGCAGATTTCGAGCCACCGCATAATTTAATGATGCAGGTATTTGAGTCCCAAGGCGTTAAATTTGATGAAGTGTTAATTTGCCCACATAAGCCTGAAGATAACTGCGTTTGTCGTAAACCTAAGCTCCAGTTAGTCGAACGCTATTTAGATAGCAACGTGTTAGATAGCGAAAATAGCTATGTGATTGGTGACCGTGAAACAGACATTCAACTCGCTAAAAACATGGGTATCAAAGGGTTACGTTATAGCCCAACAGAACTTGACTGGGAAGCTATCACCCAGCAATTAACTAAACGCGACCGCCATGCACTGGTCAAACGCGTCACAAAAGAAACCAATATTCAAGTCGAAGTCTGGCTGGACCAAGAAGGCGGCAGCAAGATTAGCACTGGCGTGGGCTTCTTTGACCATATGTTAGACCAAATCGCGACTCACGGTGGTTTCCGGTTAAACATTGAGGTCAATGGCGACTTGTTTATCGATGACCACCACACCGTTGAAGATACCGGTCTTGCACTAGGTGAAGCGCTGAAAGTGGCACTTGGAGATAAACGCGGTATCGCACGTTTTGGTTTCGTTCTCCCAATGGATGAATGCCAAGCGCGCTGCGCGCTGGATATTTCTGGCCGCCCACACCTTGAATACAAAGCCGAGTTTAAATACCAACGCGTTGGTGACTTAAGCACAGAAATGATTGAGCACTTCTTTAGCTCGCTTTCCTATGCGATGGGTTGCACGTTACACCTGAAAACCAAAGGGAAAAACGATCACCATAAAGCAGAGAGCTTGTTTAAAGTTTTCGGCCGCACACTGCGCCAAGCAATTCGTGTTGAAGGGGATACGTTACCTAGCTCAAAAGGGGTTCTGTAATGAACGTTGTCATCCTTGATACCGGCTGTGCAAATTTAGCCTCTGTAGCCTATGCGGTAAAACGCCTAGGCTATGATCCTGTGGTGAGCCGCGATACCAACACCATTTTACAAGCCGACAAAGTCTTTTTGCCCGGTGTCGGTACGGCTAGCGCAGCCATGGAAAAGCTGACTGAACGCGAATTAGTACCGTTAATCAAAGCACTGACCCAACCAGTATTAGGTATCTGTTTAGGTATGCAATTACTCGGTTCTTTTAGTGAAGAAGGCCAATCTACGGTGCCACTACTGGGGTTAATTGATAGCCCTGTACAAAAAATGGATGCCAATGGGCTTCCTGTTCCACATAGCGGCTGGAACCAAGTCAAAGCGCTAGCAGGAAACCCACTGTTTCGGGATATCCCAGATAACGCCTATTTCTATTTTGTACACAGTTATTCGATGCCAATTTCCAGTCATACCATTGCGCAAACTCAGTATGGCAATCCGTTTAGCAGCGCAGTGAATTGCGATAACTTCTATGGTGTCCAATTTCACCCAGAACGTTCTGGCACCGCAGGCTCACGCTTGATTCAAAACTTTTTGGAGATGTAATTACCATGATCATTCCTGCATTAGATTTAATTGATGGCACGGTGGTGCGGTTGCACCAAGGGGATTACGCCAAGCAAACTGATTATGGCAATGACCCGCTCCCACGTTTGCAGCAATATGAAAAAGAAGGGGCAAAATTATTGCACCTCGTGGATTTAACGGGAGCTAAAGACCCACAAAAACGCCAAATTTCACTACTCAAAAAATTATTAGCAGGCGTCAGTGTTCCTGTACAAGTTGGTGGTGGTATTCGTACCGAAGAAGATGTTAAAGCCTTACTGGAAGCTGGAGCGACCCGTGTTGTCATTGGCTCAACGGCTGTCACTAAGCCTGAGCTAGTCAAAACGTGGTTTGAAACCTATGGTGGCGAAGCCATTGTCCTTGCCTTAGACGTACGCATTAATGACCAAGGCATAAAAGAAATCGCCATTAGCGGTTGGCAGGAGAATTCAAATCTAACGTTAGAACAAGCCATTGAAATATATCGTCCTTATGGCTTAAAACATGTCCTTTGTACGGATATTTCCAAAGATGGAACATTGGCGGGTTCTAATGTGAATTTATACCAAGAAATTAGCCAAAAATTCCCTGATATTGCTTTTCAAGCATCGGGCGGTATTGGGGATTTAGATGATATCGCGGCTATTCCGCCATCTGGTGCAGCTGGCGTAATTGTTGGCCGTGCATTATTAGAAGGTAAATTCACCGTTGCGGAGGCAATCAAATGTTGGCAAAACGCATAATTCCTTGTTTGGACGTTCGCGACGGCCAAGTGGTTAAAGGTGTCCAATTTCGCAATCACGAAATCATCGGTGATATTGTTCCATTAGCACAGCGCTACGCCCAAGAAGGCGCAGACGAACTGGTGTTTTATGATATTACCGCCTCTTCTGATGGCCGAGTGGTAGACAAAAGCTGGGTTGCCAAAGTCGCTGAAGTGATTGACATTCCTTTTTGCGTCGCGGGTGGTATTAAAAGTGTCGATGATGCCGCACAAATTCTCTCTTTTGGTGCTGATAAAATTTCCATCAACTCCCCGGCATTATCCGACCCTACATTAATCAGCCGTTTAGCTGAACGCTTTGGCGTACAATGTATCGTTGTTGGTATTGACACTTGGTTTGACGAAAGCACAGGTGAATATCTCGTTTACCAATTTACCGGTGATGAAAAACGTACCACACAAACCACGTGGAAAACCCTTGATTGGGTAAAAGAAGTGCAACAACGTGGCGCGGGTGAAATTGTGTTAAATATGATGAACCAAGATGGTGTACGCCAAGGGTATGATCTACAACAACTCAAGAAAGTCCGCGAAGTCTGCCAAGTGCCCTTGATTGCCTCTGGCGGTGCAGGCGAAAAAGTGCATTTTCTTGATGCCTTCACTGACGCAGGTGTTGACGGTGCTTTAGCCGCTTCTGTATTTCATAAACAAATTATTAATATCGGTGACTTAAAACAATACCTAGCCGAAAACGGAGTTCAAATTAGAGTATGTTAACCACAGAACAATGTAGCCAACTTGCATGGCAAAAAGTCGATAACCTGATTCCTGTTATCGTACAACACGCCGTTTCAGGTGATGTGCTAATGCTTGGGTATATGAACCCTGAAGCATTAAATGTCACCTTAGACAGCCGTAAAGTCACCTTTTTCTCTCGCACAAAGCAACGTTTGTGGACGAAAGGCGAAACCTCCAATAATTTTTTAAATTTAGTGGATATCTACCCAGACTGTGACAGCGATACGCTGCTAGCTCTCGCGTTACCGGATGGCCCAACTTGCCATAACGGCACACAAAGCTGCTTCGCACCCGCACAAAGTGACTGGGGCTTTTTGTTTGAACTAGAAACCTTGCTCAAAGAGCGCAAAACCGCTTCTCCTGAAAGCTCTTATACCGCGCGTTTATATGCAAGTGGTACTAAGCGTATTGCGCAAAAAGTGGGTGAAGAAGGTGTTGAAACCGCATTAGCGGCAACCGTTAATGACCGCGCAGAATTAACCAATGAAGCGGCTGATTTGATGTACCATTTAATGGTATTACTGCAAGACCAAGAACTTGATTTAAGTACGATAATCAAACGATTAAAAGAGCGTCACCAGTAATCGATAAACTGCCAGCCTCGCTGGCAGTTTTATTTTATGGGTGCAAAATATTATCAATTTGTGCATCACTCAGCGAAATCCCAAAAAACTTCAGGTAGAAACCTGCTGTCTCTTGTTTCATATCGATATCCGCAAAGCGCTCTGGGTAAAGAGTTTGCGCTAACCACAGAAACTGTAATGCTTCTTCTGAGGTTTCACGGCACCACCAAAACATCCCTTTTGGGTTGACATACACCTGTTGATTTTTTACCGCGCTAATGGCTTTCCATTGGGAAGACGTTCGGATGATATTGGCATCATCTTTATTCATTGCAACGATTACATCAGGATTGGCCGCAATAATCGTCTCCAATAATACCTCACCTGAGTTATTTTTCTTATCCGAAAACCAAGTTTCAGCCACATTTTTGGCTCCCGCCAAATCCATCCAATCTTGATTTAACGAAGGGCGCCCCGAGGTAAATAACGTATTTCCCATACTATGATAAACCCTACGTTTTTCTGCATCTGTTAGCCCGACTAAGCGTTCATTTACCAACCTGACATTACGGTCAAAATAGCGTTGATATTCAAGCGCTTTATTTTGTGCATCTGGTCCTAGTTCTTTTGCTGTTGCTTGAACTCTAGCTTGTAAAGCTTGCAATGAATTTGCAGGGTACTCTACAACTTTTACCCCTGCACTTTCCAATATGTCCCGTTGAGGGACTTCCATGCCTTTCGCCACAAACAATAATTGTGTACGCAAAGAAATTATTTGCTCTGGATTTAATTGGTTGCTAATACTGATAACTGGAACATTATCAATATTGGGTAACATTTGACGAAATAGTGGAATTCTTTTCGCTATCACCGATGTACCAACGATTTGCTCGCCATAACCCAGCATCATAATAATGGTATTTTGTGCTGGCCACGGTGTTGCAATACGCAACTCGGGGTTATCCGTTTTTGCATTTAACAAGCTACTGACTAGTAGCCCGGCAAGCAAAATAATGGACTGTAAGAAAGTTATTTTTCTCATCTTAATGCCCCTTCTTTACTTCATAATAAAGAAGGGTGCTCCTTACGTTTATTGTTACGACCATTAAAAATCAAATGTGATGGTTGCGCGGACTTCACGGCCAGAGCCTAAGAATGCGCTATTTCCACCACCTTGGCCGTTATTACCTGATGGGAAAATAGACGCCCAATAACGTTCGTCAGTGACATTATCGACAGATAGGCGAATAGTGGTAGGAACCTGGTTGATTTTTGTACTATAGCGAGTTCCTAAATCTAACGTCGTGTAGCTACCAATCCAACTTGAGTTAGTATCATTTGCCGCTCGCTTACCGGTGTAATGTACATTTGCACTGTAAACCAACTCAGGCATAGCTGGCAGCGCATATTCAACTAGCATATTAGCTTGGACTTTTGGAACTCCAACCACTCGTTTGTCCCGAGTGGTTCGAGTGCCTGTGTCTTTCAGTTTAGGGTCTAAAAATGTTATGCCGCTATAAACGTTTAACCCCTGCCACACATGACCTGTAGCGGTTAACTCAAGCCCCCTATTCACTTGCTTACCTTGTTCACGAAACACACTATGACTATCCACATAAGCAAATGGCCGCTCTAAATGAAATAGTGCCGCACCAAGGTTTAAATCAGCCACATCAGCTTTAACCCCAACTTCATATTGCTTACTACGATATGGGTCTAAAGTCTGCCCTTCATTTTTAACGCCTTGTCCTATCGGAGCCGTATCCCCTTCCTCCAATGAGTCTGCATAACTTACATAAGTCATCAATTGTGGGGTGATTTTGTACATCACGGCAGCATTTGGGCTTAACCCTTTGGAGTTAGTTTGGCTGGTTTTATGGCTCTGTTTGTCAAAACTACGACTTTCTATCCAACTTTGGCTGAGATAAAACATCGCTGACCATTGTGGGTCAAATGTAACGGTATCGCCGATAGTGATACTTTGTTGACTATTTTCCGCAGATTTATAGCGTGAGCCACCCGTGTAAATTTTACCATTTGCAGGTTCTATCAATGAAGATGGGTGGTACATATTCGTTGAGCCAAGGTCATAAGCCGTAGCAGCTCCCTTTGCACTATAAATAGACCAAACATAACCATTCGTCGCGAATGACAAATCGTGTCCAATAGACCCCGTGTCTACATGGCCATTAAGTGTCACTGAATTACTAAGTACACGAAAACGTCCAGAAGCCGGAGAGTCACGGAGTGAGCGCTTAATATCACCTTTATCATTGACCAACATACTGGTCACCGTGCGCATCGCTCTATCTGCTTGTTGATATCCGACTGCGGCATTCAATGTCCAATCTTCATTAAAATCATGAAGTAAGCGAGTGCTCACTGTATCTGTAGTTAAATCATTCCCCGCAGTGTGCATAGCTAAATTTTTATCTTGCGGATTAGGTGCTTTTGGTAAATTAATTTTAGGGCCATAGCTGAAGCTCCCCACATAACCTTTTTGTACAAAATTATAGTGGCTAGCATTGAGCTGTAACTGTGTCCCCGATTGAATGTTCCAATCAAAGGCAACAGAAGCCAACTTACGACGTAGAGTGCTATCCTTTAAATTTCCCGTTCCTTCTTCATCCATTAAGTTTAAACGATAACCAAAGCGCTTATCTGTATCAAAATACCCCCCAAGATCAACATGGCCGCTATAGGCATTACGGCTTTGATAACCTAAAGATAAGCGTTGAATATCTTCAGGGCGTTTTGCCGTGAAATTGAACTGACCAGCCGGGCTAGAAGGGCCGTACAAAGACCCCGTGAGGCTATTAATAATGTCCACCCTATCCAACATTTCAACCGGAAATGCCGTCGTTGAGACGACATACAAGCCATCTAACCGACTATTAGCTACGACACTTCCTTGCATCCCACGGCTTTGTGGACGTCCCACATCCATACCCCCACGTGCTTGCATTTGGGTACTCGGGGCATATTTAAGTAATTCACTGATACTTTTCGCTTGCTGATTATCAATCATTTCACGACTGATTGTTGTTGTGGAATAGGGAGTATCAATCCAATCCAAATCCCCTAACGGGCCTAAATCAATTTGAGAGGTAAAGAAGCCCGCTCCGGCTTGAGCTTCTGTTGTGACATCCCCTGAAGCCGCTGTCACCAACATTTTGTCTTGCTTGGAGCTTGTAAGTTGCTCAGAGACTTGCGCAGCAACAATTGATGGGGCGATCCCTGCAATAAGAGGTATTAGAATATATAAATTTATTTTACGTTTCATGTTATCTGTTTTCGTTATATAAAACTTTACATTACCGAGAATAAAATGCACCGTAAATGATCAAACTCAATTCTTAACAATATGTATTCTCATTATCCTATTGAAATATTGTTTTATAATTATTTGAATTTATTAAAAATAAAATAGCAGACAGAATATCCAATAGATAAAATCACCATTCAGATAGCAATACAGATTAAAACAGCATCTGATATGCAATTTAAAAAATTTCCCAACCCTATGATTTTTAGTTCATTTCTTTTTACGATTGTATCTCTCAATGAACTTGATATCATTCCCTTCTATTGATGTGGTTTTAAAGGGAAAAAACGGTGTCTGAAAATTCTATTTTTTTGCAACTCACACAATTACTTGATAAAAATAATGCAAAATATCGGGTGATGGAGCATCCTACGGCAGGTAAATCAGAAGAAGTGGCAAAAATACGTGGTACGCAACTTGGGCAAGGGGCAAAAGGGCTAGTATGCCATGTAAAAGGAAATGGGATCCGCCAACACGTATTGGCAATTTTACCTGCTGATAAACAAGCTGATTTAAGTAAGGTTGCCACAGCAATTGGTGGAACCCGCGCATCTTTAGCAAGCCCAAAGGAAGTCGATGAGCTCACTCAATGTGTGTTCGGGGCTATTCCACCTTTTAGTTTTCACCCCAACTTAAAATTAATTGCTGACCCGCTATTATTTGAACGTTTTGAAGAACTCGCCTTTAATGCAGGTACATTAGAGCGCTCTATTATTTTAAATACAGAAGATTATCAAAGAATAGCCACACCGACTTTAGTTGAGTTTATTCGCACAGAAGAAAATTAGTTTTGTATTAAAAAAGGGTATTCCACAGAATACCCTTCAATAAAAAAACTAACTAATCAATCGCTGATCATATTCCTGACTGGCATTTTTTAATGCCACAAAATCGGAACCACAAATAAACCGCTTTAGTGCAATAAATTTCTCTTCTGGCCAACCATAAATTTTCAATGCGAGTAATTCAGTAATAATATCTGGCGAAAAACGATGTTTTATTACCTTTGCAGGGTTTCCACCGACGATGCAATAAGGCTCAACATCTTTAATTACCACGCTATTCGTTGCGATAACTGCGCCTTCACCAATTTTAACACCAGGCATAATAAAGGCACGCATGCCTACCCATACCCCATCACCAATGATTGTATCCCCTTTTCCTATATAAGCTTCCTCAATATATTCAAGAAATGGATACAAACAAAACCAATCCATGCGATGTGTATGGTTTCCCCCCATTAAAATAACAGCTTCGCTACCAATACAAACGTAATCACCAATATAGAGTTGGTCGATATCCCACGCTAATTGCCAATCTCGACTTTGTTCGTCCCCCTGTAAATAGCGCACAACTGAATTTTCAAACCCACCATCCCAGCAGTCACTATAGTAGCTATGTTGGCCTTTAACATGAATGTTAGGATTTTGTACGACTTCGTGTAGCAGTTGATATTTTGACCAATGTTTTTGATTCATGGTAATAAAACCCTTAATTTGTTTATCGTTACCATAGAACGCTTTCTATGGTGATGTATCCGCGTTCAAAACACATCACACTGAGTAATCATTGGTTTTTTTAGTAATGAGTTATTCATTTTAACCTCACTAATTTTAATAAATTTAGTTTTTTAACTAATGGTTAGCCTTCCAATGCTTAGAGTATCATTTAGGAGTAACTATTAAGCAATTAATCTTTTTTTTAAAGATATTTTATTTTACCATCAATTACAACTTCTAGCTGCTTCCACGAAACAATAGATAGAGAAGATAATATTGCATGCTGAATAAACACTTAAGCCCCGCCTCTCCTTTATTATTTATTAATAGCTTAAATAACTACACGCCATCAATTAAAGACAATTATTCATTTACAGATACTAAAAATGAATTTAATTCTATTATCGATTACTTTCATTTAATATCCGAGATAAATAAATCCTTCGATAACCTCTCATTTTTACAAAATGAAAAAACAAAACATTATTTCAATAACAACCGACATACTAGTGATGTAAAGGGGGAGTTAAAAGGAAATGTATTTTTCGCTCAAGCTAATATTCTTCCAGCCAAGATCCATATCGAAGGGGACTGTAAACCTAAATTAGTTAAAGAGCGAAAAACTTTAATTATGTTTAAGCCACATGCATACATCCCTGAGGCTAATGATATTCAATTAAACATTTATGATAAAAATAATTATTTAATAATGAACAAGCCATTATCCCCTCCTTCCAAACTACCCAAAGTAGCCAATAACAGCATAAGAGAAACTAATTTATCATCTCATGATTTTAAATCATCGGTAAAATTTGACCTCATCATTAGGTCTAATAGTGAATTAATTGAAATATCGAAAAATCAAAACCACTTACATGAAACGATATTAAATAATAATAAAATAAATTTAAAGCTCAACCATAACAGTATAGAAAAACCATTTATTCTTCATAACAATATCAGCTATAAAGGTAAAACTATAGCATTACACAATACTAATAATAATGAAGTTGAAGTTAACTATGGTAATAACACCTTAACACTACCGGCAAAATCAGCCACTCGTTTTATCTGCGATGAAAATGGATATTGGCTAACAAAAAATGATGTAAAAAAAATAAAATATTACAGCCCTCCTAAAAAAGCACACCCAAATACGCTTCCAGTTATCGATTTTGAAATTGGTAATCTACCCGACATAGATAGAGAAAAAATAGATGCAGAGTTCTTTGAGGATATCTTAGAAAAAAACTCCACCATAAAAATAACTAAAATGGATTATGATAGAATCAAAAAATTCACACTATCGCAGAATAAAAATTTTGCATCTAAAAAAATCATATTTACATCAGAAGCTGAAGAATCCACGTTCATCCAAACTAAAAATAAAGTTTATGAGCTAAAAAAAGACGGGTTATTACTATTCCATTGTGATTTAAATGGAGTATGGAAAAATATTTCAATTACTGATAACAAATCAAGAATTAACAACTCACACCCTAGTAAATTCGCTATCACTCTAGATGAAAATAAAGCGATTATTGAAATTTCTAAAAATCAAAAACATTTCAACCAATTAATAAAAAACAATAATTCGATGAAAATATCAACGAGTGATGGTAATTGGAGCCATGACTTCACTCTTAATAAAAATGATGCATTTCATAATAAAAAAATACTGTTTAGCTCGAATGCATCATATAGCAGCTACATTCATTATGGAAAAAACACCTTACAGTTACAAACAGGTGAAAGCATCCTTTTTGTCTATGACTTAGATAAAAAATGGGTTCCTATTAATCAAAGTAGTAAAGAAAGTTTTATTAATAACTTAGAATATATCGAAAATACATGGTCTACTACAGTCCCCAAGGAATATATCCATCCAGAGATAAAACTTGAATTTATTTATCAAGGTCAAAAAAGCATGTTATCTCACATTGATGTAGGTGCGCCAAATGAGTTACTCATTAATACTTTTGATATTGGGTTGCTTACACCACCAAGAGACACACTTCTTTTTCTAGATAAATTTGAACTGAATCGTCAATATTATCAAACGATCCCAGTCAAAAAACTCATTGTTTCTCGTTACGAACCTATCCATTTATTAAAAGTGGTTATGCCTGACGGTCAAGTTTTTACAGATAAAGCCCCCGATGAAGGAGGAGGCCATAGTGGTAGCATGAGGGAGTCGATCACTAAAGACTTTTATGCTAATGGCGTTAATATGGCAAATTATGGTGTAAATAGCTCGGCTCCAGATGCTGATTCTTTTGTTCCAACATCCCAGATAACTGCCTATAACTCTGTTGGAATGTATAAAAATGGTAGAGTCGTCCACGGCTGGTCTGGTGGTGGAGGTAAAGCGACGTTAAATAGGACAGATAATAACGAGCTTAGTCATGAATTCGGCCACAATTTTGGCTTAAGTGATTATTATGGGGGAGATGAAAGCGGCTCCCATACAACCGCAAATAAAAAAAATTCAACTTGGCTGTGGGATTCAGATAATAACTATTTTATTCCAAATACATATCAAGATGGAACATTAAACCATGATGCAATGAGTGGAGGTGAAGCTTATGATACTCGTTACAACGCTTACACTGCTTACACCCCTAACTCCTTTATTGCAATTCAAAATAGATTGGAAAATAACTATATATTTAGTCCTGAATCAAAAACAGGGTATAAAAAATGGGACCCAAAGACAAAAGAGATGGTAGATGCATATTTAGAACTTTCACAATTTAACGCCACCGAGTTTACTGCAGTAAATGGTTCAGATATTACAATTAATGGCTTAAACTCACTATTAAGAAAAAACAATAATGTTATTATTTATAATGGAAATGGTTATCACGCCCCAAAAATTAACATTCCACTCGCAGATAAAAATAATAGGAATTCTATTTTAAGAATACAATCATCTGCAGATTGGGATAGTGAAATTCATATTAACAACCAAATTGAATCAATCAAAAAAAATGATTCAATATGTTATATTTCAGATGGCTACACTTGGAATCGAAACGATAACAATAAAACAATCCTCTACAAAGTTCCCTATAAACAAGGAGTACCTGTAGTAACCTTAATGGGCTTTTATGACCCTAAAAAAGTCATCGATAGCTATATCTATCCTTCATTATATGGATCATATGGCATGGTTTATAACTGCGATAAAGAAATAAATACTCGCATTCCATATTTAGAGGTTATTTTAGAAAATGGGACAACAAGCCAGTACCAACTTCATAACTTCCGTTCAAATGAGGATATGATGAATAAATTCCATATTAATATTGAACGAAGTTTAAACCCTATAAAAGCTAATCTTTATATTGATAATAAAATTGTGCATTCTAGAGAAATTGAAATCAAAAAGAACAGATTACTGACAACGATTAATGGCGAGATTGCATAATATTATCCAAGTTATCACTAATTATCTAAGCCAATTAGTGATAACTACATATAACATATTGAAATAACAATATTAAATTGTTCTCGTCGAGGCTGATTTAGCAAGCAATAAGCTCGTTTTTCTTGCAAGTAAACCGAATAAACATCCAACTAACATAACTAACGCCAATGACATTTTTGGCGCGATAGGCAAACCGATAGCGCAAAGTCCCAGTGTCGCTCCCCCTGCCATTTGAACAAACCCCACTAAGGCAGATGCGGTGCCTGCTTCATTACCAAACGGTTCTAAAGCATAACTGGTTGCCGTTCCCATCATAAAGGCCAGCCCTGTACAAGCGCAAGCGACAGGTAACATATAAACTAACCAATGGCTTTGTATTTCTATCGGTAATACGACAAAACCTAGCAATAACCCTAAGCAGCCAAATGCCATCATTGAACTACCAACTAACAAACAAGTTGGTCGCCCTATTTTATGAATAAAATAATTAGCGATATAACTGGCAAACATGATCCAAAAACCATTAATACCAAATACAATAGAAAACGCGAGCGGAGTTAACTGGGCATCCCCCATCAGCACAGTAGGTGCAAGAGAAACATAAGTCAACGCCATTCCCATCGTACCCGCATTGACTAAGGCAAACACCATAAAGTGGCGATCCCCCAAAATTCGGCCATAGGTTTTCAGCGGGATAACTTTTGCTTTTGGCAAATTAGCCGGGCGAGTTTCAGGTAAAAAGGCAACAATCAGCACTAATATGACTAACGCATACAAAGCAAGAAACCAAAACGGTGCTCGCCAGCCCCACGCTTCTGCTAACAGGCCTCCGAGCAACGGAGCTAACGCAGGAACAATATTCAATGTTCCATTCAAAAAACCAAAAGCACGAGCCGCTTCCGTGCCATTCATACGGTCACGCACACAACTAAATGCCACTACCGAAGTACAACAGACTGCAACCCCTTGCAATAAACGCGAGGCAATAAATACCACGGGGGTTGTTGCTGCAATAGCAACACCTGCCCCAATGATGTACAGCACTATACCCAAAATCGCGATAGGTTTTCGGCCATACCTATCCACTAATGGGCCTGAAATTAACTGCCCTAAGCCTAAAACTAAAATAAACAAGGCAATTGTAGATTGGATCACCGACTCACGGCTTCCTAAATCCTTCGCAATATCAGGTATTGTAGGCAAATATAAATCAATCCCTAATGGGCCAAGTAATACTAATAAAAGTACTAAGATAAGAAAATTACGCATAAACCATGCCTAGACTCGATAAATGTAGTTTAGAAAATATTAGATGTAATAAATAATAAAAAAACAAAAATCACCGTATAATTAATGAGTTACTTATAATTATAAATTAAACATTTTACGGCTCTTCAAAAGTGAAAAAAGGCGCTAAACCTAGCGCCCTTTGGGTTATCAAAGATTAATGATAACGAATTTTATTCCATCCACTCAGTATGGAAAACACCGTCTTTATCAGTACGCTTATAAGTGTGAGCACCGAAGTAGTCACGCTGTGCTTGGATTAAGTTTGCAGGCAATACCGCTGAACGGTAGCTATCATAATAAGAAATAGCCGCGGAGAATGTTGGTGTTGGGATACCATTTTGTACGCCGTAGCAAACAACATCACGCAGTGCTTGCTGATATTCATCAGCAATTTGTTTGAAGTATGGCGCTAACAGTAAATTGGCAATTTTCGCATCTTGGTTATACGCGTCCGTAATTTTTTGCAGGAACTGTGCACGAATAATACAACCTGCACGGAAGATTTTTGCAATTTCACCGTAGTTTAAATCCCAGTTATATTCTTCCGATGCCGCTTTCAGCTGTTGGAAGCCTTGTGCATAAGACACAATTTTACCTAAATACAGCGCACGGCGAACTTTTTCAATAAAGTCTTTTTTATCGCCTTCAACGGCTTTCAAGGTTGGACCCGTTAATACTTTGGATGCCGCAACACGCTGATCTTTTAAGAAAGAAATATAACGCGCAAAGACAGATTCAGTAATTAAAGTTAGAGGGATACCTAAATCCAGCGCACTCTGGCTAGTCCATTTACCAGTACCTTTATTAGCAGCTTCATCGAGGATCACGTCAACCAGATATTTCCCCTCTTCATCTTTTTTCTTGAAGATATCTGCAGTGATTTCAATTAAATAGCTGCTCAGTTCACCTTTGTTCCACTCAGCAAAGATGCCCGCTAATTCTTCGTTACTGAGGTTCAATGACCCTTTTAGTAATGAATAGGCTTCTGCGATTAACTGCATATCACCATATTCGATACCATTGTGAACCATTTTCACATAGTGGCCCGCACCGTCTGCACCAATGTAGGTCACACAAGGTTCGCCTTCCGCTTGCGCTGCAATTTCTCTTAAGATTGGCGCAACTAATTCATAAGCTTCTTTTTGGCCACCTGGCATAATTGAAGGGCCTTTCAGTGCGCCTTCTTCACCACCAGAAACACCAGTACCGATGAAATTAAAACCTTGCTCGGATAATTCACGATTACGACGGATAGTATCAGTGAATAAGGTATTACCACCGTCAATTAAGATATCCCCTTTGTCCAGATGAGGAGTCAGCGAGGCAATTGTTTTGTCCGTTGCTTCACCCGCTTTTACCATCAACAAGATGCGGCGAGGTTTTTCCAGAGAGTCAACAAACTCTTCAATCGTATAGTTGGGAACTAATTTTTTCCCTGGATTTTCGGCAATCACTTCGTCTGTTTTATCTTTAGAACGATTAAAGATAGACACTGAGTAACCACGGCTTTCAATATTGAGCGCAAGGTTACGCCCCATGACTGCCATTCCGACAACACCAATCTGCTGCTTTGACATGAACAACTCCTGTCTGATTAGGACTAAGTCAGCCTCGACCGTGCTGACATTCTGTTAACGGGATCACATATTAACCTAGGATTGGACAGCATGGTAGTTATTGATGCAATCGATGACGTATACAAGGCCATTTTTGTCAAGAATTGTCCAATTAACGTGATTTTTTATTGATATTTCATTCAACAAACCGCATTATTCATTCGTCGGTATAAGCCGTCATATCAGAAGGTAAAACAAACTGTATGGAATGGATCGCAGATCCTTCGATTTGGGCGGGCCTCGCTACCCTTATCGTTCTAGAAATCGTTCTTGGTATTGATAACCTCGTCTTCATCGCCATTCTGGCCGATAAGCTCCCGCCAAAGCTGCGTGATAGAGCCCGTGTAACTGGACTTTTATTAGCCCTGATTATGCGTGTAGTTCTTCTATTTAGCCTGTCATGGCTCATTACCCTCACGAAACCAATATTAACTCTCTTTGATCACGCCTTTAGTGCTCGAGACTTGATCATGTTAGTGGGTGGTTTATTCCTCTTGTTTAAAGCCACAATGGAGTTAAACGAGCGCTTGGAGGGGAAAGACGAACACACCAATACCCAAAGAAAGACATCGAATTTCTGGGCTGTTGTTGCACAAATTATTGTTCTTGATGCCGTATTCTCATTGGACTCTGTGATCACCGCTGTCGGTATGGTTGACCATATCGGTGTAATGATTGCTGCTGTAACCATTGCAATGGTATTAATGATTTGGGCAAGTAAACCGTTAACTAGCTTTGTTAACCAGCACCCAACCATTGTCATACTGTGTTTAAGCTTCTTACTAATGATTGGTTTCAGCTTAGTTGCCGAAGGTTTTGGTTATGCCATTCCTAAAGGTTATCTATACGCTGCAATTGGCTTCTCTATCATGATTGAAGTCTTAAACCAATTTGCCCAATTTAACCGTCGTAAGTTCCTAACAGGCTCTCGCCCACTACGTGAACGTACGGCAGAAGCAGTATTACGTATTCTTAGCGGTAATAATGAGCGTGGGGAATTAGACCCTCACACCTCAAACCTTATCGCAGATAATCAATCGGTTTTTGACCCTCAAGAACGTTTGATGATTGCTCGCGTACTTGGCATGGCCCAGCGCAACGTTGAAAGCATCATGACTTCGCGCCATGATGTGGACTATCTCGACATTAATAAATCTTCTGAAGATTTACTGCAATTAATGGAGAAGAACCCACACTCACGTTTAGTTGTCATCGATGAAACTATCAGCGATGAACCTGTCGGTGTTGTGCATGTGATGGATTTGGTTAAGCAGCAATTAAAAGGCCAGCCATTAAACTTACGTGCGCTAATTACCCAACCATTAATATTCCCTGAAGGGTTATCACTATTAAAAGCGTTAGAGCAGTTCCGTAAGGCGCATACTCACTTTGCCTTCGTTGTCGATGAGTTTGGTTCTATCGAAGGTATCGTGACATTGACCGACGTAATGGAAACCATCGCAGGTAACTTGCCAGTGGGTGATGAAGAAAATGACTCTCGCCACGACATTCAAAAACTGGATGACGGTACCTGGATTGCCAATGGTTTTATGCCACTTGAAGACTTGATCATGTTTATCCCGATGGAATTAGACGATAAGCGTGAATATGAAACTATTGCAGGTCTTTTAATGGAGCACTTACAGCGCGTTCCAGAAGTGGGGGAACAGGTCACCATCAATGGTTGTATCTTCCAACCTCTTGAGGTTAACAGCCACCGCGTCAATAAAGTGTTAATCACTCCACCAGCCCCTGAAGGGGATGGTTATGAGTTTGAAGATGACTAATTAGCACGTGCTTTTTGACTAAGTACCAGCCTATATGGCTGGTATTTTTTTGCCTAAAAACCGCAGATATTATCCCTTTAACCATTAACAATAAAAACAGTAGCGTTTTATTAAAGATAATAACATTGAAACACTGAATAATTCGACCAGTAAAATACAATTAACTTTAATAAAGGCCATGTTATGAAAATTAAAACTCCTCAACAAAATACAAATATCCAGAATGTAAATAGAAATACAAGTAATTCATCGAAAGGTATAAGTGGACATACTAACAACGTTAGTAACAATAATCAAAAATGTCCTGTTACTACATCAGAAAAAACCGTTAATAAAAAAGATGTTAAACAACTGAATAATGCCATTACAAAGCTGTTAAGTGATATTACTTCAAAAATTAACGATTTTAAAAACAACAAAGAAAATGGGGCATTCTCTAAGGATAATATCAAAGATTTTGGGGACAGATTAGATACTATACAAAAAGACATCTTTAAATATCAAAAGCTGTTAAATAGCTCTTCATACAAGCATCATAGTTCGAAGCAAAAAACACTCGATCGTGCACCAGGTCAAGTAAAAAACGTGGAGGCTCAGATAGCAAAGTTAAAAAAACAAGATAATGTCAGAATGAATCAGACTCACCAAACTTACATAGATAATAGTGAAAAACATGATAACCTTCTGATGGGCAAAAAAACACTATCCAAATTTGAATTATAAATTATTACCATCAAATGGAGCCACTTATTTTAAGCGGCTCCATTTTTATACTATTCATATATGAAGCATAAATTTATCTTCACAATGAATTCAATAAATCATTGAGCCCTTTATTTTCTTCTTTCTTTAGGAAGTTACCAATAGCTTCTTTAGCTTGCGTCCGTAACTCATTACGCAGTAGTTTTTCCACATCTAATTGGTATTTTAAATTGTGCCAGCTGCCATAAATTCGCAGAGGAATAGTCATAGCTTGCAACTGTTGAACTAAACGTGAATCACCGCCCCATCCATTAGAAATATTAACCCCTAAATTGACATCAATGGTTTCATTAGGAATATTCATCCGACCTTGTCCGCTAATGTTAACTAAGGGTGAGACCGCATTCATAGAGGAAATATTCAAATTACCTTTATTTAATTTTCCTGTCACAGTGAAGGAATCAACCTCAGTGAAATTTCCCGAATTGACGGGTGCATTAATCTTATTGGTTACTCTGGAAACGGATTGCTGAATTAATAGCGGAATATTCAGCCCCTGTAATTTTGCGTTTCTTAGTTCAAAATTAACCGGCCCTTGCCACTGGTTTTTCACTGCATAATCGTCATAACCAACACCGGATAACGCAGCATTGAGTGAAATAACCCCGCTTAGTTTTTGTGGCATATTGAAAGCATTTAATAACGGTGTTAGGTCGATATTTTTTAGATCTGGTTTTGCTGAAACATAAGCAGGCGTTGAGCTGTAATTAAACGTCACAGGCAATGAAAAATCACCACCAAAGGCTTTGCCTTGTAATTTTGAAACGGTCAGGCGTGGTGTTTGGTTCTGCGCCTCAAAAATGACGTCGTTTACTATCATTCCACGATAAATCAAATGATTTATCCCTAGGCTAATATTCGCGGTAAAAGTCTTTAACCCTGATAAGTCATACTGCTGAGGATTAGAGCCTGAAATCACAGGTTTAACACCAACACGGTTATTATTCGTTTCTATTTCTGAATTAATATTTGCCGAAGCGGTGCCTAATAAGTTATCTAAATCCAGTTTATCTGCGGCTAGTTTAATAACAATTTGCGGTGTGTCTGTTAATTGGATACTGGCATCCCCTGATAAGGCGCTTTCATTGGCCGTTATTGCCAGCTTGCTTAAACTCGCACTTTCCACCTTCCCTTTGGTATATAGAAAATCACCCGTTATTTGCCCTTCAATCCCACTTTCAGGTAAATCGACACCACTCAATTTATAGTCGAATTGAGTTAACGCCCCACTAATTTTTTGATTAATATCGGATAAGTTAACATCCGCACGTAAATTAAATACAAACTCTTGTTGGTTTTTATTCAGATTTCCACTGAATTTAACCGCTACCTGATTTTTATCATTTTTCTTCAGTGATAAATCAATATTACGCAGGTTAAATTCATCTTTAGCTGTTTGCCAAATAACTAAACTATTAGAAATATTAATTTTTTCTATATCTAATAACCAGCTACTTTTCTCTTGTGAAGCCGCTGCTGTCGGCGCACCACCTGGTGCTACAGGAGCGTTATGGTGAGTTTGGATTTCGCTCTCTGGCGTTTTTCGGATAACAGCGCCATCGATAACAATTTGCTCAACAGAAAGCTTATGGGAAATAAGTGGCCATAATTCAACATCTAAACGCATATTATCGGCACTTAGAATAGGCTTAGCGGCATTCGGTGCGGTAAGGGAAACTGGCCCAGTAATAATGCTTAAAGTTGGCCATACATGCCAACGCATGTCGCCGTTGAACTCGAGTTGATAACCACTTTTTTTCTCTACTTGTTCAACAAGATAATGACGAAAATCGTTCGGGTTCACTAGCATTACAAGTGTTGTTAGCCCAGCGACAATCACCACAAGTAAAATAATCAGTGTCGTCAAAAAACGTTTCATCCTTCCCTCTCTTTAATTCCGCTTGCGCTCGCCACAAAAATGAACTCACACCTATCCCTGAAAATGGGCGGAAATTACCTATTTAATATCCATTAAAACGCAACAATTTCCGCAAAGTTCACCGGTTATCAGTCTTCGCTGATACGGCTACCAACAGCACCTTGTTGGTTTTTATATTTAGCATCTTGCCGGCTATTATAGGGGCGATCAGCACTACCAGATAACGGCTCAAAGCTTAAAGCACCAATCACCATACCAGGACGCAACGCTAACGGCAATTTACCTGAATTGTAGAATTCTAGCACGATTTGACCATGCCAGCCGGGGTCAATTCGATGTGCGGTTACGTGCACCATCAAACCTAATCTCGCTAATGAAGAACGCCCATCTAACCAACCTACAAGGTTATCAGGGAGCGTAACAGACTCAAGCGTCACTGCAAGTGCTAATTCTCCTGGGTGCAGAAAAAATGGCTCATCTTCATCAAGAACAATTTCATCGCTCATGACGCGATCTAATGCCGCATTAACCTCATCTTTAGGGCCACTAAGGTCAATAAATGCAGCCGTGTGTCCTCGAAAAACGCGGAATTGATTTCCTAAACGAACATCTGCAGTTGCACCATTGATTCGTTCAACTGGTGGGCGTGGGCTAATCACTAATTTACCATCATCCATCCATTGAATAATATCGCGGTCACAAAGACGCATGGTTGTTTCCCCCTTCATTATTTTAATTTCTGCGCGGTTTAATCTTGACAGAATTCGCCAATTTTCGCTTTCAAGATATCAATCGCTACACGGTTTTTCCCCCCGCGCGGTACAATGATATCGGCATATTGCTTTGATGGCTCAATAAATTGCAAAAACATTGGGCGAACCGTTTTATTATATTGGTCAATAACGGAATCAAGCGTTCTGCCCCTTTCATTTACATCACGTTTAATACGGCGCATCAAGCAAATATCGAGCGGTGTATCAACGAAAATAGAAAAATCCATTTCACCACGTAAACGTTTATCTGTTAATAACAAGATACCTTCAATGATAATGACTTTTTTAGGTTTAAACGTGATGGTTTTTTGTTTTCGTGTATGAGCGACATAGTCGTATTGTGGAATTTCTACTGCTTGACCACTTTTCAGTGATTTAAGATGTTCATAAAGCAAACTGTGGTCCATCGAGTTGGGATGGTCATAATTTACCTTAAGGCGTTCTTCCATTGGGATCTCGGTTTGGTCTTTGTAATAGCAATCTTCTGGAATAACACCGATATTATGATCACCGACCTGTTCTCTTAACTCACGGTATAACGTGCTTGCAATTAAGCTTTTGCCAGATGCAGAGGCTCCCGATATACCTACAATGGTACAGTGATGCGCTATGTCAGTCATAAAATGATAACCTGGTTGAATATTAGAAATGAAAATACACAACAGTAAAATGTCATGTTGGCGGAATTATAGGGGGTAATGGCGTGTTGTTCCAGCATACCTCAACAAAGTTCGCTAAAAAAACACCCATTTGAGAGGAAATGCCGTAAATCAAAGCGTACAAAATGTCATTTATACACTAAAACTGTTTTTTTCCTTCTAATACTGCAATGCGATTTTCAATCGAGGGGTGGGTTGAAAACACAGAATCCCCTTTATTAAAAATATAAGCGGCTTTTCGGTAAGCTTGCCCAGTCGTGCTGTTATCATATTCATGGGTTTCATGGTTACCTGAGATTTTTTTCAGTGCGCTTATCATGGCTTGGTTATCTGAGGTCAAATCCACCGCTGCGGCATCTGCCATATATTCACGGGTACGAGATAAATAAAAATAGAGGATTTGTGTTATCCACGGTAAAACAAAATTCAGAACTAATAGGATCATTTGCGCTTTATTCGCGGCATTATTGCGGCTGCGCCCTGCCGTACGAATAAAAATCTGACTAAATAAATTAGTCACGGTTAAAATCACGTTGGCCAAAATGCCAACATACAAGGTTAATTTCGAATCACCATGAATAATATGGCCAACTTCATGAGCAAGAACCGCTTGAACCTCTTGTCGATTAAGCGTTTGCAATAAGCCTCTTGTCACTCCCACAAGTGCATTTCGATTATTCCATCCTGCGGCAAAAGCATTCGGTTCATCCGTTTCTAAAATATATAAACGGGGAATATAGCCTAAACTGGCACTTAAACTTAATTCTTCAATAATATTGAAAAGTTGCTTCTCTTGGGGACTGTTCGCATTTTCTTGGGTGATTTCTCTGGCATTCATCCCTGCTAACATCATTTTATGGCCTCTAAAATGAATATAAACTAACCCAAGGAAAGTTAAGCCTAAAACAATAAAAGTAGCGATAGGTAATTCATGGAATGTCACAAACATCATTGCATTATCGACTAAATCCAATTGCTCATTTGGATGCGTTGCAACATCAGCCAGTAAGCCAATGATTAGCATTAAAAAAATATAGCTCATCACCACCAAACGTGTACGAATATTATTTTTACGAATGACGTTTCTAAAATCCATAATGTGACCTGTTATCTACCGCTCATAAAATATCGGAACACCATAAGGCATTCCGATGATTTATCACTTCAAAGGCTAAGCGCTTTTTAATCGAAATTAATACGACGAGATTCCTCAGTCTTAATGGTTTCTTCATCAAGACGCCAATATTCCTTTGAAATTTTTAAGCTAGGAATAATGCCAACAATTAGCGCTGCTGGCATAGAAGCAATATACGCATTATAAGTTTCTAATGAACGGTTATAACCACGTTTAGCAAATGACAATTTATTTTCTGAAGAAACAATTTCTTCTTGTAAATTTGCCATAATGGCATCAGATTTTAGCTCAGGATAAGCTTCAACTGCGACATTAATCGCCCCACTTGTCACCATTTTTGAAAGCGCATCTTCGGCTTCACGGGCTTTATCCCCTGTCGCATTTTGTGCTTGCGTCCGTAGCTCAGTAATTTTACTGAACACTTCGGTTTCATGGCTTAAATATTTTTTAACTGTTGCTAATAAGCTATCAAATACTTTTCCACGACGATCTAATTGAACTGAAATCTCTGTTTCACTCGAAATAACAGCTTCTCGCAATGCAACGATACGGTTATAAAAATAAATAACGATCAGCACCACGACAACAATAAAAATTAAAAATTTCATAGTCACCTTTTCGGGTTACCCGTAGAAAGAAAACTGATTAAATAAAAGATGTGGCTATTCTACGCGAACATGACTCAATAAAGAAATGTTCCACGAACAATTCAGAAAAATAGAAGATTAAAAGAAACGTGTTTAGTAAAGAAAAGCATCAACAATAAATAAGGCTATCTAGTGGTAAAACTAAATAGCCTTTTTGCTCTATAACTAATTAAGCTGCAACCAGTTAAACGGCACGGAAAGAAATTTCTGTTGGGATCTTATCCCCTTCCCAATACATCAAGGCTGAAATACCTGAAGCAATTTCACGGTAGATATCTGCAAATTCACCTTCTGGATCACGCATGACAGTAGGCTGGCCACGGTCAAGGTCTTCACGTAAAGAGATATGCAGAGGCACCTGCCCCAATAATTTAGTATGGTATTTCTCGGCTAATTTCTCAGCACCACCGGTACCGAAAATTGGCTCAACATGGCCACAATTACTGCAAATATGCGCGCTCATGTTTTCAACGACACCCAGTACTGGGACATTGACTTTCTTAAACATCACGATGCCTTTCATGGCATCAACCAAGGCGATATCTTGTGGTGTTGTCACCACCACCGCCCCTGTTACAGGGATGTTTTGGGAAAGTGTTAATTGGATGTCACCTGTTCCTGGTGGCATATCGATAACTAAGTAATCCAAATCAGGCCATAACGTGTCCTGTAGCATTTGCATTAATGCTTTACTTGCCATTGGGCCACGCCAAACCATGGCGTTGTCATCCGTTACTAAGTAACCGATGGAGTTGGTTGCCAAGCCATACGCCATAATTGGCGCCATGTGCTGACCATCTGGAGAGGTTGGGCGCTCTAAGGTAGTGCCTAACATGTTTGGAATTGATGGGCCGTAAATATCCGCATCCAAGATACCGACTTTTGCCCCTTCTTGCGCCAGCGCGAGCGCTAAGTTCACAGAAGTACTGGATTTACCAACACCACCTTTACCTGAACTGACGGCTAAGATATTACGAACACCATTAATACCCGGCAAATCATTCGCACGTTTTAATGTGGTGATATCATGGCGCAGTTTCCATTCAACAGCATGAGCCCCTGTTTGTTGCTTTAATTCAGCGGTTTTTTCACTAATTAAAGTTTGAAACGGCCCTTTCCAAACGAATGGCATTACTAATTCGACATGCAGCACGTTGTCCAACATTGCACAATGATGTAACGCTTTGATAGAAACCAAATTACGTTGCAGTGTTGGGTGTGTAAATGAAGCCAAAACTTTGGAGACTTGTTCAGTCAGCAGTTCTGGTTTGTTCTGCTCGGGGGATTTATCGTTCATCCCGGCTCCTTTATTTATATTTTTGAACTATGTATATCCTAGAATAAGTTACAGAAAATTGGGCGGATATACTTTGACTGAGATTAATCATAACAGAGAACAAGAAGAAAGTTATTATATCGAGATAGGAAAAGCCACGAAGAGGTAAAAATTCTTTTTCAAACAAATTTCCAATTAATATTTTATACCCCTAGCAGCGATGGTTTTGATCGGTTAACATCAAAGACCCTTTTCAAATAATGGAAGTAAGAAAGTTACTATGTCTCAAGTCGCGAATAAATTACTGGTAACCTGTGCGTTACCCTATGCTAACGGTTCAATCCATCTTGGTCATATCCTGGAACACATTCAGGCTGATATTTGGGTCCGTTATCAGCGAATGCGCGGCAAAGAGGTTCACTTTATCTGTGCCGATGACGCGCACGGAACGCCAATCATGCTTAAAGCTCAACAGCTTGGCGTAACGCCAGAAGAGATGATTGCGGCAGTGAATCAAGAGCATCAGAACGATTTTGCTGGTTTCGCCATTAGTTATGATAACTACCACTCCACACACAGTGAAGAAAACAAAGTTTTATCAGAGCTGATTTACGGGAAACTAAAAAATAACGGTTTTATTAAAAACCGCACTATTTCACAGCTTTTCGACCCAGAAAAAGGCATGTTTTTACCGGATCGCTTCGTTAAAGGCACTTGTCCAAAATGTAAAGCCGAAGATCAATACGGTGATAACTGTGAAGTGTGTAGCGCAACCTATAGCCCAACAGAGCTGATTAACCCACGTTCAGTGATTTCTGGCGCCACACCTGTCATGCGTGATTCAGAACACTTTTTCTTTGATCTTCCTGCATTTAGCGACATGCTTCAAGCGTGGACTCGCTCAGGCGCATTACAAGAACAAGTCGCCAACAAAATGCAAGAATGGTTCGAATCAGGCCTACAACAATGGGATATCACCCGTGATGCACCTTATTTCGGTTTTGAAATTCCAGATGCGCCAGGTAAATATTTCTATGTCTGGTTAGATGCCCCTATCGGTTACATGGGCTCCTTTAAAAACCTGTGTGACAAACGCGGCGACCTCGACTTTGACGAGTTTTGGAATAAAGATTCGAAAACTGACCTTTATCATTTCATTGGTAAAGATATCGTCTATTTCCACAGCCTGTTCTGGCCCGCTATGTTAGAAGGTAGCCAGTACCGTAAACCGACAAATCTATTTGTGCATGGTTATGTCACCGTCAACGGTGCAAAAATGTCTAAATCTCGCGGAACATTCATTACCGCCCGTTCGTATTTAGATCATTTAGATGCTGACTGCTTGCGCTATTACTATGCCGCAAAACTGTCTTCTCGTATTGATGATATCGATTTCAATTTGGAAGATTTCGTACAGCGCGTCAACAGCGACATCGTCAATAAAGTGGTTAACTTGGCATCACGTAATGCGGGCTTTATTGCTAAACGCTTCAATGGCAAATTATCGGCAAATCTGGCTGAGCCTGAGCTATACCAACAATTTATTGATGCTGCTAACGTTATTGGCGAAGATTTCAGCAATCGTGAGTATAACAAAGCGATCCGTGAAATTATGGCATTAGCCGATATCGCAAACCGCTATGTTGATGAAAAAGCCCCTTGGGTTGTGGCAAAACAAGAAGGTAAAGATCAAGAACTGCAAGATATTTGCTCAATGGGCATTAATTTGTTCCGTGTTCTAATGACTTACCTGAAACCTGTTTTACCCGGCCTCACTGAGCGTGCTGAAGCCTTCTTAAATAGTGAACTGTCATGGGATGCGATTAGTACCCCATTATTGAACCACAGCGTCGCCCCGTTCAAAGCGCTGTTTAACCGCATTGAAATGGCAAAAGTGGATGCAATGGTTGAAGCTTCAAAAGAGAGCATTAAACCAGTACAACAACTTACAGGGCCACTCGCTGACGACCCAATTCAAGAAACCATCACTTTTGATGATTTTGCGAAAATTGACCTGCGAATTGCATTAATCAAGCAAGCTGATTTTGTTGAAGGTTCAGACAAGCTGCTGAAATTACAATTGGATATTGGCGGTGAAACGCGCCAAGTATTTTCTGGCATTAGCTCCGCTTATCCAGACCCTAAAGCATTAGAAGGTCGTTTGACGGTGATGGTTGCCAACCTCGCACCACGTAAAATGCGTTTCGGTGTTTCTGAAGGCATGGTAATGGCTGCTGGCCCTGGCGGTAAAGATATCTTCTTACTCAGCCCTGACAGTGGCGCACAGCCCGGTATGCAAGTTAAATAACAACGCATTAAATTGAGTTGCTATTCATCAAAAATGGAGGGTTAAAGACTCTCCATTTTTTATTGGCTTTTTATTGTGATCGGTAGCACAATAATAAAGTTAATTGTATGATGAATAGATATTACATTACAGGACCAATCTCATGTCATTTAAACAGGTACTGATAACGGGATGGCAGTATTTGCGAGCTTTCGCAATACTCTACCTTTGCCTGATTATTGGAAACCTTATCTCAACACTACTTCCATTCTCCATCCCCGGCAGCATTGTCGGCATGTTAATTTTATTCATATTGCTTGCGTTACAAATTATCCCCGCGAAGTGGGCACAACCCGGTTGCAGCATTTTGTTGAAAAACATGACCATCCTGTTTGTTCCTATTGGTGTTGGCATAATGAATTACTATGAATTAATTAGCCAACAAATGGTTCCTATTATCGTTTCCTGTGTGGTTAGTACCTTAATCGTTATGGTCGTTGTCGCCATCAGTTCCAACTATATTCATAAGGAACGCCCTGTCGTTGGGGCTCAACCTGATGACGTTCCTTTACCCCCCGAAGACCCAATTTCTTCGGTCATTAATAATGATAAAACTAAGGGGAATGAATAATGTTAGAACATATTTGGTGGTCATTGCCGCTGACTATTGTGGTGTTTTATTTGGCTCGTAAGTTGTCGACCACATTTAAGTTACCGATTTTAAACCCACTATTAATTACTATTGCGGTATTGATTGCACTATTGGTCGTCACAAATACTTCTTATGAGCACTATTTTGCAGGTAGCAAAATACTCAATGATTTACTACAACCCGCAGTCGTTGCGCTCGCTTTTCCACTTTACGAACAAATGCACCAAATTCGAGCCCAGTGGAAATCTTTATTAAGCATTTGTTTTGCAGGTAGTTTAGTGGCCATGTTCAGCGGTGCTGCCATCGCATTATGGTTGGGGGCAACCCCGGATATAGCGGGTTCTATTTTACCTAAATCGGTAACTACCCCTATTGCGATGGCTGTCGCTGATTCTGTTGGTGGGATCCCTGCGATTAGTGCCGCTTGCGTGTTGTTTGTTGGGATCTTAGGCGCCATGTTTGGCCATAGCTTATTTGATGTACTGCGTGTACGAACCCACGCCTCAAGAGGGCTCGCGATGGGAACTGCTTCCCACGCCCTAGGCACTGCCCGCTGTGCCGAAGTGAATTACATTGAAGGTGCTTATAGTTCCCTTGCATTAATGACCTGTGGGGTTATCACCTCACTTATTGCCCCATTTGTATTTCCTGTCATTTTACACCTTTTTAGCTAAGCTTAATTCACTGAGCCAAAAATCAAGCATATGAGTAAGAGGAGTCCATTAGCCTCTTACTCATTCACACACTGATAAAACATGAGATATATCTCACAACAAAAGAATATGTTTCATACATTTCATTTAAAATAGTGATAATGATCACATATAGTTCTACGTGTTATTGAATAGAATAAAAACAATTAAATAGGGAGAGTAACTCATGCATTCAAGATTTAAGGCCGCTTGGGCCGAGCTTCCAGAAAAGTTACAGTCAGTACTTAGACCTATCATTGATAAATCTGATTTCCAAGGCGTGTTAACGGCTGAGCAAGTTGAACAGATTAAAGCTGAAACAAGTGTAGACGACGCTGAGTTAGCCTTTGCATTATTGCCTTTCGCTGCTGCCTATGCCGTTACGCCTATTTCCCATTTTAACGTGGGTGCAATCGCTCGTGGGGCAAGTGGTAACTTGTATTTTGGTGCCAATATGGAATTTAGCCATGTATCAATGGGCCAAGTGATCCATGCAGAACAGTGTGCAGTGACACACTCTTGGATGAAAGGTGAAACGCAGATTACCTCAATTACCGTGAATTACACACCTTGTGGCCACTGCCGCCAATTTATGAATGAATTACGTGAAGGTGGTAAAATTATGGTGAATTTACCAGGCCGCACACCCGCAGTACTACACCACTATTTACCCGACTCATTTGGGCCGTCTGACTTAAACATTACTACTTTACTACTCGACCCTGTTGACCATGGCTATAAAAACCAAAGCCGTGACCGGTTATTAAGTGCCGCAATTGAGGCTGCAAACCAATCTCATGCACCTTATAGTCAATCTCATTCAGGTATTGCGTTACAGTTAAAAGATGGCTCACTGTTTACAGGCCGCTACGCAGAAAATGCCGCATTCAACCCAAGTTTACCGCCACTGCAAGCCGCTTTAATTATGATTAACCTTGCAGGTAAAGATATTCACGCCATCGACCAAGCTAAGTTTGTTGAAAAGCAAGATGCAATTATCAAACATTGGTATGTTACCGAAAATACATTACAGGCACTGGGTTGCCAAAATATTGAATTAGCTTATTTAGATTAATTTTATATTTATTTAAATATAACGGTTATTGCTGGGAGCTTGAATAAACAGTAATAACCGTATAGTTGCTATTAGAACTTTAATCTTGTTCACAAAACCATTTACCTGCAAAGTGGCCATCCATAATAGGACTCACTAGTTTTGATTAATATATGCCCTAGTAAGTGAATTCATTAAACAATTTCTCTGTTTCATTTATCGTCTCTTCTAATGTAATAACTAAAGGGATCTTCCGCATTTTTTCTAGCCAAGCTTGGCTTTGTTGCTGTTTTATCGATGCAGATTGCGCGGCTTCTTCTTTCATGTCTAACCAAATGCTAGCAAATAACGCTGATTCACCATTACGTGATTTATTAGAAAAACTATTTAATAGTTTCCCTATGATTTTATTCTGTTTATCTATAGATAATACTTCAAATACATCTTTGAACAACCAACCTTCATAAGGAATTCCTGAATTTAACATCGCTTCTTTTTTTATTTGAATAAATTCTTGATGTGTAATATCACCAATTGGGATGTTATCACTTTCTTTGCGATTTTTCATAATTCGTCCATATGCTAATTTCACTTCTTTTTGATACCGACTCCGTTTTTCACTGGTAAATGACTCACCCCGTGCCTTCATATGATTATTTAAAAACTCTTTTTCTAGATAAATAAAAATACTGAGATATTTATCATCCGAATTATTAACCTTTTGAATATTGTCTTTATCAGTAAAAGCATGACCTTTATTTAAAAGGCTTAAACATGATAAAATTATAAAAATAAAAATTAATGTAATAATAGATTTAGATTTGGATTTAAAAGATATCATTATAATTCCTTTCGACTTTTATTATAAAACTTTGAATCATTAATCATTTCTTCAAACATAAAATCTAACTTTCTCTCTAGCTTATTAACTAAAGCAATCCGCCTCATTTTCTCCAGCCATCTTTTGCTTTTAATTTGCTTGTCTGATGGTGGTTTGGAAGCCTCCCTTACCATTGCATACCAAAGCACCATGAATAATTTAGCTTCCTTCGCAGGATCGTTGTTATTCATCACAAAAATGAACTGTTGCCATAGTGTCTCTTTGTTTCTCTCATTAACAACATCCAGAACATCTGCCAAAATCCAAGCATTGTATGGCATTCCCATCTCATTCAAATTCTCACGATAAAAAACCATAGCTTCTTCATAGCCAAATTTTCTTACAAATGCTTCCTTTGGATACTTTAAGAATTCTAATATTGGGTTATTATCTTTTTCACCCTTAAAAATGACTAATTTTTTTCTATCAAATATTAAATTCTTAGATTCAGAAAAGTATAACATCTGTAGCATAAAGAAAAGACGTGGCGTTTTAACACCTTTTGTTTCACAAAAACTAATTATATTCTTTTTATTATATTTTACATTATTTCCTTGAGGATTTTGGCAAGCACTGAGAAGAAAAACTGAAAGCAAAAATATTAATTTATAATTCATATACATCCTTGTTATTCATAAAGTTAGAAACCAACAATCTTAAAAATCAATTATGTAAAAAACACATTGCCCACATAAAAACAAACATCAGTAATCACCATTCGTTTACTAATAACTAAAATAATTTATTTTATTATAAGTAGACTTTTTAAATATTAATTAAAACTAAAAGATCCTCCAGAAGAATAACCACTATAACTAAATTCAGGTATACTTGGCATTGAGGGTATTGAGTATTTATCTTCAAATGAGTCCATTGAATTGTTCATTGATGACATATTGTCTCTTAACTGGCCAATCATATTTTCAAAATGATGGTTATTTCTTATGGTATCTGTAGGGAAGTCTTTAAATCCTGGCGTTCCCGGAAGAACAACACTCGGGCGTTCTAGATAATAATTTGTTGGTGTTTCATTATCCTTAAACCTATCAAGTAGGTTTGTTGTACGAGGTGCTAATTGTCTATTCGGTTCGGATTTTGGATAAGTGCTTTCCAATATCGATTTATCTACCATATTGTGTGGATACTTAATTGGAGGTGTTGACTTGTTGTTTATTGATGGCATATTTCCCCTTAAATCATCAATCATACGATCATAATGAGCAACATCTGGTTGATAATTAACTGATGGTGAATCAAATAAGCCTGTTTCTGGTAATATATAGTCAGGTCTTTCTAAATAATATTCAGACAATAGATTTTTATGTGTAAATTCCGTTTGGCCACGCCAATCTGTTTGTACTTGAAATGATTCTAAATGTTGTGAAGGATAATCCCAAAATGAAAAACGCTCTGTTCCTCTATCAATTAAAGGGTTTCCTGTATTATAAATAATTGTATTTATTCTATCCATATTATCTTCTTCTATATGAGATATAATATTTTGATAAGATTTCTTGGCTGTAACCACCACGCCATCTACTACATTATCAATATCCAGAACTCGTTTAGTCCAACTATGTATTTTAGGCTGCATATGCGCTGGAGCTTCATATAATGCTCTAAACATTATATCTTTAGTATTTATACTTAATAATATTTCACTTTCTATATCACCTACAGAATTTAAAGCTCTCTGCCAATAACTCTCTCTTTGTTCTCTAGGTAACACAAAAAATACAGGTTCTAAAGTCCATGCATCAGAAGGAAGATTATAATAAGAAAATACACTACTATGAAATAATTTAGCCTCTATGTGATTTATATCACCATAGATTACATCCTTTCCATCTTCAAATCTATTTTTTAGGGTTTGAACATAAGCTATTGCCATATCATAGCGAATACGCTCAATTATAAACTCATCTTGCACTCCAATATGCTCTAAAATAGCTTCATCTAAATAATTAAGCGCAAAAGCACCTGAAAGAGAATCACCTTTAACCACACTATTAGCTAATTTAGCATATCGGTCTCCTTTACTTTCCAAATATTCATACATCAACTTTGGTTCTTTGGTTACGTATAAAATTTTAATTGCATTAGAAACATCACTACGAGTTAACTTTAAATCACCCTTTCTAATTTCTTGAGCTCTCATATTATCTCCTAATTTTTAACATGGTCGAGTAAAAAAATGCGTATTTTTTCCCTCATTATATTGCTATTAGATAATTCTTTAGCATCAAAATAAAATTTAACCTTAGTTCCTATTTCTGGAATCAAAAAATATTGAAAACACTTATGATACTTCTCATCAATTGGTAACCATTCACACTCAATTAAAAAAATTACTTCATTATTAATTTCCTTCCAATAATATCCTTTTTTATTAAAATACATATCATCTTTATGACCAATACTTCTTCGTATTGTTACAGTCACTTCAGTAAAATAAAGATCCAACTCTTCATCATAATATAACTCCCCCTTTCTTTTGAGGTACCCCATATCTAAATACACGTGTTTTCTATAACTCAAATATTTTTCAGGGTTTCCTTTTAATGGTTCAGCATAAACTTCTATAATTTTAACATCATTACTTACCTCATTAGATGGTTTCAAATTAGACCATGACATCCTCATTGGCAGCACTCTAAAATTAGCCTCACACCCTTTTTTATTTTCAATAAACCTTGGGTCAAAATAGCTATACCCTTCATATTCAGCAAATGGAAAAACATACTCGCCAGGAACTTCTATAATATTCTTATTAAACTGCCCACAGACAAAACCGGGGCGATTACCAGCGAAACTATTTATGGAAATCAATAACACAAGACAATTAACTGTAAATTTAATTAGATAATTAATTATCATTTCAAATTTCATACTTGCACCTGTTGAAATAAATAAATATATTTTAAATTATAAAAATATCCTCACTAGGTATACTTGAAAAATTTTCTTCGCCCATAGAATTTGCAAATTTACTTTCTAATAAAATAACATTTAAACTTGCGATATCATTATAATTAATTGAAAAACTAGCCATACCTTTACTCATAATATTCATCCTTAATAAAACCGAAGACAAAAACCTTAACTTCATTCATTATATCCCTCCATTGGTTATACTTATCAAAACCAAATTTAATCTCTGCAAGTATACCTTTTTCTAATATTGAAAAACTCATATTACAACTTGAATATTTATTTTCCAATGGTAGCCATAAGCATTCTAAGATAGCAATAACTTCATTTTCTTTTTCGAACCAAAAAAAAGATCTTTTCTTTTGAGTTTTTTTTCCACTATATAACCTTTCAGATACGTTATAATCATCAAAATATTCAACATATTGAAGGTCAGAATCATCGTCATATAATATATGACTTCTCTTTCCTAAATATGATGCATTTAAATAATTACTCATTTTTTGTGTTAATGAGTAATCTTTCTTTCCAATTGGCCTCAATATAATTTTTATTGTTTTTTCTTCCATTCCAAAATGGAGATTTTTTTTAAAATCAACACTTGTCATATAAGGCCAATGCGTTATTAATGTTAATTCTCTAAAATTAGCATCACATCCTTCTTTATTTTCAATAAACCTTGGATCAAAATAGCTATACCCTTCATATTCAGCAAATGAAAAAGCATACTTTTCAGGAACTTCTATAACCGTGCCGTTAAACTGACCACAGACAAAACCTGGACGATTATCAGCGTAACTATTTATTGCGCTTAATAGCATAAGACAATTAACTGTAAATTTAATTATATAACTAATTATTAGTTCAAATCTCATACTTACACCTATTAAAATAAACTAACCATACATAAGCTCTGGATTTTTACTAACTATTAAAATTCGGGCAACATTAGATAAATCTATTGATATTAATTCTAAGTCTCCCTGCCTACGATCACGACCATTCATATTTTTAGTTCCTAATTTTTAATATATTCAGATAAAAATAGTCTGACCTTGTCTTGAATAGCGTCCCAATTAACAAGATTTGAAAATTCAAATGCAACACTATATTTAAGACCAAATTCAGGCATTAATGATAATAATTTACAACGCCGATAACTATCATCTAACTGTCTCCATGAACACTCCATTAAAACATTAACTTCACCATTATCTTCATCCCAATAGTAACCATACTTTATTATATTGACATAAACTTTATTACCATTAATATGTTTAGACTCAATAAAAACCTCATTAAAATACAACTCTAATTCTTCATCATAATATAGTTCACCTTTCCTTTTAATAACCCCCATATTTAGATATATATTTTTCTTATGACTAAAATATTTTTCAGGGTCTCCATTTAATGGCTCAACATAGACTTCTATCATTTTAACATCATGACTGACTTCACTAAATGGTTTTAAGTCTGGCCATGACATCCTCATTGGCAGAATTCTAAAATTAGCCTCACACCCTTTTTTGTTTTCAACAAACCTTGGTTCAAAATAGCTATATCCTTCATATTCAGCAAATGGAAAAACATACTTACTAGGAACTTCGATAATATTCCTATTAAACTGCCCACAAACAAAACCGAGGCGGTTCTCGCCATTAACAATGCAGGAGAATAACAATAATGGTAGAATCAAACCAAAATATAATTTCATAATAATTGGCATCTTGATACTTATATAATATTTAATTATAGAAATTATTTAAATTAAAACTATGATTTAGCAGAAATCAATATTTTACTCATTCGCTCATACCATTTATTAATAATAACTTTTTGTTTCTTAGTCGCCTTCTTTTCCTTTTCTAATATCACTTTCATCAAACTGTATATTACCGATAATTCATGACCGCGGTATCCAGAAGCCGCCATAATTTTTTGCCAATAATGTTCTTTTTCTTTTTTATCTAATACAGAAAATGCCACACCTAAAACCCAAGCTTCTTCCGGTATTTTATTACGCAACATAACCAGATAATGTAATTCATCGGCTTCTTTATAAGTCATATCATGAGAGACTTTTTCACCTGTACGTTGTTTCCTCTCTTTTCGCTTTAATACTTGAAGCATTTCTAATGCATGGTCATAATTTATTTTCTCTATCAATGCGTTATTGATTATTTTCTTATTTTCCTTCATCACCAAATAAAAATAGTCTGTTATAACTCGACCAAAAATTGATGTGCCATATTTGTTTTCATAAAAATAGTTGTCAATATTCCTTAGTGTTTCTATTGGGTTATAGTCTGCTCTTGAGTGATTCATTCCTCCTAGAAATGCCATAATAATTAATATATAAATACGCTTATCTCTTAACGCGATATTAATTAGCCACATAATATTCCTTAATAAACATTGAAATATAAAAATAAGTTTTTAACCTATATAAATTTAAAAGTTGCAGCAATATATGATATTTGAAAATATAATTTAACTTACAGTGAATCCGTTTTTTCTCTTTGTAACTAGTTAAAAATAAGAAAAAAACATGAAAAAATTGAACCCGCTACAAAGCTAAACTAACGTTTGAAAACGTAAAAATAGCGATGAGACATTCGTCATTTGACTAAGCGTGATCTACCTACCGTAATGAGTATGCTGTTATCGGCTTTCATTCCCTTTCTCGCATAAACTCCTTATCATATGCACAATATTTTTCAGTAAATTTTTTAACGCTTTTTTATCATTATTTACTGTACATATTTGCTGTTTAGCTTAGGATCTACCCTGACTTTGTTGATTAATCGTCCGAAGAGTGATATTTCATGGAACATGAGTACGAAACAAAACGCCCTCTCTATATACCCTACGCTGGCCCAATTTTGCTTGAATTCCCTTTGCTGAATAAAGGAAGCGCCTTCACCGAAGAAGAGCGTGCAAATTTTAACTTGCATGGTTTACTTCCTGAACAAGTTGAAACCATCGAAGAACAAGTTGAACGTGCCTACCGTCAATTGATTGATTTTAAATCAGATATTGATAAACATATTTATCTGCGAAATATTCAAGATACCAACGAAACCTTATTTTATCGCCTTATAGATGCCCACCTGACAGAAGTAATGCCAATTATCTATACCCCAACCGTGGGTGAAGCTTGTGAGCATTTCTCTGACATTTATCGTCGTGCACGTGGTTTATTTATTTCTTATCCAAACCGTGAATACATCGACGACATGCTACAAAACGCCACCAAACAAAATGTGAAAGTGATTGTTGTTACCGATGGCGAACGTATTTTAGGCCTTGGTGACCAAGGTATCGGCGGTATGGGTATCCCAATTGGGAAACTCTCTCTCTATACCGCTTGTGGGGGTATCAGCCCTGCTTATACTTTGCCTATTGTTATTGATGTAGGAACCAACAACCCACAGCGCCTGAATGACCCTCTATATATGGGATGGCGCCACCCACGTATTACTGGTGATGAATACAACGAATTCCTTGATGAATTTGTCCAAGCAGTAAAACGCCGTTGGCCAAACGTATTGCTCCAATTTGAAGACTTCGCCCAGAAAAATGCGATGCCTTTATTAACCCGCTACCGTGATGAGCTTTGCTGTTTTAATGATGATATTCAAGGCACTGCATCCGTTGCATTAGGTAGCTTAATTGCCGCCAGCCATGCAGCAGGCAGTAAGCTAAGCGACCAACGCGTGACTTTCTTGGGTGCCGGTTCCGCAGGTTGCGGTATTGCAGAGCAAATCATCGCCCAGATGAAATCCGAAGGCTTGAGCGACGAAGAAGCGCGTTCACGCATTTATATGGTTGACCGCTTTGGTTTATTAACCGATAAACTGCCTAATTTACTCGATTTCCAAGCTAAGTTAACGCAAAACAGTGAGAATTTAGCCAGCTGGGATGTTAACAGTGACTCAATTTCACTGTTAGATGTCGTACGCAATGCCAAACCAACCATATTGATTGGTGTGTCTGGCCAAGCTGGGTTATTCACAGAAGAAATCATTAAAGAGATGCATAAGCACTGTGAACGCCCTATCGTGATGCCATTATCGAACCCAACGTCACGTGTTGAAGCTCGCCCAGAAGATATTATCAATTGGACTGATGGAAAAGCATTGGTCGCAACAGGAAGTCCATTTAGCCCAGTATCTTACAAAGAGCAAGTGTTCCCAATTGCACAATGTAACAACTCCTATATCTTCCCGGGTATCGGTCTTGGTGTGATCGCCTCTGGTGCTAAACGCGTTACTGATGGCATGTTAATGGCCGCCAGCCGCGCTCTCGCCAGCTGTTCACCTCTTGCTAAAAATGGTGAAGGTGCGCTATTGCCTCTGCTATCTGATATCCAAGATGTTTCTCGCATTATTGCTAAACAAGTTGCCAAAGAAGCACAAGTTCAAGGTGTGGCAACCGTCACATCGGATAGCGCTCTTGATGAAGCCATTGAACGTAATTTCTGGAAGCCTGAGTACCGTACTTATAAACGTACTTCGTTTTAATTTGTCATAACGGTATTGATTGAAAGGGGCTCTTTAGAGCTCCTTTTTTGTTTTTTATAGCTCCCGAAAAACGAATGTCTGTTTTCTCAGATAATGATAAATTGCGCTAAACAAATCACTTATTTAAGATAACGGCCATGGCTGATTAATAGGATATTGACATGACTGGCGACCTCAATGCTGCTATTCCACAGAAACCTAAGTTTTCCCTATGGGCAATAGCTCTAACACTTTTTATTGCAGCGCTGAATATTGTTGTTTATTTTTACCAGCTCAATTATGCCGCCCCACTCGATTCCCAAGAAAATAACTTATTGCTATTTGGTGCCAATGTTTACCAACTTTCATTAACGGGGGATTGGTGGCGCTATCCAGTCAGTATGGTATTGCACTCAGGTGGTATGCACCTTGCTTTGAATACGTTGGCTTTGTTTGTTATTGGGATTGAATGCGAACGTACCTATGGGAAATTTAGGATGCTCGCGATATACCTATTTTCAGGTATTGGCGCGGCATTTTTTAGTGCTTATTGGCAATACAGTGAAGCCATTAATGCAGTAGCGAACCGTGCATCGATGAATGCGTGGAATAGTTTATATTTACCTGATAACACAGTGTATATTACCGTGGGTATTGGCGCATCTGGCGCTATTATGGGGTTAGCTGCCGCTTCTGTAATTGATTTATTAAAAAGAATTAATAACCCGAGTCTCTCTCTTGAAGAACGCAACCAATTAAAACGCCCGCTATATAATATTATTGGGATGATTGCGCTAACTCTCATCAATGGTTTGCAGTCAGGTATTGATAACGCTGCTCATATTGGTGGTGCTGTACTTGGTGCGGTTATTAGCGGTGCTTTTGTGCTTGCGCCACAAGCAACATTTCGGGCAAAACTGCTTTCTAGTGGCTTAATTGTACTTATAGCTGCCACCTTACTGGCCATGACACTCAGCCAGTTTTCTTCCTTACAAGACGAAGACCTAAACTATGAGCGCCAGTTTATTTACCAAGAAATGGCAAAAGAACTTAATCAGCGATAAAAAATACTGTTTTTGGTAAGAGAGCAGTCCTATTATTGATGCCGCCAATAATAGGACATAAATCTAGAAAGTGAATAAATTCATTGTCATCATAACTGCGCTACAAGTAATTAATAACAATGTAATGTATTGGAAAGTGCGCTCGGATAAACGGATCAGTAAATATTTAGCCAGTGGCATCACAATCAATGCCCCCGCACACAGTATCAGCGCCAATTTTAAATCGGTATAACCGTCTTGCGCATAGGCCAAAGCAGAAGAGCCAGACAACACAGTTGTTACAAAAATCGATGTGCCAATTGCTTGCTTAATATTCAGTTGCATATAGCGCAACAACATTGGGAGAACAACCACCCCACCACCAACTCCAGTTGCACCAAGTACAACACCCGCTAGAACAGCTGGCACAGCCATGGATTTTAGCTGATCTCCTTTTGCCGCTTCTTGTTTGATGATCGAAACAAAAAACATTCGCTGAACAAATAAATAGAGCGAAAAGATAATGGCAGCAGCCACTAACAGGTTAATACCCCACTCGACTTGTTTTTCATACCCCGGTAATCCCCCAAGCCATGTCACAAGCAAACTAGAAAGAAAGGTGCTCGGCAACATAATCGCTAATACAATGAGCGCTCCTTTAAAGGGGATATTACCTAAGCGAAAATGCATATAAGAAGAAGAAACCTTCATTAGCATCGAAAGGAAATTGGCCGTGGCTACGGCTGCTAATGCATTCAGCCCAAAAAAATAGGTCAGTATCGGTAATACAATCACACCACCACCGACACCCGTTGTGCTAATAATCAGCCCAATAAGTGCACCTATCGCTAACTCCGTTACAATCATTAACTCTTGCCTTGTATCAGTGCGCGTCGCCCTTTTTGTAATGCTTCATTTGCATCACTATCTGCTAACGTGAGGTATTTAAAAAATAATGTATCGAAAGTAATCATCTGTAACACTTGGGGGGTGATGATGCCTAATTGGGAATGTTGCTCATCATAAAAATAAGGCAAGGCGAAGTCCGCTAACTTTATCGCTTCATCTTGACCAAACCGCGTCAGTGCGACTGTCGGGCAACCTGTTTCTTTTGCAGCTCGAAGCATGCTATTGATTTCTTGAGTATTTCCACGCGCTGTTACCGCAATTGCAAGGTCTTCCGGCCCCAAATTTGCCGAATAACTTAGCTGAACATGCAAATCATAACTAAACAGTGCGTGTTTATTAATGCGAACTAATTTATGGAAAATATCACTGGCAACAATGGCTGAAGACCCGACACCAAACAGCACGATACGTTTGGCCTGAAACATTTTTTGCGCGATGGTATCTACGACAGATGGCTCAAGTAAATCCAGTGATTTTTCAATAGCCGAAATAAACATTTGCCCTGTTTTGGCGATAATCTGAGAAGTATCATCGTGACGACTCAGATTACCGTATAAACTTTCCGCTTTGTGTTGCTTCTCATCCGACAAATAATCGACTTTAAATTCAGGATAGCCACGGTACCCCATTTGGCGTGAAAAGCGGATAACAGATGCACTACTGACCCCAGCCGCTTGTGCCAATTCCGCTGCATTCATCGCAATAAGGCTTTCGCGATTATCCAACAAAAATGTGGCAATACGTTGTTCTGTGCCTTTACCGCGTGTCTGCATGCTTTCCAGTTTTACCGTCAGTGTCGACATGGCTTTTCCTTCTAATTATTTTTCTGGATCAGTGAAGCCTATTATCATACTGGCAATGAACCCGACAATCCATGCACCTGCAACAGCAATTAAGAAATCCAGGATTTGGCCATCACCCACTAATGGAATTAATGATAACCCTGCTGTTCCAAAAGGAATGATGATCCCGACATGGAAGAATGCCATTAATGCCCCGCCAGCCGCGCCACCAATACAACCCGCAATGAATGGTTTACCTAATGGCAATGACACACCGAATAATAACGGTTCACCGACACCAAAAATACCCACAGGCAACGCACCGACTAAGGTTTTTTTCAAACGTTGGTTTTTGGTTTTTAAATAAACCCAGAAACACGAGCCCACTTGCCCCATTCCGCCCATCGCTAAAATTGGGAACAAGTAATTCAGGCCAAAAGTTTGCAAAATTTCAGCATGAATTGGGATCAAACCTTGGTGTAAACCCGTTAGTAATAAGAATAAGAAACTGCCGCCTAAGATACCGCCAGTCGCCACAGCGCCACCGCCACTATTTAATAAAGCGACAGAAACCCCTTGAGCCAAAATCTGGTTTAAGTAATGTCCTGCGGGTTGGAACACCACAATTGCGACCATCGCAGAGACTAAAATGGTCACAAATGGCGTCACGATAAGATCTAAGCTTTCTTTAATGATACTTCTAAACCACACTTCAAATTTAGAAGAGAAAACGACCACCATCAGTACCGCAAAAATCCCCCCACTCCCTGGGACTAATTTCGAGCCAAATAAGGTGATATCCGCTAAACCTGGCATCGAAAGTAGCCCAGCCATGACCGCACCAATTGAGGTGGAAGCACCAAGCTCTTTCGCGGTATTCACCCCAATCATAATTGAAAGATAAACAAATACTGCGCTACCAATCAATTTTAATAACTTAAATAACTCAGGGAATTGGTCGACAACACCCGGAGCAACCAAGCGGACGATATTGATTAGCCCCATAATAAGACCGCAACCAATCAGAGCTGGAATGGTAGGGACAAATATAGCGGCTAACGTATTTAAAGTACGACGGATCGAGAACACTTTTTTTTCTGTAGGCTTAGCCGTTTCTGTTGTTGAGGACGAACTACCTTGCATACGTTTGTTCATCACTGAAAAGACTTTTGCTGCGGTTCCCATCCCAACAATCACTTGTTGCTGTTCACCATTGAAAATCACGCCTTTTACGCCTTCAATTTGCTTCAAGGCCTCAGCATCGAATTTGCTATTATCTTTTAAAACTAAACGGATACGCGTCATACAATGAGTTAATGTTGCCACGTTCTCAAAGCCGCCCGCATATTTTTCTATTTCTCTGGCGAGTACTTCCAGATGTTCTATCTTATTAGCCATATTATTCCCCCGGTGTTGGCTAAGCTATATGCTAGCTTTCCATCACGCTATCCCCATTTATTAACGGTGTGTATCTAACATGCTGTCCAATGTGGTATTTGGATGCTGTTGAACGATGTCCGTCGCTTGCTGTGCGTTGATTTGTAACTCATGCATTAAAATTGCGCGTCGTGGATGATAATCCACTTGTGCCAATAGCTCTGCTGCGGTGTGTTCATCAATACCGCAGACCTCACTTACAATTCGTTCTGCGCGGCGCAGTAATTTGATATTACTCGCAACAACATCAACCATTAAATTAGTATGAATACGGCCTAATTTCCCCATCACACAAGTACTTAGCATGCCTAAAATCATTTTTTGCGCAGTACCGCTTTTCATGCGAGTCGAACCTGATAACACTTCAGGGCCAACATCGGGGGCAATCGCCAATTTTGCTACTTCGCTGACTAGCCCTCGGCCTCGCGTAGTAATTGCCACCGTTAACGCACCGATTTCATTAGCATATTCAATGCCCGCTAAGGTAAATGGTGTGCGTCCGCTGGCTGCAATACCCACCACGACATCTTTGGCACAGAGTTGGCGTTTTTTTAGCTCTTCAATCGCTGACTCTACTGAATCCTCAATATTTTCAACCGCTTTTAGCATGGCATTTTGGCCACCTGCAATAATCGACTGCACCATTTCAGGTGAAGTGCCAAATGTGGGTGGGCATTCTGCACTGTCTAACACGGCTAGCCTGCCACTGGTTCCCGCCCCAATGTAAAACAAGCGCCCACCTTGTTTTAAGCATCCGGCAATCGCGTCAACCACTTGGGCAATCGCGGGTAGAACGGCCTGAATGGCCCCTGTAACGGTACTATCTGCTTGGTTAATAACCTTCACCATCGAGAGTGTATCCAACCGTGAAAACTGTTGTGTTTCCTGATTGAATTCATTGTGTAGGCAGTCACTCAGAGTATTTTCGGCTAGAGACATTAAAACGCCCTCATGAAATTTAATTTCATTTAAAAATACATTAAATGAATTTTTATTTCAATTTAAATCACTGCAATTTTGTACAACTTAATTGCGGGTTATGATCTTTCTCACAATAATAGGTCTGTATTGAAAAAATACCGGTGACGAAAGCCACCGGCGATAGCTCTATTTTACGAACTTACAGGTTCCGAAGGCAGATGGGATATGAAAATCAGGTTTAACAGAATCAGGTTTGATCCAGCTAATCCATTTACGCACTTGCTTAGGTTCACCCGCGCTGAACTCCCCACGTAAAATGGCACACATTAGTGTCTGCTTGTCTGCGTCTTGCCATAAATTAAGTTTGGTAAATTCATCCAAGTCAATTTTTCCCGTTAATACATAACCATTTGGCGTTATTTCACCCACGGTTTGTAATGTCTCCCAGTTCCAACTTGGGTCAACTTCACGGTAATAATTAGCTTTTGCATCGAAAGTACGTCCTTTCGGGTCCATTTCAGCCGTGTAATAAGGTTTTAGTTCAGGGCTAGTCGCAAAAAAGAGTTCGACTCGGTCAGAATCTAACACCGCTTGGTCTTTATCTGGGTTATCACCTAACTGAATATCTTTATCATCTGCAATAAAACGGAAATATAATGCGTCATCACTCCACAAAGCGCGAAAATCTGTTTTGGGAGCCGCTTCCTTTTCCCATGGGTACGTAAAATCGGTTAATATTTCTGCTTTTTCCCAGACTTCCGTACTTTTAGTCGCATCATTGAGTGATTTTAACTGATCGGTATGATTGATTTGGTACTCTTTCGCTGCCACACTCGCGGTAACAAACACAGCACTCGCGGCTAATAATGTCGTTAGTTTCATACTTTCCTCACCTATCTAATTAAAGATCTGCTATTCACAGAAACCGTCAAGAAACAATATTTCACTTCAAATTAAAAATATAGAATTAAAATTTCATAATATATAGCTTCATTCCATAAAAACTACCATGATGTGAAGCGAATCACTCTTTGATGAGAACGTGATTTACCTTTTTCATCCAATTTCTGATTAATTTTGATTCAATTATTAGGCTTAATATTAGTCAACTTCGATTAGTGTGCAGACATTGACATGACTTTACGTTACGCGACTTGCGTCACTAATTTAAGTCAAGTAGCCTAGAGACACAGGCCTACTGAGGCTGACAATTTCGGATTATGACTCTTTATTATCAAGGCTAGGACATGAGGAAACGTCTGTTTTTTGGTCTTATTATTCTTGCAGGGATCGCATTTACGACCATAATGTTGCTTGATCGCTGGATAAGCTGGGATACCGCCCCCTATATCTATGAAGATGTAGAAAAATTGCCTGCGCGCGATGTCGGGATGGTACTCGGCACATCCAAATATTATGCCTCTGGTGTTAATAACCTCTATTATACCTATCGCATTAAAGGCGCAGCGGAGGCATACCACAGTGGAAAAGTGAAATATTTGCTCCTCAGTGGTGATAATGGCGCTCATAATTACAATGAGCCAATCAACATGCGCAAAGATTTAATTAAAGAAGGGGTTCCAGCCTCCAAAATTGTGCTCGATTTTGCTGGTTTTAGGACATTAGACTCCGTAGTACGCACTAAAAAAGTGTTTGATACCGATAATTTTACGATTATTACCCAGCGTTTTCATTGTGAACGTGCGGTCTTTATCGCCAAACATAAAGGTATTGATGCGCAATGTTTAGCGGTTCCGACACCTTCTGGGATGTATAGAGTGAGAGTGCGTGAAGTGTTTGCGCGGCTAGGCGCTCTGGCAGATTTATATATCTTAAAACGGGAGCCTAAATTTTTAGGTGAACAAGAATCGATCCCAGCCCCGATTAAAATGCCAGCCGGAATTAAAGGCTATCCGGCGGTTTCACCGGATGAAGTCAATAAATTGAAGTAGATATATAGGTAGATAAATACTCATCTACCTATTAACTTTGCTGTTAATTTGCGCCAACACCATTCAAGTGGGCCTTGTCTGAAAAACATCAGCCAATAATAAGAAAACAATACATTTATTCCCCAAATAATGGGAACCAAGACAATTAATTCAACCCGCGTGAATTGACCAAAATAGCCTAATTGGTAAAACAGTGTGGTACAAATTAGCGTTTGCAAAATATAATTACTCAGCGCCATCCGCCCCACATATTGCAGCCCATGGATTACCTTGTTATTTGCGATTTTTTCCCAAAAACCATACACCAAAGCGATATATCCTAAAGATTGGAATGGAATAACTAGCTCATTAATAATGTAACCAATGATTGATGTTGAAAAATAACTCCAATTAAATTGGCTTTGCATGTATAGCGAAACTATTTGGACCAATATCGATGGCAAGATAAATATGTAGGCTATTTTACGGTAGTGTTGAGCGCTAAATTGCCCTTGTAACCAGCCATTTTTCATTAACAGTGCGCCAATAATCATCAATGCCGCTAATTGCCAGCCATATTGGATAACCAACATTTCAACCATTTTGAGCATCTCTGACGCCCGATAAAGCACACCATCCATTCCCCCCGAGGTATGCATCACATATTCAAATGCCAGTTGCTCATCCGTGGTTTGCCAAAAACCGGAGGGATCTATACTACTTCCCAACACGAGCAAAATAACTAACCCAACCAAATAGATTGATAGTGCTATTTTCAATAATAAACTATCATCATATTGATTAAGCAAATAGGTCACTAACAAGCCGGTTAATGCATAAGCCAACAGAATATCACCATCCCAAAAACCAACCCCATGGATCACCCCGAATAGGGCTAAAACAGATAAACGGCACTGGTTCCAACGAAGAGAGCGAGAGTGTAATAAAGCAAGCGTTGCCCCAAATAGGATTGAAAAAATCGCGAGAACTTTACCTTGAAAAAGGACATTGAAAACACCCCAGAGGTAAGCCTCTGAATCGGATGTTGTATTGGTATAGTAAGGGTTTAAATACGCTGCTTGTGGTAAAGCAAATGCAAAGATATTCATTAGCAGAATACCTAAAATTGCTATACCACGAACAGCGTCAAGTTGGTCAATGCGGCTTGACGGTGTCGTTGTTGTCATAAATTATAAGTGACGAACTGCACGTAAAAATTCTTGCCGTGTATTTTGGCTTGATTTAAATAACCCACCAAGTGACGTTGTTGTTGTTGCACTTGTCGCGTCACGAATACCACGAGCTTTCACGCAATAATGCACCGCATCTATGCAAACTGCCACATTTGTTGTTCCCAATAATGTTTGCAAAGCAACCAAAATTTGCTGAGTTAAGCGCTCTTGCACTTGTGGGCGTTGTGAGAAAAATTGCACAATGCGATTAATTTTCGATAAACCAATCACTTTGTCTTTTGGAATATAAGCAACCGTAGCCTTTCCATCGATCGTAACAAAATGGTGTTCACAGGTACTTGTTAGCGTGATATCACGCACCGTGACCATTTCATCCACTTTCATTTTATTTTCAATCAAAGTGATTTTTGGAAAGTTTGCGTAATCAAGCCCTGAAAAAATTTCATCAACATACATTTTTGCGATACGACGAGGGGTATCAGCTAAACTGTCATCGGTTAAATCCAAATTCAGCAGCGTCATGATCTCTGTCATGTGCCCTTCAATCAGTTTCTTACGTTCGTCGCCTGACTTTGGCTGGATACGTAAAGGCGTTTCTAAGCCTCTAGCCTCCAGCGCGGCATGAACTAATTCGGCCTCTTTACTCAGAGATGACATGTGAGCCTCCACAAATGGTATTACTATTTTTATAAAATGCAGGTGTGCGGTACTCTAAAACAGCAGGTACAGATAATCCAGCACAACATAGATAATTGCCGTGAAATAATTGCATTTACCCCTGTAATTCATTCACCCAATGATTACTTTCTTTAAACGGTTTAACACCTTATATAACGTGATTTTTATCACACTTTTTCTCAATCCTTTAACCTTGAATGGTGAAAAACCAATAACCCGCCAATAAGTAACACAATACATAACCTAAGCATTAACCATTCTGTGCATAATTTTGTTTGTGATAATGCCACCTTACTGGTTAAATCTGACCAAAAGCTATCTGTAATCAATTTCTATTCATTCACCCACTAATGGATTTCTGCCATAATATGCATTACGAACACATTTTAAAGCCTCAAGGCAGATAACAATAATGAGGGTCATTATTTATGGATCAGTGTCATACTAACGATTTGATTTCTCTAGATGTTGCATTGGAAAAATTACTATCTCAAACGAAAACCGTCACAGATACAGAAATCATTCCACTGACCTCCTCTGCACAGCGCATCATTGCGACAGACCTAATTTCTCCTATCAATGTTCCACCATTTGATAATTCTGCGATGGATGGTTATGGCTTACGTTTTGCCGATTGGGATGGTAAAACGCCAATGCCTGTGGCAGGTAAATCATTTGCTGGCAACCCGATGGAAGGTGAGCTCAAAGCGGGTTGCTGCGTGCGTATTATGACGGGTGCTCCAATTCCACAAGGTGTGGACACTGTTGTCATGCAAGAGTCTACAGAACAAACCGAGCAAGGGATTATATTCACCCACCCCATCAAACAAGGCAGTAATATTCGTAAAGCTGGGGAAGATATTGCCCAAGGCAGTGCGGTGTTCCCTGCAGGAACCTTACTTACCACTGCTCAGCTACCTTTAATTGCTTCACTGGGTATTGCAGATGTCGCCGTATATCGTCGCCTTAAAGTTGCCGTTTTTTCAACGGGTGATGAACTGCAAGCGGTCGGCCTTCCTTTAGCAGATGGGCAAATTTATGATACTAACCGCTTTACCGTCCGTCTGATGCTTGAAAAACTTAACTGCGAAGTGCTCGATTTAGGTGTGATACCGGACTCGCCAGAAAAACTCAAACAAACCTTTATCGAAGCTAACCAACACGCGGATTTAGTGATCAGTAGTGGTGGAGTTTCCGTGGGTGAAGCCGACTATACCAAACAAATTTTGGATGAATTAGGCACGATTGGTTTTTGGAAGTTAGCTATAAAACCAGGAAAACCCTTTGCATTTGGCAAGCTGAGTGACGCTTGGTTTTGTGGGCTACCGGGGAACCCCGTTTCCGCAGCACTCACCTTCTACCAATTGGTTCAACCGCTGATTGCTCGTCTTTCAGGGCACAGCCAATGGCGTGCCCCGCTACGCTTTAAAGTTCCAGTTACCACCACATTGAAGAAAAGCCCGGGCCGTTTAGATTTTCAACGAGGAATTCTAAGCACCAATGAGCAAGGACAGTTACAAGTCGCCACAACGGGTCACCAAGGCTCACACGTGTTTAGTTCATTTAGTTTAGCTAACTGCTTTATTGTCCTTGAACGAGAGCGTGGGCGTGTTGAAGCAGGTGAAATGGTTGAAGTCGAAATGTTTAACTATTTATTAAAAAGTGAATAATAACTGTGCAAGAGCTTAGCGATCTGGAAATGTTGCGGTATAACCGCCAAATTATCCTCCGTGGGTTTGATTTCGATGGGCAGGAAAAACTTAAGGCTGGCAAAGTGCTAGTTATTGGCCTTGGCGGTTTAGGCTGCGCTGCAACACAATACCTTGCTGCTGCCGGTGTCGGTCATCTGACATTGGTGGATTTCGATACTGTGTCGTTGTCTAACTTGCAACGGCAAATTTTGCACCGTGACGCCACCATTGGTACACCCAAAGTTGATTCAGCTAAAGTGCAACTTGCTGCCATTAACCCACATATCCAAATTGACACCGTCAATGCACAACTAGATGATGCTCAACTTGATGAATTAATCATGCACCATGATGTGGTCTTAGACTGCACCGATAACGTTGCCATTCGTGAACAGCTTAATCGCCTGTGTTTACCACAGAAAAAACCACTGGTTTCAGGTGCTGCCATCCGCATGGAAGGGCAATTATCTGTTTTTACTTATGAAGAAAGCACCCCTTGTTATCACTGTTTAAGCCGTTTATTTGGTGAAAATAACTTAACTTGTGTTGAAGCCGGAGTTATGTCCCCTTTAGTTGGTACCATTGGTACGCTAGAAGCAATGGAAACAATTAAATTATTAGCTAATTATGGGAAAGTTAATTCAGGAAAAGTATTGTTATTTGATGCAATGACTATGGATTTTCGCCAATTTAAACTTAGCAAAGATCCCCATTGTGAAGTCTGTGCTAAAGGCTAACGACTAAATTTTCGGGCAAGTTGTTTTTTCTCATCATTCAGGCGAGGCTTTTCTCGCCTTTTTCCCATTTTCACCACATCAAAATTAGGAATAATCCGAAAAAATAATTTAATTCTCCTTTCACCTTATACTATCTCTCTTTTGTGGTGCTTGATGGTTTAAATATCACCACTGTTTATTCTTTTGATAAAGTTACTGAGAGTATGAATATGCAATTCCCTCCTTGCCCGAAATGCCAGTCTGAATACACCTATACTGATAACGATATGTATATCTGCCCTGAGTGCGCGCATGAATGGAATGATGCCGAGCCTGTAGCTGATATTGATGAATTGATTGTAAAAGATGCCAATGGCAACCTGTTAGCTGATGGTGATACCATCACGGTTATTAAAGATCTTAAAGTCAAAGGCAGCTCTTCTATGCTAAAAATTGGTACCCGCGTTAAAGGTATCCGTTTGGTCGAAGGCGACCACAATATCGACTGTAAAATTGATGGCTTCGGCCAAATGAAATTGAAATCTGAATTTGTGAAGAAAAACTAAGTTTACTTCGCCCATTAAAAAGCCCTCATAATTGAGGGCTTTTTGTTTTTCATCCAAAAACCAGATTTAAAGAACGACACCTTGGCTTGTCAGGTATTCATCATAAGTACCTTTGAAATCAATGACTTTATCTTCTTTAATCTCCAAAATACGGCTCGCTAACGAGCTAACAAACTCACGGTCATGGGAAACGAAAATTAACGTTCCTTTGTATAATTCGAGAGCTAAGTTTAATGACTCGATAGATTCCATATCCAAGTGGTTGGTTGGTTCATCCATAATCAAAATATTTGGTTGTTGCATCATTAACTTACCAAATAACATGCGCCCTTGTTCACCACCGGATAACACTTTAACTTTCTTTTTAATGTCATCTTGAGAAAACAGTAAACGGCCTAAAATACTGCGCACCGCTTGCTCGTCATCTCCTTCACTTTTCCACTGACTCATCCAGTCAAACACGGTTAAATCTGTTTCAAAATCTTCTGCGTGGTCTTGAGCATAGTAACCAATGCTACTGTTTTCTGACCATTTAACCATTCCGCTCGTTGCAGGTTGTTCACCCACCAGCGTTTTTAAGAATGTCGTTTTACCGATACCGTTAGCACCAATAACCGCCATTTTTTCGCCAACTTCCAGTAATAAATTGACGTTTTTAAATAATGGCCCTTGGTCATAACCGTTCGTTACCGCTTCTAATTCCAGTGCATTGCGGAACAATTTTTTCTCTTGTTCAAAACGAATGAATGGGTTTTGACGGCTAGACGCTTTCACCTCATCCAATTGAATTTTATCAATTTGACGTGCACGGGAAGTCGCTTGTTTCGACTTAGAAGCATTCGCACTAAAACGACTAACGAAAGATTGCAGCTCAGCAATTTGCGCTTTTTTCTTTGCGTTATCCGACAATAGACGTTCACGAGCTTGGGTTGCCGCGATCATATATTCATCATAGTTACCCGTGAATAAACGTAATTCACCGTAATCTAGGTCAGCCATGTGCGTACATACGGTATTTAAAAAGTGCCTATCATGGGAAATAATGATCATAGTACAGTTACGATCATTCAGCACTTGCTCTAACCAACGAATCGTATCGATATCCAAGTTGTTCGTCGGCTCATCGAGTAATAAAATATCTGGATCAGAAAATAGGGCCTGTGCCAGCAGCACACGCAGTTTCCAGCCAGGTGCGACTTCACTCATCGGCCCATAATGCTGTTCAACAGGGATACCTACACCCAGTAATAATTCACCTGCACGTGCTTCTGCGCTATAGCCGTCCATTTCACCATAAGCGACCTCTAAGTCAGCGACTCGGTAGCCGTCTTCTTCGCTCATTTCAGGTGAGGCGTAGATCCTATCGCGCTCTTGTTTTACATCCCACAGTTCGCTATGCCCCATAATCACGGTATCAAGCACGGTAAATTCTTCAAATGCGAACTGATCTTGGCGAAGTTTACCAATACGCTCATTTGGATCAGTCGTGCTCACATTACCCGCTGTTGGGGTTAAGTCTCCCCCTAAGATCTTCATAAATGTGGATTTACCTGCGCCATTTGCGCCGATCAAACCATAACGGTTGCCTGTGCCAAATTTAACTGAAATGTTTTCAAACAGTGGCTTACTGCCAAACTGCATAGTGATATTGTTCGTTGTTAACACTGCTATGCCTTAAATTAAACGGTGTAAAATAGCCTGCGATGATTTGGGTTCCATGACTACAGCGTGCAAAACAACCCAAAATAGTGATTTGAGCAGCAAAATACATTCCATGCATGGTCATTAGAGTATGGCAGGTATAAATAGCGGCGCATTATGCCATATTACACCGCTTAGATCTTGTGCTGTTTTCAGCAAATTGATTAGCACGGAAGGAAAGGCTGACTAAATGCCAAACTAAAGCGTGATCCCCATAGTACGGCTGATTTCTGTTAGCCCTTCTCGCTCATAAAACTTAATGGCTTTATGATTTTGCGCTAATACCGACAGCTCCAAATGGCTAAACTGCCTACTCTTCGCCCATACTTTAATGCCATCGAGTAATTTTTGCCCTGCTTTTTCACCACGGAAATTGGGGTCAACCACTAAGTCAAAAATATAACCAAAATTTCGAGGAACAATGCAGCTATAAGGATCAGCAACTTGTTGTTGCGCGATGCAAAATCCTTTAATCTCACCGTTAAATTCAGCAACTAACAAATAAAATTTATCATCGATAATCGTATTTTCAATAAATTCCCTAGCCTGCTCTGCAGGTTGTAAGCGCTCGGGGTCTAGTAATGCCATTTCCGAAAACAAAATTTGATAAAGCGATAAAATAGAGTCTATATCACTTTTTATAGCTTCCCTTATCATGCATTCCTCTCTGTGATTTCGATATTAATGCTAATCGTAAGTTTTAATTGGTGGCGCAATATACGTTTCGAAGCTTTCTAGTAATTCAGCTGGCGAATCATTCACAATCGCCATATGACGATATTTTTCATGTAGGAAGCCTTCATCCGCCATTTTATTTGTCATATCAATCAATGGTTGCCAATAATTATTAATATTAAACAAGGCACATGGTTTAGTATGTAAACCAATTTGGCTCCAAGTAAATACTTCTGCGTACTCTTCAAGCGTGCCATAACCGCCTGGTAAAGCGACAAAAGCATCGGCAAGTTCAATCATTTTACTTTTACGCTGATGCATCGTTTCAACTTTATACAGCTCAGTTAAATTCTTATGAGAAATTTCGCGTTCTTCTAGCAATGAAGGGATCACACCAATCGCCTTACCACCTAATGACAAAACAGTATCAGCAACCGTTCCCATAATCCCCACACTCGCCCCACCATAGACTAATGCGATATCGCGACTAACCATTTCTTTAGCAAATTCAATGGCTTTTTGCTGATAAATTTCGTTTTTCCCCATGCTTGAACCACAATACACTGCAATGCTTTTAATTTTTCCCATTTGTTCCTCATTTCCATTTTTATAGTGGCTTTTTAGAGAATGGAATTATACGAGCCTAGTGTAGAAGCTCAAGCATCATCCTTCCCACCATAAAATTAATCCATGTTTATAACATCGCCATTCAGTTAAACCAACACCTTGAATACCCATAGAGCACATTTATCACCTTGTTATTGTTAGCTGTAAAATAAAGAAATATAAAGCAGCAGGGTTTTATGAGATAATCTGTCAGAAATTATTTTTCATCATTAAATACTTATTTTTCTAAATATTTATTGCCAATTAAGTTACGTTGTCTGAGGTTTACTTATTTATGTCTGCCGACACTAAAAAGAGCGCATTTCCGCTATTACCTATCGGGTTATTACTGCTTGCTATGACCTCTATTCAAAGCGGGGCTTCTTTAGCTAAAACTTTATTTCCTGTTATCGGCGCTCCCGGTGTTACTGGTTTACGTTTATTGCTTGCTACAATTATATTATTTGTTATTTTTAAACCTTGGCGTTTAAAATTCAGAAGAAGCTCGCTAGTTCCACTGCTAGCCTACGGCTTGTCCCTAGGTACGATGAATTATTTGTTTTACCTTTCCCTTGAGCGCATTCCATTAGGAATAGCCGTTGCACTAGAGTTTACTGGTCCTTTAGCTGTCGCAATGTTCTCCTCTCGCCGCCCAATTGATTTTTTGTGGATAGCCCTTGTTATAGTTGGGTTATTATTTTTACTCCCAATTGGCGATAATATTGAATCCATTGATACACTCGGTGCTATCTATGCTCTCGGAGCCGGTGTCTGTTGGGGGTTGTATATTATATTTGGCCAACGAGCGGGAGCGGGCTATGGCGCTGCCACCGTGGCTATCGGTTCATTTATTTCTGCGATGATTTTCTTCCCGATCGGTTTAATGCAAACAGGTGTCGAGGTGATGTTCGACCCCTCAATTTTACCTATTGCACTAGCAGTCGCGATTTTATCAACCGCATTTCCTTATACTTTAGAAATGATCGCGCTAACGCGTTTACCTGCCCGAACTTTTGGTACATTGATGAGCCTTGAACCTTGTATGGGTGCATTTTTAGGAATTGTTTTCCTAAATGAGCACTTAACGATGACTCAGTGGTTAGCCTTATTATGTATTGTCTGTGCTTCTATTGGCTCCACCTCAACAGCGGTACCAAAGTCAAAAATTGAAAAAGTGTCCTAGCCACTAAAAGCTAGAAGCAAACAAAGACAGTCAAGGTTAATAAATTCGACATATTGATATTTATTAACCTTTTTTCGTGTAAAGTTTTATTCATCAATTTGAAATAATCTATTTTTATTTCTAGTTTATGCTTTAAATAAAAATTAATTATCTCTATCGCACTTATTGTCAAAAACGATTAGTATCGAAGATCCACAATTAATTAACGGTTAATAAAGTATATCGAATAGACCTATTAAATTAATCGTTTATTACATTATGACAAATTAGTTTGGTTATTTTATATTTATTGACAGATGAGGTTACTAAACAAATTCATATTTAAGAGAGGATGAATCATGAGCACAGCTAAATTATTTAAAGCATCTTCAAATGAACTTTTATATACACGTAATGATATGGAAGACAGCGTAAAATTGGAAACCATTGGAATTCTTAATGTTATGGTTGTCCACTTTACCGATCTCTCTCTAATGACTAAACAAGCCCACTGGAATATGCGTGGTCGCAATTTTATCGCTGTACATGAAATGCTAGATGGCTTTAGAACCACGTTAGTTGAACATTTAGATGAATTCGCAGAGCGCGCGGTTCAATTGGGTGGGGTTGCTATTGGTACAACCCAAGAAGTTAACCGCTTCACCTCGTTAGAAGCTTACCCAATTAATATCCATAGCGTACAAGACCACTTGAAAGCGTTAGCCGACCGCTATGCTATTGTCGCGAATGATATCCGCAAAGCCATTGATGAAGTGGAAGACGAAGACACTGCGGATATGTTTACTGCGGCTTCCCGCGATATGGATAAATTCCTCTGGTTCTTAGAAGCAAATATTGAGTAATGTCGTAAATAGAGTCAATTAAAATTGACCAATGGCCACTGAAAAGTGGCCATTTTATTTGCGAGTAAATAACTATAAATCAAACTGTTATTTAAATATCTAAAAATAAAATGAGTTAATTTAATTATTTACTGTTTTTTAGGTATTTCGGGTTGTTCTATCGGAAATACTGGTAATGCATTTAATAGCCTTTTACCATAATTTTTAGTCAGTAAACGTTTATCATAAATAATAATTTCACCATAACATTCATGACTACGAATTAGCCTGCCCGCTTGCTGTATCAAATTAAATGAAGCGCTCGGTAAACTTTGTACTTCAAATGGGTATCTCTTCAATGATTTCAACCAATCCCCTTCTGTGATAATCACTGGGTTTGTTACTGGTGGAAACGCAATTTTATGAATATGGACCTGAGTTAAGTATTCCCCTTTGAGGTCTAACCCCTCAGCAAACGATTGTAAGCCAATTAAGGCACTAGCTTGCCCTTGGTTAATTCTTTCGCAATGTGTTTCAACTAACCGGTAGCGAGGTTGATCTCCTTGGACCAAAAGCTGCAAGCGCAAATCTTTTACGTGTTCGAGAAAGCCTTCCATCGCTCTTTGGCTACTAAATAAAACCAATACTCCACGATGAGTATTTTGAGTAAATTGCTCACGGAAAAATACCGCCATTTCTGCTAAGTGTTCAGCTTCATTATTGATAGTTGGCTCATATTCCATTTTAGGAATAATAATTTTACCCTGCTCAACATGGTTAAAAGGGGAAGACAATGTCACAAAGCGGTCATCACTTTTTTCGGATAGCCCTGTGAGCTCCATAAAACGTGAATAACTGTTCAACGACCTCAGTGTTGCCGAGGTAATGACAATATGAGGCACATTGCGCCATAACAAATGTTGTAACTGCTCACTTACTCGGATCCCCGCACAATGCATAAAGAAACGAGATTGGTTTTTCTCATAACGCCGACTTAACCATTTTGACACAGGAGCTCCTGAACTTTGCTCTAATGCCGCCAGCCGCCATAGCTTCGACATATTTTCAAAGTACCCCATAGCCCTGCTAGTCACAATAATGGAACGATGTAAGCGAACGATATCTTGTTTCGCAGTTTGTTCCGTTAAATCATTTAAGATAGCTTCAGCCAGCCCTTGTAACGCATCAGTCTGCTTGAACAACACCTGACAGCTTAATTGCATTGCTTCAGGTAACACACCTAGTGGAAATAAATATTCAGTTTCTTTTGATGTTTCTGGTAATAATGCATTCGCTAATAATGAGAAATCGCGAAATGTTTCCCGTAATTTTTCTGCATGCTGCTGTAACCGTTCAGGATTAGCAAGCTTTGGTGGCTTCACTGGACGAAATTGGCTCATATATTGCCCAACATGCTGAATAAAGCTATCAAGCTGTGCCGTTAATTGAACTAACGTAATTTCGCCTTCAACTTCAAGGGCATCCCTCGCAACGTCTGGGACATGGTGGCCTTCATCAAGCACTAATAATAAGTTTTTCGGGTCCGGCAAAACCGACTCACTCTCCATTGCGGCCATAACCAATGCATGATTAGCGACCACCACATCGGCATCTTCAATTTCCCGCCTAGCAATAAAAAATGGACACCGCTGATAAAATTGGCAATTACGACCCAAACAATTCATTTTATCAGTGCTAACTTTACGCCATAAACTATCACTAAATGCACGTTTGTGGTGATCCCTTAACCCATCCCATGCAAAGCTCTGAAAATCATGCCGCAGCTGCTGACAAATTGCCCGTTCTTCACTATTCGCAATTTCTGTTTTATCTTCCACCAATAACATTAAATCAATTTGTTCGCCTTCTGCTGCGCAGATAGCTTCTAAATTACGAGGACAAACATAACGAGCACGCCCGAATGCACCCGTATATTTTAGATCAGGAATAATTTTGCTTAATAACGGTAAATCTTTGCTATAAATTTGGTCTTGTAGCGCCACATTTGCCGTACTGACTACTAAGGTTTTTCCTTCTTCCCTGCCAACTGCAATTCCCGGTATTAAATAAGATAGCGTTTTTCCCACCCCTGTAGGTGCCTCTATGACCAAATGGCGACCATCATCATCCGCTAGGTTTTTTGCGACTTGCGCGATCATCTCCCGCTGTGGGGCTCGGGAAACAAACCCGTCAATTTGTACGGACAACCCTTTATACCACTGAGTTATTTGTTCTTTAGTTTTATTTGACAGGGACATAAATTATGCAGGTGACCAAAGTTAAGATGAAAGATAACGAAACCGACAACAATACGAAATAGGAAAAAAAATTTTTTGCCAACCGCTTCGCAAAACTACTGTATTAATACCCATTATACATAAAAATTGGGAAGCTTTTTGCAAAACGCCCATTATGCAACAGAAAAAATAGCTTTTAACTTGTTTGCAACACTCATCCGGTTATACTTTGAGTTCTTATACTATTTTGAATTTTTATCACTAGGCAGGCTATAAAAAATGAAAAAGGTTGTTATCGCACTTTGCGCATTATGTGCTTTTGGTTCTGTTGGCGGTATTGTTTTAGCGGGTATGAACATTTATACACGTTCAACAACTCCCCTTGAACAAGGGCAGCCGCAATCCCCTTCAGCACTGCCAGCACCCAATCAAATTCAATAATTTTAAAATAATTTATCAGCCCAGGATGGAGATAGCTTATGTACAACGATTATTTCGTCACCCCACAATGGTTAAATTCACATCTATTTGATGACAACATCGTTGTACTCGATGCATCCTCTCCACCACCGACTGCACCTTATGATTGCCGCCAGCAATATTTAGAAGAACACATTCCTAACGCTCAGTTCTTTCATCAAGACGAAATTGCAGACAAAAGCTGTGATTTACCCCATATGCTGCCAAGTGCCGATATTTTTAGCCAAGCCGTTAGTGCCATGGGCATTGGCAATGACACCCAAGTTATTATTTATTCGCAGAATAATTTATTCTCATCCCCAAGAGCATGGTGGACTTTTACTACAATGGGCTGCAAAAACGTTAAAATTTTAGCTGGTGGTATCGATGCTTGGAAAACTGCTGGGTTTGATGTTCAGTCCGGGGAAGTCACTCCACCAGCTGCGAAACAGTTCCATGCAACACGCAAAGACAGTAATGCACTGAATCGAGAGCAAATGCTTGATATTGTGAATCAAGGCAAAATTCAAATTATTGATGCTCGTGCAGAGCCACGCTTTCTTGCCCAAGCGCCGGAACCTCGTCCAGGCTTGCGTATGGGTCATATTCCTGGGAGCAAAAACGTCCCATGGGATCTTCTCGTTGAAAAGGGTGAATTCAAATCACCAGAGCAACTTAAAGCTATCTTTACTAAACAAGGTGTGGATATCCATGCACCTTCTGTGACGACCTGTGGTTCAGGAATGACCGCTGCGGTGATATTAATGGCATTAACATTATTAGGTAACCAAAACGTACGTTTGTATGATGGTTCATGGGCCCAATGGGGGCAAGATAACGGCCTGCCAATTGAGTCGTAGCCTCCCCACCGCCATAAAAATATAAGCCACTTAATATTCAAGTGGCTTATAGAATAAAGATTTATCAAGTAGAGAAAATAGCTATTTGGCAAATATCCCAGCTAAGAACAGCACGACTATCGCTCCGATAACCGCGACAACAAAGCTACCAAAGTTGAAGCCATCAACTTTTCCTTTACCAAAGAAAGTGCTGATGTAACCACCCACAACAGCACCAACAATCCCCAACACGGTGGTCATAATGAACCCCATGTGGTAAGTACCCGGCATCAGCCACTTAGCTAAAACACCAGCAATTAGACCAAAAATAATCCAAGCTATTACACCCATCTTACGCCTCCCAGACTAGGTAATTTCACGACATACATCAAAATATTCTCAGGCAACAGTGTGAGCTTTAAATAAATTAAATCGCTCTCCTACCAATTAAGTAAAGACCCTATGAGTTAATTTCGCAACTATAAAATTTTGCTAATTAACATTATTCATAACTAATTACTCACAATTTCAGTTATCACTTGCGCAATCTGTTGGGCATTTTTTAACGATCTAACCTGAGAAAACAGTTCATCTGCCTGATGGTATTCTTTACGTAAATAACCTAGCCACTGCTTGATTCGAGCAGCATGGTAATGGCCTGTATCTCCTTGTTTTTCAAGCTCCGTATACTTTAATAACAACCTGCCAACCTGCTCCCAAGGCATTTTAGATTCATTAAATTTAACCACCCGGCTAAGGTTTGGGGTGTTTAGTGCTCCACGACCAATCATCACGGCATCACAACCTGTGATTTCAAGGCAGCGCTGTGCGCTCGCATAATCCCAAATTTCACCATTAGCAATCACTGGGATCGATAATTTACGGCGGATCTCTCCAATAGCAGACCAATTAATACTCTCTGCTTTATAACCGTCTTCTTTCGTTCTACCGTGAACAGTGAGCTCTGTGGCCCCTGCCTGTTGAACCGCATCTGCAATTTCATAAGCAAATTCAGAGCTATCCCACCCTAAACGGACTTTAACCGAAATAGGTAATTCTTTTGGAACCGCTTCTCGCATTGATTTAGCAGCTCGATAAATTAAATCAGGTTGTTTCAATAATGTCGCACCACCGCCATGGCCATTGACTGTTTTTGATGGACACCCGCAATTTAAATCAACCCCCCAAGATCCTAACTCGACCGCTCGGTTTGCATTTTCTGCTAACCACTGAGGATGCTGCCCTAACAGCTGTACACGGACAAGTGTCCCTGAAAGGGTACGACTTTCATGCTTTAGCTCAGGGCATAAACGGTAAAATGTTTTTGCGGGTAAAAGGGTATCAACCACACGAACAAACTCTGTTATGCACAGGTCATAGTCATTAACTTCACTTAATAAACAACGAACTAGAGGATCTAAAACCCCTTCCATAGGAGCTAATAAAACGCGCATAAGTGACTCACAAAAAACGTAATAATTCCTGCTTATCATACCGTTTATTTAATTGATAAGCAGGAAAAATTCTAAGACAGGAGTGGCCAGAGACTGGCTTGAAATGGTTTTTCAAATAGCTCTAGTCAATGCTATTAACATTAAAAAGAGCTACAAGATTACGGGAGGTTAACTATCACTACGCCCTTGTTTGACTTTTTTCTGTGCGTTTTTCCATGGGGAACCCGCCCCCTTTCCTGAACTCGGCTTTGACGATGGTGCATTGCTACGACGTGGTGCTTTACTCTGATTCCTATCACCTGAACCGCCTGAACGACGTTCATTCCGTTGTGGTGTTTTTTGAATAGGCTCCGCTTTGATGGATGGGTCGGGCTCATAGCCTTCAATCGCCATCAATGGAATCGATTTTTTCAATAATTTCTCGATATCCTTGAGTAACTTAGCCTCATCAATACAGACTAAGGAAACAGCCATTCCAGTTGATTCTGCACGGCCTGTACGGCCAATACGGTGAACATAATCTTCTGCAACATTAGGTAGCTCAAAATTCACCACATAAGGAAGCTGTTCAATATCAAGACCACGAGCTGCGATATCCGTTGCCACTAAAACACGAATATCTCCAGATTTAAAGTCAGCTAATGCACGTGTACGCGCTCCTTGGCTCTTGTTGCCATGAATAGCCGCAGCTTTAACGCCATCTTTATTTAAATGCTCAGCAAGACGGTTTGCGCCATGTTTTGTACGTGTAAAGACGAGGACTTGTTGCCAATTTTCACGGCCAATCATAAACGAAAGCAGCTCTGCTTTTCTTTTTTTATCAACCAGATGCACATACTGGGTAATTTGCTCCGAAGCTGAGTTTCGTGGAGCAACTTCAATAGTCACTGGATTATTGAGTAATTTATTCGCCAGTTGTTTGATTTCGTCAGAAAACGTTGCTGAGAATAATAAGTTTTGGCGCTTTTTAGGTAACTTATTAATCACCCTACGAATATCATGAATGAACCCCATATCTAACATACGGTCAGCTTCATCAAGTACGAAAACTTCGACTTGAGAAAGATCTACCGCATTTTGGTGCGCTAAATCTAATAAGCGCCCCGGAGTTGCAATTAAGACATCAACCCCGCCACGTAACTTCATCATTTGTGGGTTAATGCTTACCCCACCAAAGACCACAAAAGAACGAATACGTAAATGACGGCTATATTCTTTTACATTTTCAGCTACTTGTGCTGCAAGCTCCCTTGTTGGCGTCAAAATTAACGCACGAATAGGCTTGCGATCCTTCCCTGCTCGAGGAGTTGTAATAAGCTTTTGTAAAATTGGCAATGTAAAACCAGCCGTTTTACCTGTACCTGTTTGGGCGCTAGCTAAAAGGTCATTTCCTGCAAGCACGGCTGGGATAGCTTGTTGTTGAATAGGCGTAGGACTTTCATAGCCTAATTCATTAATGGCAAGCAAAATTTCCTCGTTTAACGCGAGGTCTGAAAAAGTAGTCAAATTAATTACTCCGGGCTTCACCGCTTCAAATTGAATGTGGCAGTTATGGGGAAGTGAGTCAGAAGAAAAGCGCAAACTGCCGTGCGACACTGTGTAAAATTCTAACATCATTTGCTGATGATAAATATATTAATTTAGTTTGGTTAATAAATTAATATAAAATCTCATTCGTATAGTATATATACTTACATGGTACTATGAGATGTCGTTTTTTGATTTTTATAAAAATGAAAAGCCACCAAGAGCTAATTAGATATTATTTAATTCTGAATTTTTAAAGGAATGGTTATGAATACAAATTCATCGTCAACATTGCGAGGAGAAAATGCGAAAATGCAATTGCTTCTCACTGCTGCTGATGTATATGGAGAACAAGGGCTCGATGGCGCTACCACACGCAAAATCGCACAGGCATCAGGGCAAAACATCGCCGCAATTTCTTATTATTTTGGCTCAAAAGAAGGACTTTACTTAGCTGTTGCTCAGCTTATCACACAAACAATCCGGGACGATTTCCATGATGTCTTTCAAGAAATTGACAACTTTCTAAATCAACCTTTATCAGTTCAAGTCACTGATGATGCGCTTGGTTTACTACAAAAAACAGTCATTGCCTATAATCACTTTCAGTTGGAAAAGAAAAATTTAAGTTTTTCTCGCATATTAGCACGTGAACAACTCAACCCAACCGAAGCCTATACAATCATCCACGAACAGGCTTTAGGCCCAATACATTCGCGTCTAAACCGTTTGATTGCCATTTACATTGGTGCTGATCCCAATCATTTAACAACGCTAATTCACACTCACGCTATCCTTGGCGAAACGCTGTCATTTCGTATTGCTAGAGAGACGTTATTACGTCAAACCGGTTGGAAGCATATTAATGAAAATGAATTTAAAATTATTAATCAAGTTCTTATTGAGCATACAAATATATTATTAGCAGGCTTACGCCATCGCAAACAATATGAAAAGTGATATGATAAAAATATTAAAGTGATTTATTCACATTGATAATAACTAGAGGCTGATGATTTTATTGTAATTTATGCCACATTTTTCCACTAAAAACAGCGGCCTCTAACAACAAATTTGTTTTCATATCGTGGATTCTTTAAGTAAGGTTAGCTATGAGCAATAAAAACCGTTCTGTTGTTGTTTTCATTATTCTCATATTAATCGGCGCTGCAATTGGCGGTTATTACTACTATCAATCACAGCAAGACAAGATATTAACACTCTACGGCAATGTTGATGTCCGCACGGTAAATCTCGGTTTTCGTGTCCCGGGCAAGCTTGCATCCCTAAGCGTTGATGAAGGTGCAAAAATTATTGCAGGCCAGCAGCTTGGTCAACTGGATGACGCTCCCTACATTAACGCGTTAAATAAAGCCAAAGGGGTGCGCGACAGCGCCAAAGCCCAACTCGCTTTGAAAGAAAGTGGTTACCGCACCCAAGAAATCGCACAAGTTGAAGCGGAGTTGGCTCAAAAACAAGCAGCTTGGCAATATGCCGATAACTTTTATAAACGTCAGCAAGGGCTTGCAGCATCTCGCGTTATTTCAGCTAATGATTTAGACAACGCGAAAAACAACCGAAACCAAGCATTTGCCGCTCTTCAAGCAGCACAAGACAAGCTGAATCAATACCAAAGTGGCTTTCGCCAAGAAGAAATAGCCGCTGCACGAGGTGAATGGTTACAAGCTGAAGCGGCTGTTGCCCAAGCTGAACTCGACTTGAAAGACACCATTTTAACTGCACCTTCATCTGGGACTATTTTAACCCGAGCAATAGAACCGGGCACAATCATCAGTGCAGGTAATACCGTATTTAGCGTCACATTAACAAACCCCGTTTGGGTTCGAGCCTATGTTAGCGAACCACACCTCGGAGATGCCATCCCTGGTAGAGAGGTCTTGCTGTATACCGATAGCCGCCCGAATCAGCCTTATCATGGTTCCATCGGGTTTGTTTCCCCTACCGCTGAGTTTACGCCTAAAAGCGTACAAACCCCTGATTTAAGAACCGATTTAGTCTATCGACTGCGTATCGTTGTCAATGATGCTGACGATGCTTTACGCCAAGGAATGCCTGTGACTATTCAGTTTGCTGATAATAAACAGTAAGAGTTTGCTATGAGTGATGATTACAGTATTCGCCTATCCAACGTCGAGAAAACTTTTGCTGGCTTAGGTGCACCTGCCGTTGAAAGCTTAACAATCGATATTCATGGGGGCTCTGTAACTGGCCTTGTCGGCCCTGATGGTGCAGGAAAAACAACCTTAATGCGCATGATTGCAGGGCTATTAAAACCAGATGCTGGGAAAATTAGCGTGATGGGGCTCGACCCCATCGACGACAGCATTGCTATGCGAGCAGACCTAGGCTATATGCCCCAAAAATTTGGTTTATATGAAGACCTGACTGTACAGGAAAATTTAAATTTGTACGCAGATTTGCGTGGAGTACTCGGCGAAGAGCGGCAAAAAACCTATCAGCAGCTGCTTTCTTTCACTAGCTTAGCTCCTTTTACCAGTAGGCTGGCGGGTAAATTATCAGGGGGGATGAAACAAAAACTCGGGTTAGCCTGTACATTACTAGGAAAACCCAAGGTTCTTTTACTCGACGAACCCGGTGTTGGTGTTGACCCCATCGCTCGGCGGGAACTATGGCAAATGGTTCATACCCTTGCTGATGATGGAATGCTGATCCTTTGGAGTACTTCCTATTTAGATGAAGCACAACAGTGTAAAAATGTACTGCTATTAAATAAAGGCAAACAGCTTTATGCAGGTAAACCTGAATTATTGACTGAAAAAATGGCGGGACGTTCCTTTTTACTCGATGTACCTGCCACACAAAAACGCACAGTATTGCAAAATGCACTCGTATTACCAGAAACTACCGATGGCGTGATCCAAGGCCGCTATATTCGCTTAATTTTGAAGCCGAATGCATCCCAAACGAATTTATTAACCGCATTAAATATGGCAGATGGGAAACTCATTGAAGCGCAGCCTCGTTTCGAAGATGCATTTATTGACTTATTAGGTGGAGGCCCATCTCATCGTTCGGAATTAGCCGCTATCGTGCCGCAAATTCCACCTGCTCCTGAAGAAACCGTCATAGAAGCGCGTAATTTAACCAAAAAATTTGGCCAATTTGCCGCAACTGATCGCGTAAATTTCCAAGTGAAACGCGGGGGAATTTTTGGTTTATTGGGGCCAAATGGTGCAGGGAAATCAACGACCTTTAAAATGATGTGTGCGTTAATGAAACCCACAAGTGGGCAAGCACTCGTTCTTGGAATGGATTTAAAAACGAGTTCAAACAAAGTCAGGCAACAACTTGGCTATATGGCACAAAAGTTCTCGCTGTACGGCAACCTGAAAGTGGGACAAAACCTGAAATTCTTTTCAGGTGTTTATGGGTTACACCATCAGCAACAAGCCAAAAAAATCCACGAAATGGTTGAGGCTTTTAATTTCAAACCGATTATCAATCAGGTTACTGAATCCCTCCCTCTGGGTTATAAACAACGTTTAGCCCTCGCCTGCTCATTGATGCATGAGCCTGATATCTTATTTTTAGATGAGCCAACCTCAGGCGTTGACCCACTCACACGTCGGGAATTTTGGCTACATATCAATGGAATGGTAGATAAAGGCGTCACCGTAATGGTCACGACTCACTTTATGGATGAGGCAGAATATTGTGACCGTATAGGGCTGGTTTACCATGGAAAAATTATTGCAGCTGGCACGCCTGACGAGCTCAAACAGCAAGTGACGACTACCGATAATCCCGACCCATCGATGGAAGATGCATTTATTGGCTTGATTATGGATTATGATAAGCAACAGGAGGCAAAATGACGCATTCCGCTTCTCATTTTTCGTGGCGTAGGCTTAAAGCACTATGCTGGAAAGAAAGTAAACAAATTACTCGTGACCCCAGCAGTGCCCTTATCGCTGTACTTATTCCATTGATGTTATTATTTATTTTTGGTTACGGCATCAATTTAGACTCAAGTAAATTACGCGTTGGTATTTTACTTGATCAACAAAGCTCTCAAGCACGTGAATTGGTTGATACCTTCACGGGTTCGCCATTTATCGATGCGACTATTAGTCATAACCGCCATTTATTAATCGACAAAATGCAAGCGGGTGAAATTCGCGGCATTATCGTCATTCCTGTCAATTTTTCAGCTCAATTGTTGCAAAAACAAGGCCATGCAGCTATTCAGGTTATTACTGATGGTAGCGAACCAAATACAGCTAACTTTGTGCAAGCTTATACCCAAGGTGTTTGGCAAACATGGTTGGCACAGCAAGGGGAAAATCAAGGCTACCCAACAGACCCATTAATAGAGCTCAATATGCGCTATTGGTTTAATGAAGCTGCAATTAGTCAGCATTTTATTATTCCAGGAGCAATTAGTATCATTATTACCGTAGTTGGTGCCATTTTGACCTCTTTAGTTATCGCAAGAGAATGGGAACGTGGCACGATGGAAGCATTGCTTTCAACCCAAATTACTAAAACTGAATTATTGCTTTCAAAATTATTGCCTTACCAAGTTCTCGGTACTTTTGTGATGGTGTTATGCATGTTTGTCACCACATTTATCTTAGGGGTACCCTATCGCGGTTCTCTATTGGTCTTATTTGTCATTACCAGTCTTTATTTGGCAACCGCACTGGGAATGGGGTTATTGATTTCAACAATTACTCGTAACCAATTTAACGCAGCGATGGTCGCTCTGAATGCCGCCTTCTTACCTGCCATTATGTTATCTGGGTTTATTTTTGAAATTGATAGCATGCCAGCCATTATTCAGGCTGTGACTTATTTTATCCCTGCTCGGTATTTTGTCAGTAGCTTACAAACACTCTTTCTTGCCGGTGATATCTATATTGTTTTATTGATAGATTTCCTGCTACTAATCGCTTCTGCAATACTATTTATTGGACTGACGGCGCTAAAAACTCGCCGTCGTTTGGATTGAGGTGAAGTTATGTTTTATCGCCTATACACCTTAATTATGAAAGAGCTTCAATCATTACTTCAAGAACCACAAACACGGGTTATTTTGATTTTACCCGTGATATTTCAGATGATTTTATTTCCCCTAGCAGCCACGCTTGAAGTGACTAACACAACTATTGCTATTTTTGACCAAGACAATGGTGAACATTCTATCGAGCTGACTCAACGTCTCGCCAAAGCCAGTGCGTTTTCTCAGGTTTTATTATTGAAGAATGAACACGAAATTCGTGAAACGCTTGATAACCGCAAAGCGCTGCTGGTTGTCCGTTTTGGGCAAAACTTTAGTGCCGATGTTGCAAGTCGCCATAGCGCTAACATGCTGTTACTCCTTGATGGGCGTAATTCAAATAGCGCGCAAATTGCAGCAAACTATGTTGCACAAATTGTCACTCAATACCAACATGAGCTAACGCAAGCACAGGCTCTGCCAAACAACAGTGAATTAATTGTTCGCAATTGGTACAACCCAAATTTAGATTATAAGTGGTTTATTGTGCCCTCATTGGTAGCGTTGATAACCACAATTGGGGTGTTGATTGTGACATCTCTTTCTATCGCGAGGGAAAGGGAGCAAGGTACCCTTGACCAATTGCTAGTATCCCCCCTGACTACTTGGCAAATATTTATTGGTAAGGCGGTGCCTGCATTGATAGTAGCGACAGCACAAGCAAGTTTGGTCCTAGTTATTGGGATCTTTTGCTATCAAATTCCTTTTGCTGGCTCCCTGCTCCTCTTTTATGCCACCATGTTATTTTACGGGTTGTCATTGGTAGGGTTCGGTTTACTCATTTCAGCACTGTGTTCAACTCAGCAACAAGCATTCATTGGGGTATTTGTATTTATGATGCCAGCAGTGCTGTTATCGGGGTACATTTCCCCAGTCGAGAACATGCCAATTTGGCTGCAACAAATCACGTGGATTAACCCTATTCGCCATTTCACTGAAATCACCAAACAGATATACCTAAAAAATGCTGATTTTTCAGTTATCTTTCACAGCTTATGGCCACTATTTATCATTGCGATAATCACCAGCTCAGTGGCTTATTATTTATTTAGGAAGAAAATAGCGTGATCATAAAGAAATCACATTACGCTTTGGAAGCACAATTTAAAGCATTGGAACTACCATTAACGCTTTGAATAACAAGCAAGCTAATAATATCCAAATCATATTTTACGATAGTATTTAAATCAAAAAACCCTTGTTACCGAAGTAACAAGGGTTTTCAATTTTAACGACTTCTATCTCCTCATTTCATAGCACTATGAGGAGAGCTACTGAATTTAGCGGCGGTCACCGAAGATACGCAGTAACATTAAGAACAGGTTAATGAAGTCTAAATACAGAGACAGTGCACCCATAATAGAGTACTTACGCATTGTTTCCCTGTCGTCTTCATCAATTTGTGAACCCATTTCTTTCAGTTTTTGAGTGTCATAAGCGGTTAAAGCAGCAAACAGTAAAACACCACCGTAGGTGATCACCCAATACATCATGGTGCTTTGCAGCCAGATGTTAACCAAAGAAGCGACAACAATACCGATCAGCGCCATAAACAGGAAGTTACCCATACCTGTTAAGCTACGTTTAGTGGTATAGCCGTAGAAGCTTAATGCACCAAACATCACTGCGGTAATAACAAATGTGCCCGCAACGGACTCACCAGTATACGCGGCAAGAATAACTGAAATTGTTAAGCCTGTGAGCAATGAATAGAGCATAAACATGCCCGTTGCTGCCATGCCACTAATTTTTTGTAGCAGAAATGAAATGCCCATCACTAAACCAAGTTCAGCAATAATCATTCCGAAAAAGAGGATTTTATTGGTTGCAATGGTGTAGTACAAACCACTGCTAACTGAATACCATGCCACAAAAGCTGTCAGCAGTAGACCGACTGTCATCCAGCCGTATACTTGCGACATAAATGCCTGAACGCCAGTATTGGCACCCTGGACAAGAGAATCATTACGTTGATCAAACTGACCCATGATGGTTACCCTTTCGCTAAAAGAAAAATCGACCCAGTAAAAATACTGCAATCGGAGAAATTAACCAAAGTCTAACACATTCTTTTGACAATACCATTCAGCAAATTCGTATTTTTTAGCGGAAAAAATGCGATTACCAGCGGTTTGCAGACGCTTCGTCAGTTTCTTTCGCTTCCACCCAACGTTCATTTTCAGGTAAGGTTTCTTTTTTCCAAAATGGGGCTTTGGTCTTTAAGTAATCCATAATAAATTCAGCGGCTTGAAATGCAGCGTTACGGTGGGCGCTCGTGACCCCAACAAAAACAATTTCTTCACCTGGTTGTAAGGTACCAATGCGGTGGATCACACTAACTCGCTGCAATGGCCAACGTTCTTTTGCTTCTACAACTATATTTGCTAACGCTTTTTCGGTCATTCCTGGGTAGTGCTCGAGCGTTAATGCCGCCACACTATCACCTAAATTATGGTTACGCACTTTCCCTGTGAAAGTCACAACAGCGCCATCACTATCACACTGCGCAAGCCATTGATATTGTTCACCAACACTAAAATTTTCTGTTTGTACTGCAATATGAGTGTTTTCCATATTACCCCCCAGTGACTGGTGGGAAAAAGGCCACTTCATCCCCTTCTGAGAGTGGGTGGTCTAGTGAAACAAATGATTGATTAACAGCGGCAAGTAATTTGCCATCTTCAAGTGCCAACGCCCAGCGATCGCCTTTTTGTGAAAGGGCTTGGCGTAAGTCTTCCACTTTTTGGTAAGTCTCTGTAAGTTCTAAGCGATCCGTTCCAACTAGCTCACGAACTTGAGCAAAAAATAATACTGTGATCATTATTCCACCTTAAAATGTCCAGACTTACCGCCTGTCTTTTCTAACAAACGAACAGGGCCAATCACCATATCTTTTTGCACTGCCTTGCACATGTCATAAATCGTCAAAGCAGCAACAGATGCAGCAGTTAACGCTTCCATTTCTACCCCTGTTTTCCCTGTTAACCGGCAACAAGTTTCAATACGGACACGGTTATGTTCAGGTTCCGCTTTCAGGGTTACCTCAACTTTAGTTAACAATAGTGGGTGACATAATGGGATAAGCTGCCAGGTATTTTTTGCCGCTTGAATACCCGCAATACGCGCTGTAGCGAACACATCCCCTTTATGATGGCTACCATCAACAATCATCATTAAGGTTGCTGGGTTCATAGTGACATAAGCTTCTGCGCGAGCTTCACGGACAGTTTCAGCTTTGGCTGAAACATCAACCATATGCGCCTCGCCCGACGCATTAAGGTGAGTCAGTTGGGACATATTTTCTCCTGAAATCAAAAAAGGATTAACCGCCAATTACGGATAAATTTGGTGTAATTCCGCTATCACCCATATGCAGAAAATGGGTTTCTCGTTTATGGTGTAAGCCTCGCTGAATACGGGCTTTCAACGCTTCGTTTTGGTCATCTGCGCCCAATAAATCACGAAGCGGAATGCCATTTTCACCAAATAAACATAAATGCAGATTTCCTAATGAGGAAACGCGTAAACGGTTACAACTTTGGCAAAAATCTTTTTCGTACGGCATGATAAGCCCGATTTCGCCTTGGTAATCTGGATGACTAAAGACTTGCGCTGGCCCATCACTACGAGAACGAGGAAGCATATACCAGCCTTCTTCGATTAAACGTTCGCGAATAGTTTCACCTGAAATATGAAAACGTTGGAAGATATCACTACCATCACCGGTTTCCATGAGTTCAATAAAACGTAATTGAATTGGACGGTGCTTGATCCAATTTAGGAATGACTTCAACGCAATGTCATTGACATTTTTCATGAGCACGGCATTAACTTTTACTTTTTCGAAGCCTGCTTCAAAAGCAGCATCAATGCCTTTCATCACCTGAAAGAATTTGTCTTGCCCTGTGATGGCCGCGAATTGGCGTGGATCTAAGCTGTCAACGCTCACATTAATCGCGTTCAACCCTGCGGCTTTCCATTCTTGCACGTCTCGCGCCATACGATAGCCGTTAGTTGTCACGGCTATTTTTTTGATTGATTCATTTTCATTGATGGCAGCAATAATATCACTGAAATCCTTGCGCATAGTCGGCTCACCGCCCGTAATACGCACTTTTTCTGTGCCTAATTCTGCGAATGCTGTGCTAATACGACGAATTTCATCGAGTGTTAAGAATTCATGACGACCGCTTGGCTTGTAGCCATCGGGTAGGCAGTATGTGCAACGAAAGTTGCAAACATCTGTTATAGAAAGCCGAAGATAGTAAAATTTCCGGTCAAATTGATCGACAAGTTGCTGCATAATCACACCTTTCCAAGTACGGGAGATGCAGACATTTCTATCTTGCACCCTGGTGGCTCTAGGCCACGGCCAGTGCATCATATTCAGTCGTTCAAACTTAGACGCAAAGGCTAGGAGTTTTATTTGGAACCGAGTTACTGATTTTAAACTATAAAATACGCCACTCTGTTCACTTAATTTATGTAAGGATTCTAGCCGATAGAAATTGAAAAAGCGAATTACAATTCGATATATACTATTATATACAACGACTTACGAAAAACATAGTTGGATCACCGAAGCTATTATTATCACTGACAATTTTCTGTTTTAACACGCTTTAAACCGCATAATTTCATGTTAATTGATTAACATCTCTAACTATTTAATTAAACATTTATTGATATAGATCTAAAACGGGGAGCAAGCTCCCCATCTAATTGTTTACGTTGTAAATAACAGCACTTAACGCTTATCAAAACCGGTATTTCAAATTAAATAATTGGCATATCAATTAAAAATAAATAGTAAGGCACAAAATTTATTAACCAAAACGCCACAACGTAAAGTATGACGTATATTTAGAAACGATACTCTATCCCTCCCGACACTGTTCGACCTCGACCTAATGTATTAGCCAAACTTTCCCCATAACTAACCACATACGCTCGATTGGCTAAGTTCTCAACATTTCCACGAATAGTTAAATTGTCGGTTAATGCATAACTTGCATATAAATCAATCAGTGTATATTTAGGCCAATCGGCTAAGTAAGGGGAATTAGAGCCCGTTGAATAGTCTTGAAAACCAGGTGTAAAGCGAATGACCATTCCCCCATCGAGTTTTCTGTCAAACGCTCGCCCACCTAATGTAAAGGAACCGCGATCTCCAGGTAAGTTTGCGGCACTACTAAAAATGGCGCTGCTATCACAATCCACATGGTTATTTGATGCCTCATTTGGCTCAACATACCAGTTACCGGGACCAACATCTTCGCCATACTTCAATACGCCACCTAACCATGCGGGCCGTGAACAGAATTTATTTTTGCCGATCATGTGGGTAAAGGTCAGGTCTGCATACACAAAGCCTGCATCATAATTCAGTTGGTATTCAAACCCTCTAAAACGGGTTGCAACCAAGTTATTGCTGTATGCGGCATTACCAATATTAGGGCTAACCATTCCGGGTTTTTTACGGTCAATCGCTAAATTAATGTAGTTATCTACTCGAGTATCAAAATAGGCGATTTTCGCCACAAATCGGTCCTCTTCGATAAATAATTGCGGATAATTGATGTTCATTCCCACTTCCCAAGCATTTGAACGCTCAGGTTTTAAATACGGATTCGGGAATTGGGTCGAACTACTGTGAGCACTACCTGTGGTTAACGTTTCTGTAATGGCTGGCGGGCGCCATGACCGCCCATAGCTGGTAAATAATTCCATCCACTCAAGATTAGGACGTACCGCTAAGCGAATGTGGGGTGAAAATGCCCCTTCTGAGTTATCAACATCCCAATTCTCAGTCGTCATAACAACTTTGCAATCACGTAACCTTCTGCCTGTACATGGGTTGTCTTTGGTATAAGGAAGTACGCCATAACGCATACTGGTTTGGCCTTTGAGAGAATAGTAGTCATAACGCACTCCCCCTTCTAATGTTAACCAATCATCGTATTCATAAGCCAAATTAGTAAATAATGAGCTCAATGAACGTTTTCCGTCCGGTGTCACGCCACTAGCTGCTTCACGTGTTGAACTACTACTCGCTTTGTCTTGGAAGGTTTCCAAACCATAATGCGCTTTTAATACATTGTTATGGTTAAATTCAATTTCTGAATGATTTTCAAGCTGTACCCCTACCGTTTTGACTCGAGTATCCATCTGGTAGCCATTATTATAAATTTGGCTCGTGGAATAGGTGTCTGTATTGTCTTTAGTATCAACAAAATACACTTTTCCCTTTAACTCAGTGCTCCATGGGTTATCGCTAAATTGAGTGTAATCAAGAGAATAATTTTTGGCGGTTACATCACTGAAACCGCTACTTTTCCACCCTAACTTGTAGGGCCATGTACCACCTAAGTTCGTTAATGTTCCTGCATTTGGCGTTGCCACTTTGGTTTCTAAGTAATTAAATTGCAAACGCTGCTCATCACTTATATTCCAACCAGCTTTTGCTAAATAAGAGGTCATTCGGTAATTACTGTCATTAATGCGAGTGTGTTTTAATTGGTGTGCAAGTTCATCGTAATGTCCGGCCCCATTGTTGACTCGTATATTACCAATATTACCGTGAGTTCCCGGTTTATAATCCCCAAGGCGCCGTTCGCTTGCCGCAAACAGTAAATCCGCTTTTTCATTCCCTAATGCCAGCACACTACTACCAATAAAGTGCGTATTATTTGACCCTGTACTCGCATGCAATTTCCCACCAAAGGTTTTATCTTTCGATAAAAAATCAGACGCGTTGACAGTATTGAAGGTCGCCACCCCACCTAAGGTTCCACCACTCCCCATCCCACTCGTATTGCCCTTCTGTATTTCCACTCCAGAAAGCAGTTCTGAGTCGATATACATAGAACCATTGCGCTGGCCGTGTCCGCTTTTTTGAAAGTTTTGCCGCATGCCATCGATATTCATATTCACGCGACCATAATCCTGTATCCCACGGATATTCACAGACAAAGAAGGGTCTTGCTGGCTAACACTCGAATAGACGCCTGTCGTGAGTTCTAACACATCGGCTATGTGCTTTGGTGGGCGGTCATCAATTTGTTTTTTACTAATCACACTGACGGATGATGGACTGCTATATACCCAATCCCCTTGTTGGAGCTGGCTTGCTGTGACAGTAATATTATCCAATTTGATCACTGAATCACTGGTAGCAGGCGCGATACGCTCAATGGTTATCCGGTTATTTTGCAACTGATATTGCACAGGGTTTGAAGCAATTAATCGACGTAACCCCTCCTGTAGCGTAAAACTCCCCTTCAAGCCTTGAGTTTGTAAACCATTCACTTCTCGGCTCTGAATGATAATTTCTACCTTTGCTTGCTGGGCGAATTGCAGCAAGCTGTTTTCAAGCGAACCCGCAGCAACAGAAAATATGATTTCCTGTTGTGCAGGCGCTACCGCTGAGTTTGCCTGTGCTAGACTAAAAAATGAAAATGCAGGTAACGTAAATAATGCAAGGTGAACACAAAGTGTCGCTTTTTTATAGTGGTGCTTTTTTTGAGTCATTTCCCATCCCTAAAATTATAATGGTAATAAAAATCATAATCACTTAGGTTAAGACGCGAAAATTAGGAAAACCCGTAAATAAATTTTTATAAAATAATTCGGTATCACTTAATATCTATACTACTTATTCATAATCAATAGATTAAAGTAAAAAATGGGATTTCATAAACGGATAAACCGTACGATGACACCAGATGCGTCAGCCCACTATCGAGTGCGTTAATCTGTAATACACCACTAATGTGCCCTACTGGCTCCTCAGCCAATAAAATAATTTGCTTGTCACGGTAACGATTTATTTCAGCAATAACTTCTGGAAATATTTGCTGTTGAAAAATAATTTGCCCTTCGCGCCATACTGTAGAATGCGAATTAACCATGGAAGCCATAGGTGTTATCTCTGATTGATATTGTGTGAAGTTTCCTGCTGGAATAAGCATTTCCTGCCCTGATAATAGCGACACCTTTACGCTGTGTTGATAAACACTGACCACCACTTCGCTATTTTCATTATCAATTGAAAATTCAGTACCAAGCGCCTGAGTTATGCCATTTTTCGCCATAACCTGAAAAGGCCTTGGTTCCGTATCCGTTTTTGGTGCGACGGTGAAGTAAGCGCGTCCCCGTAATAAATTGACTTGCCGGTACTGCGAATTAAACGCTAATTGCAACTGTGCGCCACTGTCGAGATCTACACGGCTACCATCCGGTAGGGTGATATGCTGTATTTCACCGGTTTTCGCATAGTAATCCACTTGCTGTGTATATTGAAAATACCAAATTGACATGGATAACACACTCACTAGCACAGCCGCGGCGATCGATAAACCAACATAGCGAGGGCGTCTCTTTTTTTTCATTCCCTGTTGATTTTCTGCTGTTTGTTGTCGTGGTTTATTCGCCGTTAGTGCCCATAATTGCCGAGCACGGAAGTAAGCTGATGCATGTTGTTCTGACGCATTAAGCCAAGACTGGAACGCTGCATTCTCTTGTGATGTCAACTCGCGATGCGTTGTTTTCACAACCCACATTGCGGCTTTGTTTTCAATTTCAGATGGACTATCAGATGGCTTCATGACTAGTCTCTCCATTTATGAATTAGCATTGCCAATGCACTGGCTAAATGTTTTTCGACTGTACTTAATGAAATATTTAAATGCTGCGCCACTTCCGTTTGGGTTAGTCCTTCTTCTCGATGCAAGCGAAATATCTCCTGAGTCCTGAATGGCAAAGTTTGGATAATTTTTTGAATTTGTTCTAGTTGTTGATCATGAATGACAGTGGCTTCTAGGCCTTTCACCCGCGATGGGATCTCTTCCCACTGTTGGTCACTGATAGCCATTAATCGTTGTTTTTTCTGTAGGCGGAAATGGTCGACCATCAGGTTTTTCGCAATTCGATACAAATAAGCATCAAAATCTTGAATGGCAGGGTTTTTCATCAACTCGGCCAACCGAGCAAAGCTTTCCTGCGTAATATCCATACTTAAACTATGGTCTTTAAGGTAGATGTTCAGATAACGACATAACGACGACGAATGGCGAGCAAACAGGCGCTGTAATTCTGAATCAGACATATTGATCCATAAAATAAACAATGAAAATGAGAATTATTTACATAATATAGATAATAATTTGAAATGAAAACTCTCTCGCGCATTTTTCCGTCTAAGGCCCACATCAATACAGAATCATCTCTTTTATTGTTTTTTGTCACAGTACTTAAGCTAAGAATGATGTTTTATGGTAGATTAATGCCCAATTTATTTTAGTCGTCATAAAACGGGCTTTAGCGTAAAAAACCGCATTCGTAACTCGCTGGTTTACTTGCTTTTATAAGTACTGGAAATTAACTGATATAGGAACACTATGCCGAATTGCAGTCTGGCGGATCTCAGACATGTTGTCGCTCTAGGTGGCGGGCATGGACTTGGTCGCGTGATGTCTTCACTTTCTTCTTTAGGTTCTCGTTTAACGGGTATTGTTACCACAACCGATAATGGAGGCTCGACAGGTCGTATTCGTCGTTCCGAAGGCGGGATCGCTTGGGGAGACATGCGTAACTGTTTAAATCAGCTAATTACTGAGCCGTCTATTGCTTCAGCGATGTTTGAATACCGTTTCAGCGGTAATGGCGAGCTTTCAGGCCATAATTTAGGTAATTTAATGTTAAAATCATTAGACCACCTAAGTGTGCGCCCGCTAGAGGCCATAAATCTTATCCGTAATATGCTAAAAGTTGATGCGCAGTTGATCCCAATGTCGGAATCCCCTGTTGATTTAATGGCTATCGATGAAATGGGCAATGAAGTATACGGTGAGGTGAATGTTGATGCCTTACATGAAATCCCACAAGAGTTACGTTTGTACCCGACCGTCAAGGCGACGAAAGAAGCCTTACAAGCCATTCACCAAGCAGATTTAATTATTATCGGCCCAGGCAGTTTTTTTACCAGTTTAATGCCATTACTGCTTTTGGATGAAATTGCGGCTGCACTGCGCGAATGTAAAGCTCCGATGATTTATATTGGCAATTTAGCGAAAGAAATTAGCTCCCCTGCAGCCAACCTGTCTTTGCCTGACAAACTAAAAATGATGGAACATTATATTGGCTGCCAAAAAATTGATGCGTTAATCCTTGGCCCACGGACACAAACAAGCAATATCAGCCCAGAACGCAAAATAATCCAACGAGTACTCGAAGCAGACGATATCCCATATCGTCATGATAGAAAGCTGTTACTACAAGCCATCGAAGAAACCATCAACTTGTTATAACCCCCCACCTGCCATTCCGCTGCTAAATACTCGCAGCGGAAAACTTTCCCTAAAATTAGCCCTATGTTTCCCGTATTTCCACTAAATCTATTTTCAAAATACTTTGCGTTGTGGGTAGGCGGCAAGTGAAGGCAGCTCGAGGAGCATAGTGACCCGAGTGACTAAACGTAGCCAACACCCCCACAGCGTGAAGTATGAGGAAAATTAGGAATTAGCGATAAACTGAGAGCGTATCTCCTGCAATTCGTCTCGGACTCGCGCAGCCGCTTCAAATTCAAGGTCTTGAGCATGCTTATACATTTGCGCTTCAAGCTGTGAAATCCGTTGCTCCAACTCTTTTGTCGACAGTGATTGAATATCAACCGAATTATTATTTTTACCATTGTCTTTCGTACGGCTTTTTCCTTTACCGCCTACTTTGTGACCAATTTGCAGGATATCACCGATTTTCTTATTCAAACCTTGCGGAACAATGCCATGTTCTTCATTGAACGCCATTTGTTTAGCACGGCGACGCTCTGTTTCTGTGATCGCTTTTTGCATGGAGTTGGTGATCCTGTCTCCATAGAGGATTGCCTTACCATTTAAGTTACGGGCCGCACGCCCTATGGTTTGAATCAGCGAACGTTCCGAACGCAAGAAACCTTCTTTGTCCGCGTCTAAAATAGCCACCAGAGATACCTCTGGCATGTCTAAACCTTCTCTTAATAAGTTGATCCCAACTAGTACATCAAACTCGCCAAGTCGCAGGTCACGAATAATTTCCACGCGCTCCACTGTATCGATATCGGAGTGAAGATAACGCACTCGCTCCCCGTGCTCTTCAAGATATTCCGTTAAATCCTCTGCCATGCGCTTTGTTAAAGTGGTCACTAACACACGTTCACTTTTTTGCACACGAATACGAATTTCAGATAGTAAATCATCCACTTGCGTAGAAACTGGGCGAACTTCAATAATCGGATCAAGTAGACCTGTTGGCCTAACAACCTGCTCAATCACTTCATTGCCTGATTTATCGAGCTCATAGTTACCCGGTGTTGCCGACACATAAATAGTTTGCGGCGCTAAAGCCTCGAATTCTTCAAAGCGCATAGGGCGGTTATCTAATGCAGAAGGGAGACGAAAACCGTATTCCACTAAAGTTTCTTTTCTTGAACGGTCCCCTTTGTACATCGCACCTATTTGCGGAATAGTAACGTGAGACTCATCCACCACCAGTAAGCCATCAGCAGGTAAATAATCAAATAATGTCGGTGGTGGCTCGCCAGGAGCACGACCCGATAAGTAGCGTGAATAGTTTTCAATACCTGAACAATAACCGAGCTCATTCATCATTTCTAAGTCAAATTGTGTTCGTTGAGCAATGCGTTGTTCTTCAAGTAATTTATTGTTTTCCAGTAATACTTTTCGCCTGTCTGCCAATTCAACCTTAATCTGTTCCATGGCCTCAAGAATACGTTCTCTTGGTGTGACATAGTGCGTTTTTGGATAAACGGTAAAACGGGGAACACGATGCTGTATTTGCCCTGTCAATGGGTCAAATAATGACAACCGTTCAACTTCGTCATCAAATAGCTCTACACGTAAGGCATATTCGTCTGATTCCGCAGGAAAAATATCGATAACCTCACCACGGACTCGGAAAGTCCCTCGTGTAAAAGCTTGGTCATTACGCGAATATTGCAAGTCCGCTAAACGCCTTAAAATTGAGCGCTGGTCGATGATCATGCCATCGGTGAGGTGCAACATCATTTTTAAGTAGCTATCCGGGTCACCCAAACCGTAAATAGCGGACACAGAAGCCACCACAATCACATCTCGGCGTTCGAGTAAGGCTTTGGTTGCAGATAGACGCATTTGCTCAATGTGTTCGTTTACAGAGGCGTCTTTTTCAATAAAAGTATCTGAGCTTGGAACGTATGCTTCTGGCTGATAATAGTCATAGTAAGAGACGAAATATTCCACCGCGTTATCTGGAAAGAAGGCTTTCATTTCGCTATAAAGCTGTGCAGCTAAGGTTTTATTATGTGCCATTAACATGGTAGGCCGGTTCTCTTGCGCAATAACATTGGCAATTGTGAACGTCTTACCGGACCCCGTTACGCCTAATAGAGTTTGATGAGCAAGTCCATCTTGTAGCCCTTCCCTTAACTTATGGATAGCTTCGGGCTGGTCCCCTCCCGGCTGAAAATCAGAATACAGCTTAAAATCCTTACTCATATTAACGCCCCTTAACTAGTTTCTCCCATTATGATACTGGATAAAAAACCAGCTTCAAGTATTGAAGCTAAATTTTCTGTTATTCTCCGTTCTAATATGTTTATAAAAATGTTATCCCCAAAAAAGTACTTGACCTTTTTGAAACTTTATATTTTATGCTATTGCATTTTTATGCCGTATCTCAAATACAAATTGAAGTCTTGATTTTATTTAACCATTTGTATTTATTATAGATTAATTTAAAGTCCAGAATCACATCAAATAAAGTCAAAGCCGCTTGCCACCTAGCGTAGAACTTGTTTTATAACGTTAATACACAAGGTTATCCACAGAAATGGTGGATAACTCTTGAAGCCCTTTCGGCTCATGGATTCACGAGATCTTGAAAATTTGTTCAATGAAGGCTAAATGACAAAAAGATGGCAGTTTAATGAAAAAATTTTTACGTAGTAACCGCGATGAAAAACAGATTTTATCTTTTTTATTAAGATCTGAGTGGTATTTTTACTGAAAAACTTGACAGTATTTAAGTTGAGAACGTTAAAAAAGATCGGATCCTTATTTAACAATCGATCAACCCCAAGCCATTAGCGCTGCTTGGGGAAAACATGTCTATTTTTATATAATCAAATAGTTAATAAAGAAAGATCCAAATAGCGTCCTAATTTGCCGCTAAGTGTTTTTTGGTGCGGGATCACGCCTAAACAAGGTGCTTTAATCATTCGATTAAGTGTCGACAAATATTGCGCTTGGAAAACACCTGCGGGTTCTATTTCATTGGCCACCCAGCCTACCACAGATAAACCTGAAGCTTTGATAGACTCCATGGTTAACAGTGCATGATTTATACAACCTAACTTAACCCCAACGACTAAAATAACGGGTAGCTGCTGTTCAATCACCCAATCTGCATACGTTTTTTCTCTGGATAGCGGGGTATACCAGCCACCAGCACCTTCCACTAATAGCCAATCAGCTTGGGACTTCAAATAAGCCAAGCCTTTATTTATCACTGAAAATTCAATGGGTTGATTTAGTTCTTCACTGATAATATGCGGTGAAGTTGGCGCCTCAAATACAATCGGGTTAATCGCCTCATAGGGTAATTTAACCTGGCTATTGGCTTGTAATAATAATGCATCACTATTTCGCAGGCCATGCTCAGTCATCTCACTTCCTGAAGCGACTGGTTTATAACCCACTGTTTTCCAGCCTTGTTTTCCCGCGGCTTGCAACAAAGCACAGCTCGCCACAGTTTTTCCGACCTCAGTATCCGTTCCGGTTACAAAGTACGTTTTAGTCACGGTAAAGCACTCCAAACACCGTATGATAAGTTAAAGGTAAGCCTTGTTCTGTCATTGGATAGAGCAAAGCAAGTTGCTGCAAATGCTGGCGGGTCATTAGCCCCGCTTTACGCTTCGTGGTCAAGTGTGTCGCGCCAATCCCTTTCAGTGAATGAAGCAGCGCTATTAACTCAGGAAAATAGAGTGTATCCTTCTGAAAAATAAGTTCATGTCTCCATGACTGACAACTATTTCGTATCTGCTGAACACTGAGAAAGGCATTCACATGTGAATAGCCGTCAAGTGAATGCCAAGCTGAGGATAATTCTGTCAGAGAATGCTCTGCAAGTGTGGTGAACACCACTACTCCCCCCGGTTTTGTCACTCGATATAACTCGCTTAATGCTTTGCTCAGATCTTGGCACCATTGGACCGACAAATTGGAAAAAACCACGTCAAAGAGTTGTGGATCCAATGGAATGGATTCTATATCCGCACATAAATAATGATCGGCAACGGCTTTCGTTTGCGCCATTTCGAGCATTCCCACAGAAAGATCTAATGCGGTGACGCGATGCCCTTGATTTTTCAGTTTATGGCTGAAATACCCCGTACCGCACCCTGCATCTAAGATATGCAATGGCACCGCTGATTGTGAGTGATTTAAGGCTGAAGCCAGTTGACCAAGCAGTTGTGTTCCTGTTGATCGTTGATAACTTGCCACTGCGTCATAACTTTTAGCCGCACGGCCAAATGCCGCCGCAATTTTATGCTTTTCACGACTGAGCGATAAAGTCATGTAAAGCCTCCAATAATTGATCGATATCTTGACGTTGGTGTGCAGCACTTAACGTGATCCGTAACCTAGCACTCCCTGGTGGAACTGTTGGCGGTCGGATCGCTTGCACCCAAATGTTTTTTTTGCGTAAAAAATTGGCTAACTGTTGGCTCGCTTGGTTTTCACCAACAATTAGTGGCTGAATGGCCGTGGTTGAATCAGTTAGCTGCATACCATCAAAGTCAGCATTATGTCTAAAATATTTAATATGTTGGTTAAGCTTTTCTCTTGCGTGATCTGCGAGCTTAATTTGCTCAACGGCTGCTAGCAGTGCGACAGCCTGAGCGGGTGGCATTGACGTGCTATAAATTAAATGGCGTGCGGACTGTACAAAATAGTCAGCCGTTGGCTCATCACACAGCACCGCTGCGCCACTTAAACCAAATGCTTTGCCAAATGTCACGACTAAAATTTCAGGTTTAATTCCACTCGCAAAACAGCTGCCACGGCCTTGCTCTCCGATAACGCCAACCCCATGAGCATCATCAACCATCAACCAAGCTTGCTGATTTCTAGCTATTTCCTGTAATTGTTGAAGGGGAGCACTATCACCATCCATACTAAAAACCCCTTCCGTAACGACAAGCGTTTTTCCTGAAACGGTTTTTTGAATTAACTTATTAAGTGATAGAGGATTATTATGCTGAAAGCGCCTTAATTGAGCCCCTGAATGAATCGAGGCCTCCATAATCGATGCATGGCTAAGTTTATCCGCTAAAATACGATCATTTGTCGTCATTAATGCCGTGATCACCGCATGGTTCGCAGCAAAACCTGAAATAAACAATAAGGCTTTCGGGTAGCCTAGCCAATCAGCGAGCGCTTGCTCTAATTTATCATGTGCTTTGGTGAACCCGGTAATATGCCCCGATCCCCCACTTCCCACACCATATTCATCAGCACCGCGTTGCCACGCGGCAATTACTTGAGGATGGTGAGATAGCCCCAAATAATCATTGGATGAAAAATTAAGAAATTCTTTTCCAGCTAGAAAAAGTGAACGACCATTAGCACTATCAATACAGCGCCGTTGACGCCAGATAGAAGCCTGTTTACGCTGCTCTATCTGGTTTTGTATAAATGATTGCCAAGTCATTATACTGCTGCGTTATAAAATTGATGGTTATCAGCGGTTAACAGCGTTTCGGCTAACTTAGCAGCTTGATGGTTATCCCCTTCGTCAGTTTCAATTCGCTCAGGGTTAATATTCAGTTTTCTAAATAGTGCTAAATCTTTGTTTTCATCGGGGTTTGGCGTCGTTAATAATTTACACCCATAGAATACGGAGTTCGCACCGGCCATAAAACATAATGCCTGAGTTTGCTCATTCATATATTCACGACCTGCCGATAGCCTAACGTATGACGTTGGCATCATGATACGTGCAACGGCAATAGTGCGAATAAAATCAAATGCATCGACATCTTCGTTATCGGCCATTGGGGTTCCTTCAACTTTCATCAACATGTTGATCGGCACACTTTCTGGTGGCTTCGGTAAATTTGCCAATTGCACTAATAATGCCGCTCGGTCACTGACTTTCTCACCTAAGCCTAAAATCCCACCAGAGCAGACTTTGATCCCTGCATCTCGGACATTTTCGAGTGTATTCAAGCGGTCTTGATAACTGCGAGTCGTAATAATATTGCCGTAGTATTCAGGAGAGGTATCAAGGTTATGGTTATAATAATCTAACCCGGCTTCTGCTAAGCGTTGAGCTTGGGAATTATCAATCATCCCTAATGTCATACAGGTTTCCATCCCTAATGACTTCACTTCTTTTACCATCATCTCAAGATAAGGCATATCGCGTTCTTTCGGATTCCGCCACGCAGCCCCCATACAAAAGCGGGTTGAGCCTGCTTGCTTCGCTTTTTTCGCGGATTCCAGCACTTGCTGAACTTCCATTAACTTTTCAGTTTCTAGCCCTGTTTTATAGCGCGCACTTTGCGCACAATATTTGCAATCTTCAGGGCAAGCCCCGGTTTTAATCGATAACAACGTACTCACTTGCACTTGCTGCGGGTCGAAATGTTGGCGATGAATTTGCTGTGCCTGAAATAATAATTCAAAAAAAGGCATTGAAAACAGTTCATTAGCTTGTTTTATTGTCCATTGTTTTAATTGGCTCACGGAAACTCTCCAGTTGAAAAAGTTGTTGCCAGTTTAAATATTGCGACTATCATGTCAACTAAAATGATCTAAAAAAGTTGACGATGATAGCAAATGGATAATGTAGATATTCAGTTTGATGCCAAACATATTTGGCACCCTTATACCTCGATGAGCCAACCAATTCCGGCTTATCCGATAGTTGAAGCCCATGGCGCTGAGCTAATCATGGCCGATGGAAAAAAATTAATTGATGGTATGTCTTCATGGTGGGCTGCTATTCATGGTTACAATCATCCTGTATTAAACCAAGCGGTAACAACGCAATTAGCGAAAATGTCCCATGTGATGTTTGGCGGGATCACCCACCCACCCGCAGTGAACCTATGTAAGCAATTGGTTGCCATCACACCAGAGCCGCTGGAATGTGTATTTCTTGCCGATTCCGGCTCCGTGGCGGTTGAAGTTGCTCTAAAAATGGCATTGCAATATTGGCAAGCCAAAGGGGAAAAGCGCCAGCGGATCCTCACATTACGTCATGGATATCATGGAGATACCTTCGGTGCGATGGCCGTTTGTGACCCTGATAATTCAATGCATGGCCTGTATAAGGGGTATTTACCTCCGCATATTTTTGTGGAAGCGCCTCAATGCGGTTTTTACGACGAATGGGACAGCACCGATTTGCATCCTCTTGAAGTACAACTTGCCGAAAATAGTGATGAAATTGCAGCGATCATCCTTGAGCCGATCGTCCAAGGTGCCGGTGGTATGCGCATCTATCACCCTGAATATTTAAAGGGAGTCCGCCATTTGTGCGATCAGTATGGTTTGCTATTGATTGCTGACGAAATTGCGACTGGTTTTGGTCGTACAGGGAAATTGTTTGCTTGCCAGCATGCTGATATATCACCCGATATTATGTGTTTAGGTAAGGCACTAACAGGTGGTTATATGACACTTTCAGCCACCCTCACAACTCGCCATGTGGCAGAAACCATTAGCAATGGTGAAGCAGGTTGTTTTATGCATGGGCCAACCTTTATGGGTAACCCTCTCGCCTGTGCTGTAGCGGATGCCAGTTTGACCTTATTACTCAATAGCCCTTGGCAGGAAACAGTTGCCGATATCGAACAACAACTTAAGGCTGAATTGATGCCTTTAATATCCCACCCTAGTGTTGCAGATGTGCGCATTCTTGGTGCAATTGGCGTGATTGAAATGAAGCAGCCCGTAAACACAGCCGCTTTACAAAAAGTATTTGTAGAAAATGGCGTTTGGGTTCGCCCATTCGGCAAGCTGATTTATGTGATGCCACCGTATATCATCACCCCCGAGCAACTCAGTAAAGTGACAAATGCAATGGCAAAAGTGTTGGGATAGCACGATAAACTCAATGATAATCGAAGTGATTCTAACTGAATTTTTAATCTAGAGTATTTCATAAATCATTTGAGCTGTAACAAGGCGGCAAGTGAAACTAAGCCCTAGGAGCATACACCAGTATGTGACTAGGGTTAGTAAACGTAGCCAACACAGTTACGGCTCAAAGGATGACTGAAATGACCCACATAGGGCCTTTCCCGACCCTATACCTTCCTATTTGCGTCAATTTCCCCGTAATTGGGTCAATTTCAGAGACTGAAATATGGTCTGACTTTTGCCCGCTCGAAATTAAAAAACGGCCTGTCGCATCAATATTAAAGCCCCTTGGGTGCATCTCTGTTGGGTAACGTGCTTCTAATGTTAGCTCGCAACCGTCATCAGAAACCAGATAGTGGCTGAGGTAGCTTTCTGAGCGCTCACTAACATACAAATGGCGACCATCTGGCGTAATATGGATATCGGCAGCCCAGCGCTGACTTTCGTTACCTAATGGATAATTTGCCAAAGTTTGCATATTACGATAGCGAGTAAATTTACGATACACGCCTACCGTTGAGTCTAACTCATTCACGCAATAAATGACTTTTTCACTTGGATGGAAGGCCAGATGACGAGGGCCTGATTTCGCTGCTGTAGTAATTTGATCCGCAGTTGCTTCGGTTAAATAACCATTTTCATGTAAATCGAATAAACGGATATGGTCTTCGCCCAAGCAAGGAACCCAAAGCTGTTGGTTATCAACATCAACATGAGAAGAGTGTGGATTACGCAAGCCTTCAATAACTTGGACGACTTGATTTGGCACACCCTCGCCATTGATGGCCAGCACCGATAGGTTGTGTTGATGGTATGAAGGAACAAATAGATATTTGCCCGTGTTATCCAATGATAAGTGAACTGGCGTTCCCGGAACGGATGTTTCTGCTTTTAAACGCAGTAACCCTTTCTCTTCAATTTCATAGGTTACGACGCGAAAATTCGGGCGCACGCCAATATAAAGGTGTTTTTTATCATGGCTTAGTACCATAGGTTGCACTTGGCCCGGTGTTTTTACCGTTTGTAAAAGAGTAAGTTCACCAACCTCATTCATCGACCACACGTGAATTTGCTGACTCTCGGGGCTCGCAATATAAACAACCTGATTCATCCTGACTCCTTAATTCATGATAAAAATACAAAACCGTATCTATAGCCTACTACATTGGCTTCACTATACCCTATATTATGCAAATTACGCTGAGTAAATAGCGCCAAGGTTCAGTATCATAAGTTTAAAGCTACAATCACTTCATCCAATAACTCAGAGGAGGATGCTGACACCAAACTTCCCCCATTGATCACGTTTGTTTTATTACCATTAATATTTGCATAATAAACTCCAGCTTCAGTAAGGCAAGGTAAAATAGCAGCGATATCCCATGGTTTCATTAACGTATCAATAGCACAATCGATCCTTCCTGTTGCTACCATTGAATGCTGATAACAATCATTTATAAAAACCATATCTTGAGCAGAATTAACGACATTTGATAGATTGTAAGCTTTGTTACCTTCTCTACTATCAAAATTAGTACTGTGAATTCCTGATATCGAAACAACAGCTTCACTTAATTTTTTCGTTTTTTTTATCTGAGTACATATCCGTTTTGGTGCAAGATCACCTTTTTTAGACCAACACCCGTTTCCTAACGATGCATAATACATAGTATCAATGGCGGGAAATGATATAACACCGACAAGGGGGATGCCACGTTCAACATAAGCAATCAAAGTACTAAATAATGGAACGCCATACAAAAATGCGCGTGTTCCATCAATAGGATCTATTATCCATCCGGTAGAAAATTCACCTTCAATATTTGTTCCGAGCTCCTCCCCTAAAATAGAAATATGTGGGGTTTTCACCTGAAGTACTTCTCTTATCACATTTTCTACTTTAAGATCTGTAGCGGTAACAATGGTGTTATCTATTTTTCTTGTAAATGTACCAGCTTCGTAAAAGCCTTTTAGTGAATATTTACTAGCAGTATTAGCGGCTTCTAAAGCAATATTTAACACTGTAGAACTCCTTGACTAGTTTTTTTGTCACTCATTGCAATCCGAACGTTCTCAACATAAAACCATCAAGATTACCCTTGAATGACTCAATAGTAGACCATGCAAAATCTGAGTGCTCAGAACTTAAACAAACATGACCAGAGCATAAAACATTGAAGTTTAATTGAATACAACTTTGGCCAATTGCTTGGTACTCAACCGCACCGCCAAAACCAGAAATTTCAATAACTATCATTCCGGTTTCTTCTGCAATTTCACGACTAAGCGCTGTCTGCATATCTTCATCATACTCCATGCCACCAGAAGGAATTTCCCATACATTTGGCATGAACTCGCCTTCTGAACGCTTCAAAAACAGAATTTTTGAATCATGTCCAGCTTTGATTAAACCGCCTACAACAACACGATCATAGTTTTTAAGTTTGGATATTACTGAATGAGGAATATATTTCTCTATCATCTTCGATACTTCTCTGCAACAGATAAAATGATTGATAAATAATTATCAATAAAATTGAAACGCTCTTCTCCATACCAAATATCCAACTTAAACATGCTATTGTGAAATTTTATAGCATTTTCGAAATGAGCTTTATTAACTCGAATTTTCTCATCATAGTCACGAGAGATTTTATTTGGTGAATGAAAGAGAAAATATTCATTCATAGGGCACGTTGAGCCAGGTATATCAGCTTCAAGTGCACCAGCTTGGTTTAGTTTCTCTACGAATTCATGCAGACCAATTGAAAATTTAGACTCATCAAGCTTTCATATTATGCTTATCCATTTTTAATAAATAGCGAAGTATATTATTTCAATTTTATTTTTTAATTTCATATCAAAATTTTATTGGCTACTTGTATCTTGAGGTTTTGGATGATTAGCTATCTCCAAGATCTTAAATCAGTGAGGATGTTGAACTACATAATATTTAACATTGAGCTGTATATTATCCCCTGATTTTACTTTCTCTAATACTGGATGGCATCCGAGCACTTAGTTATTAACTGATAACGTAGTATACACAAGTGGAGTTATTGATATGAGCGTAAATTTTAGAATTAATGTGAGCAAAGATTCTGTAGGTTTCTGTTTATCGCAGCTATTAGTTTAATTTCGCTTTAATTGTAAAAAATGACACCAAAACCACTATATGTATCGCACAAAGAACAAATAATAATGATACTAAAACGGTTCAGTTAACGTTATGATGATAAAACATACCAAGTTGACTGTTTTTATAGCAATAATTTCTCGTTATTCGTTAAATTCATCATCTCCCTATCTCTAGCCCTTTAGTAAGATAGGTAACAACTAAATCACGTGGAGCCGTTTATGTCATACCGCGTTATTGCGCTCGATCTTGATGGAACACTGCTTGATCACCAGAAAAAAATCCTGCCAGAATCGTTAGCTGCTTTACAAGAAGCTCGCCGCCAAGGCGTTAAAGTGATCATTGTGACAGGTCGTCATCATGTCGCTATTCATCCGTTTTACCAAACCTTAGACCTTGATACGCCAGCGATCTGTTGCAACGGAACTTATCTATACGATTATTTAGGCAAAAAAGTCCTAAAATCTAATCCAATGACCCTCGATTCCGTTACACAAATGATAGACAAGCTGCGTGGAACGGATATTCAGCATTTAATGTATGTTGATAACGCTATGTTATACAACGCAAAAACAGAGGGCATCCAGCGTACACTTAATTGGGCCGAATCCTTACCTGTTGCACAGCGCCCAACCATTGAATTTGTTGAAGACTATGCTGATGTAATGCATCACTATGATTCTATTTGGAAATTTGCTGTTAGCTCGCCAAATACGGAACAACTCCATCAAATCGTTAGTGAAATTGAAAATGACTTTGGTTTAGATTGTGAATGGTCTTGGATGGATCAAGTGGACGTCGGTCGCAAAGGCAATAGCAAAGGCCAACGCTTAAAAGAGTGGGTCGAATCCCAAGGGATGACGATGAATGATGTTGTGGCTTTCGGCGATAACTTCAATGACTTAAGTATGCTGACCACCGCAGGTTTAGGTGTTGCCATGGGCAATGCGGTTGATGAAATTAAGCAGCAGGCCAAATTAGTCACTCGCATTAATACCGAACCCGGTATTGCTGAAGTAATCCGTAAATACGTTCTGTAATCTTCTCGTGAATTCTCAATTCAAAGGAAAGCCCCGCTTTCCTTTTTCTATTTTCTATTGCCACACCGACAAGAACGATACCTTTTACTCTAAGTCATTGGTGTTGTGGCTAGGCGGCAAATGAAGCTATCCCAAGGAGCGTACAGAAGTATGTGACTTGGGTAGCTGAATGTAGCCAACAACGCCACACCGACAAGGACGACGAGTAATTATAGATGACGTGATAATGATACCGCCTTCACTTGCGCATACACCTTGCGACCCTTACGAATAGAAAGCTCATCCCTTGCCCAGCGAGTGATCCGCGCCCATAAATAATGTTCTTCGCCTAAATCTAGCTTCACATCCACTTGTTCGCCATCTTCAATCCATTCAACGACTTCTGCGGCTAAAATATTGCGAATACTACTCACTTGTGGCTTTTCGAGTACCAAAGAAACATCAGCGGCGTCAATACGTATCCGTACATCAGCCCCCTGCTGTGCCTCAACGCGTGGGATCCACAGTTTTTGGCTACCTACAATCACCGCTGTCATTTCATAATCAGGGTGTTGGCTATGCACCGTTGCACTTACCACACTGCTTAACGTTTCTTGCTGTAGCCAAGGGCGCAAAGCACTACTTGCCCAAACGTCTTCCAAAGGGCCAAACGCTTTTACTTTTCCTTGCGCCATCACAATGACTTTATCCGCAAGGCGTAAAATTTCATCCAAACTATGGCTGACATATAAAATTGGAATTTTAACGTCTTGGGACAGTTTTTCTAAATACGGTAAGAGTTCGCGCTTTCTGGGCAAATCCAAAGAGGCTAGCGGCTCATCCATCAGTAAGATTTCAGGTGCTGTGAGCAAGGCTCTACCAATAGCTACACGCTGTTTTTCACCGCCAGATAGTGTAATTGGATAACGATTTAGCAGTTTTTCTATACCAAGCAAGCCGACAATATCATCAAAGCGGTCTTTCATTATAGGTGACATGCCATAACGCAAATTGCTTTTCACCCGATAATGAGGAAATAACCGTGCATCTTGAAACACATAACCGATATGGCGTTGTTCCGGTGGTAAGCAAATACCTTTTTCCATATCCACCAATGTACGGCCATTTAGCACAACTCGCCCTGTATTGGGTTTCGTTAACCCACCTATCACATTGATAAGCGAGGTTTTACCTGCGCCTGAAAGCCCAAAAACCGCAGTAATGCTTTCCGTTGGCAGTTGTGTTGTGACTTCAAGCTGTAAGTCCCCTAGTCTTTGAGAAAAATCGAGTTCTAACATGCTAAGCCACCCCCAAACGCTTTTTACCCCAACGGGTGAGCCACTCTGAGATCAATAATGAAATCAAGGCTAAAATAATCGCAATGACACATAAACGCGCAGCGTCTACCTCCGCTCCCGGCGTTTCAATTAAGGTGTACATCGCTAATGGGATGGTTTGTGTTTCACCGGGTATATTCGAAACAAATGTAATTGTGGCGCCAAATTCACCAAGCGAACGTGCAAATGCTAATACTGTTCCGACAATAATGCCGGGAAGAGAAAGCGGAATGGTTATCGTGAAAAAAACACGCAACGGTGTTGCACCTAATGTCCTCGCGGCTAATTCCAATTTTTGGTCAACCGCCTCAAGCGCTAAACGAATTGCACGCACCATCAGTGGAAATGCGACCACGGCAGACGCAAGCGCAGCCCCTCGCCAACTAAAGGTAAAACTAAAACCAAACCAGTTATATAACCATTCACCAATAAAACCGCGTTTTCCCATACTGATCAACAGTAAATAACCCACTACCACTGGCGGCAGCACCAGTGGGAGATGGATAATACTATCGAGCAGTGTTTTTCCAGGAAAATTACAGCGAACTAGCACCCATGCCACTAAAATACCTAACGGTAAACTGAAAATGACAGCCACACTGGATACTTTTAGGCTTAGGTAAATCGCTTCCCATTCATAAGGACTTAACATCTGCAAAAAAATGCTCTCTTAACGTTTATTGAGTACGAGGTTCAAAACCGTAACGTTTGAATACTTCTGAAGCCGCTGGGGTTTTTAAGTATTCATAATAATCACGCGTTGTTTGGTTATCTTGATCTTTAACAATCGCCATTGGGTATTCAACAGGTTTATGGGTATCTGCTGGGAAAACACCAACGACTTTCACTTTTTGGCTAGCGACAGCATCAGAACCATAAACAATCCCTAAAGGGGCTTCTTGGCGTTCAACTAATGCCATACCGCTACGCACGTTATTCGTACGTGCTAACAGCGGGTCAACCGTTTCCCATGCACCTAAGTTGCTTAATGCCTCTTTCGCATAGATACCAACAGGAACATGATCAGGGTCACCAACGGCTAAACGGCCACCGTCTAACAGTTTTTTCCAATCAGTTTGTTTATTAATTTCAACTTTATTGATTTTTGCATCTTTCGGTGCGATTAACACCAATTCATTACCTAATAATGTATAGCGCGTATCTTCCACCATCAACTTTTTATCGATGGCGTAATCCATCCATTGTTGATCAGCAGAAATGAACAAGTTAGCGGGTGCGCCTTGCTCAATTTGACGAGCCAAAGTTGAAGAAGACGCATAAGAAGCAACAACTTCAACTTTCGTGTCTTTTTTATACTGCTCTGAAATTTCATTCAATGCATTCGTCAAAGAAGCCGCTGCAAAAACCGTAATTTTATCAGCTGCAAAGCTATTGCTAGCCAGAGTTAATGTCAATGTTGCGCCAGCAAGAAGTGATACCAAACCTTTTTTCATTTTAATTCACCATAGTATTAATCAACACGCTATATATAACAGGACACAGCGATAACTTAAAGTCAAACTACGTATAAAAGTGTGCTGGCTCAAGAAATGATGCAATTTTGTTGCATGTTTTCCCTAAAACTCCACGAGCGATGAAAAATCCCCCAACTGTAAAATCGTTTTTATGTAGAGAACAATTTATTTCCTTTGTAATTTTATCGGCACAAATTGTGCATATTTCAGTATTTCATTCTACTTTTACAAACGACATAGCAAAGGTAATTATATGGGGACGTTTTCGACAAAACTAACGACTCACCTTATGGCTGAGTTAACAATTGAACAATTTAATGGGTTATTTGATAAAGAAATAGCACCTGAAACCTTAGATTCTTTAGCAAAATCGGCGAGTGATGGAAACTTAGAGAGTATTGATTTATTGCATAACATTGCTCTTAGGCAAGACTCTGCAGGAAAAAATGCAGAAAACATCCTATTTGATTTATTTAGTGGAAAACGTTCCGCGGTAAAAGGAATCGATAAAGAAATACAAAAAACCAGTCAGGTTCTGTATCAATCCAAACACCATAGAGAGGCTTTTAAACACCCTTCTAAACTGTTGTATATCATTGGCTCAACCCTAGAAAAACTCGACGATAAAATCGAATTAACCCATTTATTTGCGCAAAACCTACCACCAGTGTTAGGTCATGAATCAGATCTCTGGGGTAATAACCGGATGATAACAAGCGATGAAATTGGCTCTACCGATAAGAGAGAAACGGGATCCTCGACAATGTTAACGGTTAATAGCCCTATTGGCCTCATGCAAAATAATGAGAACCTACTATATGACATAGTTTCTCAGAAAATTATAAGCCAACAACCTCTTAGCCAACTGGAACTATTTCCTGTCAATATTAATAATAACCATTGGGTCTTATTTGTGCTTTACCAAGATGAGGTAAAAAATGAGATAAAGGGGATGGTTTTTAATTCTTTTTACGAGCTCGACTCGGAAGCTAAACAGAAAATTGCGCAAGCAGCTGAATTAGCTGGAGCAAAAAAAATTCATTATATTGAAAAGAATATTCAACAATATGTCCCTAATGGATGTGGGCTTTTTGTTCATCAAGCAATCAAAGAACTTACAGAACAGACACCAACGGACCCCATTGAAGCCCTAATGCAGTTCCAATCCTCTTTTTCAGAGAAAACCAGTGAAGAACAACAACAATTTAATATTCAAAAGCGCAGGCAATTATATTCTAGCTACCTAGATAGCCTAAAACCAAAAAGAAAAACCCCCTGACAGCATTTACCATCAAGGGGTCTATAATTAATTCGAATAGTATTCGCTAAGCGTTACTTATTCTCAGTATTATGATGATGAGGTACGTGTGCTTTAGACAGTAAGTTAAAGAACGCGCCCAAACCATAGATCAAACCCATGATCAAAAACATAACAACTGGAACCATCATCAGGGCAAAACCCAGACTTTTAATTAGTTCTAACATAGGAAAAAACCTCTTCAGTGATACTGTACCCACCAGCCTACAAGATACGCTGACGAGGGAAAACTTGACTCTCAATACATTGAGTATAAATCAAATCAAAATAATAACGCACAATTACGTTATAATGGAGACTATTTTAGACAAAATATTATACTAACGACATACTAAACGTGCTTTTTACGTCTGTCATCACCAGCCACACCGGAAGGGAGGAATTTATGCAGGCCGAAATTTTACTCACACTGAAACTACAGGGCAGTTTATTTGCTGATCCTCGCCGTATCGCGCTACTCAAACAAATTAAAGCGACAGGCTCTATCAGCCAAGGGGCTAAACTTGCTGGGATCAGCTATAAAAGTGCTTGGGATGCCATCAATGAAATGAATCAACTCACTGATGATATCCTTGTTGATAGAGCAACAGGGGGTAAAGGCGGTGGCGGTACAACACTCACACATTACGGTGAAAGATTACTTCAACTGTATGATTTACTAGCACAAATCCAACAAAAAGCCTTTGATGTTCTAAAAGAAGACAATCTCCCTTTAGACAGCTTATTAGCAGCTATTTCACGGTTTTCATTGCAAACCAGTGCTCGTAACCAATTTTTTGGTACTTTAATTTCCCGTGACCACATGCAAGTTCAGCAACATGTGCAAATTCGCTTATCAGATAACAGTACTGTGATTAATGCCGCACTAACAGAGCAAAGTGCTAACCGTTTAGGGTTAACTGAAGGTAAAGAAGTACTCGCATTGATTAAAGCACCTTGGGTAAAAATTACTAAACAACCCGCCCCAACTGGCTTTGATAACCATCTTGAAGGGAAAATTACCACGTTAGAGCGAGGTAATGAGAACAGTGAAGTCATTGTGACACTTACAGGCGGTGAAACGTTATGTTCAACCATGCCAAACAGTGAAATTGATAGTCAATCATTGAAAGTGAATAATAGCGTTACCGCATTATTCAATGCGGACCAAGTGATTATCGCCACCCTCTGTTAGTGTGCTAACTAAGCTTACTTGCTATCATAAGTGAGTAAGCATTCACCTTTTTTCTCTTACCATGCTGTTCAGCTGTTGACTTTATCTTCAATCCTGATTATTTGTGATAGATGACAAGGTAAATAATCATGATAAGGAAGCTTGATGGGCACAATAACAATACAACATGGCAACTTTAAGCTCAGCGAAATACAAACTTTAGACATTCAACAACTTAATATCGAAAAAGGGGATAATTGGGCTTTTATTGGTGCCAATGGTAGCGGTAAATCTTCACTTGCTCGGGTACTTTCTAATGAACTTCCCCCACTTTCTGGCGTTGTAAAAAATACATTCACCTCTCCAGTTCGTCTATCATTTGAACAATTACAAAAAATTATCAATGAAGAATGGCAGCGCAATAACACAGATATGCTCAGTGATGATGAAGATGACACAGGGTATACAGCCGCTGAAATCATCCAATTTAACCATAAAGACAATGAATATTGCCTTGAGCTTGCCGCTCGCTTCGGTATCAGTGACCTGCTGTCTCGTCGGTTTAAGTACCTTTCCACAGGAGAAACTCGCAAGGTACTGTTATGCCAAACATTAATGGGTAATCCCGACCTGCTAATCCTTGATGAGCCATTTGATGGCCTAGATGTCTATTCCAGAAGTCATCTTAGCGAGCTGCTATCAAGTTTGTCTGAAAAAGGCTTAACTTTAGTATTAGTGCTAAACCGCTTCGATGAGCTCCCAGACTTTATTGAAAACATCGGTGTCGTCGCTGACTGCAAGTTAACGATGGCAGGAGATAGAGAGTCAGTACTCGCTAACACGCTAATAACGCAATTACAACACAGCGAGAAAATTAAGCAGCTTTCCATCCCTGAAACAGAGGACCCCACCACAGACGAAAAACTGGATGACACGACACCCCGTATTATTTTGAGAAATGGTATCGTTAGCTACAATGACGAACCGATATTGCACGGGTTAAATTGGCAGGTAAACCCAAACGAACACTGGCAAATTATCGGTGAAAATGGGGCTGGAAAATCAACGTTACTGAGCCTGATCACAGGGGATCACCCTCAGGGATACAGTAATGACCTAACGTTATTTGGTCACCGTCGTGGAACAGGAGAAACCATATGGGATATTAAGCGCCATATTGGTTACGTCAGCAATAGCATTCACCAAGAATACCGTGTCGCCACCAGTGTACTCAATGTCATCATTTCCGGTTTTCATGATTCTATTGGCTTGTACCAAACCCCTTCCGACCGCCAAATACAATTAGCGTATGAATGGTTAGCTTTGTTAGGTTTTTCAACGCAAATAGCTCAACAACCTTTCCATAGTCTTTCATGGGGGCAACAACGCTTAGTTTTAATTGCTCGCGCGCTAGTTAAACACCCTGCTATGCTGATCTTAGATGAGCCATTGCAAGGTCTAGATGGTCTTAATAGGTTGTTAGTTCTGCGGTTTATTGATGTCATGCTAAGCCAAGGTAACACACAGCTCTTGTTTGTCAGCCATCATCAAGAAGATGCCCCTGCTTGTATTACACATCGGCTCACTTTTGTCCCTGACAAGGGTAAATACCGTTACGATATTGAAGAGCTTTAATTTTTAACTTATTTGCCAATAGATGCGATAAAACTATTGGCAAATTTAATCTACTGTTTAATAAATAGTGACGAAATCACACGAACACAATCTATTGATTTTACTTAACTTATTATTTTGTTGATTATTTTAAATTAGAAAATTCACACAAAACCATTACACTGCGCCCCTTCTAATAATTTAGACATCTTAATGGATATTCTTTATGGCTTGGTTAATGTTAGCCTCTTCACTTACAGCGCTTGCAACACATCGTTTAATTGCACTTTTTTTACTCGCTTGCACAATTATTACCGCAGCACTTACACAGGTTATTGATTGGCAAGCAGTTCTGCTATTGGTTGGTATTACAATAATTGTCATTATTCGTTTGCGTTTCCAACACTATTTATCCATAAAAATTATCAGTGAAACCACCTTACTCGTTTGTGCAGTTGGCCTCTTTATTCACTTATTTCCTGGGTTTAATAACCTAAAATATCTCGATAAAGTTTCCGTAGGCGCGCATAGCGCCCCTTTCACAATGTATTTTAATTTTGATAAGGCACTCGTCCCTTTTATTTTATTTGCCTGCTTACCAACGTTATTTGTCTGCCGGCCAGCCAAACATGCAACTAAAGTTCAATGGGCACTGCTGGTTATTTCTGTCCCACTTTTATTGTTAATCGCTACTGCCGCCGGTGGATTAGCCTTTGAATCGCATTTCCCTAGTTGGCTACCGGCCTTTGTGCTCTGTAATCTATTTTTTGTTTCCTTAGCGGAAGAAGCGCTATTTCGAGGATATTTACAGCAACGTTTAACCCTTTGGTTAAAATCCCCATACCTCGCATTAGTGATTGCTTCGCTGTTATTTGGTGCTGTACATTTTGCTGGTGGACCACTGTTAATTCTCTTTGCTACGTTAGCGGGTTTGATTTATGGCCTAGCTTGGATGTGGAGTGGTAAATTATGGCTTGCTGTATCGATTCACTTCGGGTTAAATTTGGGACATCTGTTATTTTTTACTTATCCTGTAAAAATGGTGGTGAGTCAATAAAAAGGCAAGGCAACGAATTTTAAACTAAGTTTCACATGAAAATTTCTTTGATCGTGACTTTTTTGATTTGGTTTAGATAAAACGTAAGTTGCTACTGGCGTTCGAGTTGACTATCCCTATAATGTAGGTCAGCAATAATTCATTTTTAATTTGAGTGTACTGATAGGAGTTTTAGCTATGGCTGTAACTAAACTGGTTTTAGTAAGACACGGTGAAAGTGAGTGGAACAAAGAGAACCGCTTCACAGGTTGGACTGACGTAGAACTGTCTGATAAAGGCCGCGAAGAAGCAAAAATTGCAGGCCAACTGCTAAAAGACGAAGGTTTTGTTTTTGATTTTGCTTACACTTCCGTTCTGAAACGCGCTATCCATACTTTATGGAATATCCTTGATCAAGTTGAACAGCAATGGTTACCTGTTGAAAAAAGCTGGAAACTGAACGAACGCCATTACGGTGCACTGCAAGGTTTGGACAAATCAGAAACCGCTGCAAAATACGGTGACGAACAAGTTAAATTATGGCGTCGTGGTTTTGCCATCACTCCTCCAGATCTGACTAAAGATGATGAGCGTTTCCCTGGCCATGACCCTCGCTATGCGAAACTGTCAGAAAAAGAACTGCCTGTCACTGAAAGCTTAGCAACCACTATCGAGCGTGTTGTCCCTTATTGGGAAGAAGTGATTAAGCCTCGCGTTGCTAGCGGTGAAAAAGTCATCATTGCGGCTCACGGTAACTCTTTACGTGCCTTAGTTAAATACTTGGATAACATGGGTGAAGATGAAATTCTGAACCTGAATATCCCAACTGCGGTCCCAATGGTTTATGAATTCGATGAAAACATGAAGCCAATCAAACGTTACTATTTAGGTAACCAAGATGAAATCGCAGCTAAACAAGCTGCAGTAGCAAACCAAGGTAAAGCGAAGTAAGCATTTACGATTGCTATCGATAGAGGGTTAAGCGAAAGCTTAGCCCTTTTTTTGTCATAATTATCTTTCTTTTCCGCAAAATTCATTAACTCAAGGTGTAAGAAATCACAATAACCGACTATCATAGGGAAAACAGATTGAAAGGTTGATAAAACAATAAAATGAACAAATTTAATATGTATGTTTGGGTTGGTCTTGTACTTAGCGCCAGTATTTTAGGTTCTCTGCTGTATATGATCCAAGGCGGTGAATTAGTCGTTGATGGTTCAAATGGTGCAGCTAATGCCGAACTGATGAAAACCTTAATGATCATTGCTTGTGTCAGCTTTCCAGTACAAATTATTAGTATGATGGTGATGACTTATAAACCTCGGTTATCCATTGTTCTTGCGGTATTAAGTAGCCTCGCATTAATGCCAATCACCATTGTGTTTACCATGGGAATGATTTTCTCTGCGATCCGTTGGCGTTACCATCAACTAAACCAATTTGATACCTCATTAAATGTTCAATTTGACCAGCGCGTTGAGTTCAACAAACGCAATAACCGTATTTTAGTTGTTGCACTTGGTTTAATTAGTGTCACTTTTATTATATTGAGCCAAAGCTTGGGGATGTTTCTATTTGTTTTCACAATTTTCCTTGGTTACTTTGGCAAAAAAGCGAGTGACAGTATCTATTTAGCGATTAAAGATTCATATTTCTATATTCGCCCAAATATTTTCGCCTACTGCTATCGTATTCCATTAAAAGAGGTGAAATATGTTAAAGGCGAGAAAGGCAAAGTACACTTTGATGTTCAAGTCGATAATGAAGTACTGCAATTAACGGCAACGCCAGCGAATGCAACACCGGAAGAGCAAGCTAAGCTGGAAGAATTATTAAATAGAATTCAAAAATAAAATACCATAAAAAAGCCAGTTAACGATGTTCTTTCATCGCTATCACTGGCTTTTTATAACTAAGTTTTATCGATTGCGACGGGCAATCACTGCATCCGATAATTGACGTAACACTTTTTCAGTATCACTCCAACCGATACACGCATCTGTCACACTTTTACCGTAAACTAGTGGCTCATCAGATTCGAGATTTTGGTTACCTTCCACAAGATTACTTTCAATCATAATTCCTGTAATTGAGCGGTCACCTTGGCTGATTTGCTCGCTAACATCTGTTGCCACTTCCATCTGTTTTTCGAATTTTTTACAGCTGTTTGCATGGCTAAAATCAATCATGATACTCGGCACAAGCCCTGCTTTCTCTAGCCCTTCACGTACTTCTTGCACATGCTTAGCACTGTAATTCGGCTCTTTACCACCACGTAAAATAATATGGCAATCTGGGTTTCCGCTAGTGTTCACAATAGCAGAATGTCCCCACTTAGTTACCGATAAGAAACAATGAGCTGAACGTGCTGAATTAATTGCATCAATTGCAATTTTAATCGTACCATCAGTACCATTTTTAAAGCCGACAGGGCAAGATAAGCCTGACGCTAACTCACGGTGAATTTGTGATTCAGTGGTACGAGCACCGATTGCCCCCCAACTCATCAAGTCTGCCACATACTGTGGGCTGATGACATCTAAGAATTCACCCGCAGTCGGTAAGCCTTGGTTATTGATTGTTAACAGCAATTCACGTGCAATACGTAAACCTTCATTAATATCAAAGCTACAATCCATTTTAGGGTCATTAATTAGCCCTTTCCAGCCTACTGTTGTGCGCGGCTTTTCAAAATACACACGCATCACGATTTCCAATGAGCCTTTTAATTCCTCACGTAATTTACCCAAGCGCTCAGCGTACTCTAAAGCCGCTTTAGTATCATGAATTGAGCAAGGGCCAATGACGACCACTAAACGGTCATCTTTACCGGCTAAAATATTGTGGATTGCCAGGCGTGCTTCATGAACGGTAAACGCAGCTTTGTCGGTTGCTGGAAATTTTTCGAGCAGAGCAATTGGTGGTAATAATTCTTTAATTTGTTTTATTCTGACGTCATCGTTCTGATAATTCATACCCGTATATCCAATGTTTATTATTTTTTACTGTAGTTGATTTACATGCCAAATTTATCCACGTTAGTTTCGCTCGAACAAAGCGCAGAGTAGACAGCTGAATTTCCTCGCTGTACCCAAAGGATAAAAGAGAATTAGCATCTAAATTTTAATCTAACCGTTCAACAGACATCTGTAAACAGGCAAGCGCACGATAAAACTAGGACTTTATTAGCCGCCAATTATAAAATGAGGTGAAATGTTGAAATTTAGCACAATAAGTCAGCGAAAATAGCATTTTACAGAGCAAATAATAGCTAAAACAGCTAAATGACGATAATGTCACTTTCGCTGTTTTAGTCGATTTTTTCTCTCTAAGTGCGGGAAATAGGCAAAGAGCCGTTTTCTTTTGCTGATTTTATCCAAAGTCTAGAGCCATTTAGGGCGATACCTAATAAAATTAAGTATTCTAATGACATGGCATAAACGCCTTGAATAAAGAAAATCACAATACTGATGACGTTAATAATAACCCACAATAACCAGTTTTCAACATACTTACGCGTCATTAAAATCATTGCGACAACAGAAAGAATGGTCATTGCTGAATCCCAGAATGGGAATGCGTCAGGTTCTATCGTAGGCATCGCAAGGTTGGCACCAAATAGGTTTAATAACTCGACAGCCCATCTCGCAAGCACACCAAATACCGCATCAATATTAAATGTCAGATAAATAATAGCGATGATTGAAATAACGAGTGTGATAGCGGCTTTTGGTAAGCTCAACCAACGAATTTTTAGTTCTGCTTGCTGTGAACTAGTCACTCGGCTCCATGCGTACCAGCCATAGATATTAGCAACAAAGAAAAATATCTGTAGCAATAAATTTGCATATAGCTGAATTTGAAAGAAAATAACCGCGAATAGAGAAACATTAATTAACCCAAACAGGTAATTAATCGTTTTTTCTAGGCTAGCAAGCAAAATGCAAAGTAAGCCGGCAATCGTCCCCACAGCTTCAATGTAAGATAAATCATAAACTGAACCCCAGAGTGGGATCTGCACTAACGTATTGGCTGTACTAAAGAAATCCATCCCAAAATCCTTTATAAGTGATCGTTAATGTTGTATTGCTCAGTACTTCATTCAAATTGTATTTTATTATTTTAGACTCTCTGCAAAATCTAGCATCTTATTTAATGGTCGTAATGCTTTTTCTCGTAATATTTCACTAACTTGAATTTGATGGCCTTGGGTACTCCCTTCTAAAGCATCAGCAATCGCTTTTAAGCCATTCATTGCCATCCAAGGGCAATGTGCACAAGTGCGGCATGTAGCGCCCTCACCCGCTGTAGGAGCAATGTAAAGCGTCTTATCCGGGCAAGCTTGCTGCATTTTGTAAAAAATACCTTTATCCGTCGCCACTATCATCGATGGGTTAGGTAAATTTTGTGCCGCTTTAATTAACTGGCTTGTAGAACCCACCGCATCTGCAAGGTCGACAATCGCTTGTGGTGACTCGGGGTGAACCAATACCGCTGCCTCGGGGTACAACGCTTTCATTTTTTCTAATGATTGGGTTTTAAATTCATCATGAACAATACAAGCCCCTTCCCAACAAAGAATATCAGCGCCTGTTTGCTGTTGAACATAGCGTCCGAGATGGCGGTCAGGAGCCCAAATAATTTTCTCACCCAAGCTGTCAAGGTGTTCGATTAACTCGACAGCAATACTGGATGTCACCACCCAATCAGCCCGCGCTTTTACTGCTGCTGATGTATTCGCATATACCACAACAGTCCTATCAGGGTGCTCATCACAAAAACGGATAAACGCCTCTTCAGGGCAGCCTATATCCAGAGAACATTGGGCTTCTAATGTTGGCATTAAAACTTGCTTTTCTGGGCTGAGGATCTTTGCAGTTTCCCCCATAAATTTCACGCCAGCAACAACCAAAGTTGAAGCCGAATGTTTTGCACCAAAACGCGCCATTTCCAATGAGTCTGCAACGCAACCTCCCGTTTCTTCAGCCAATGCTTGAATTTCAGGGTCGGTATAGTAATGTGCAACGATTACCGCATTTTTATCCACCAAAAGCGACTTAATCTTCTGCCGATAAAAGGCTTTTTCATCCGAGCTTAATCGTGCTGGTTTTGCTGGGAATGGATAAACTGACTGGTCAAAATCGATAAACACGCTCATTGGTTGCCTCTGTTTAGCAAAAAGCGATTTTATCACCTTGTATAAGTTTAAAACCGCAAGTTTACGCACATTTTGTTTTATATACTAAACAAGATACCCCACTTAACTTAATAAGTCTCCTTTCTTTTTACCTATCGAATGACCTTTTGAGCTCATATTTTGGCTTTTTTACACTTTTTACGTTTGAACCTTCGCTTTTATATGCCTTTATCGGTATCGTAGCAGCCATTGTTATACTTAATAGGCAAGTTATGGAATCACCTGCATCTTTAATAAATAAAATTATCTCTATTTCATTACTCGATCCAAGAATTGAAGCAGTCATATTGACGGGATCTCGTGCTCGGGAGCAAGACATTGATAGCTATTCAGATATTGATATTGAGTTGATTGGCCATGGTACAACCGAAATATTTAAGCAGAAGTCTTGGATTAATCAGTTTGGTGAACCTTTAGTTGCTCTTCATTTGCTAAATCTTGAAGAAGATGCGCCTGATTGGCCAACCTGTTTGGTCATTTTTAAAGAGGGTCGTAAAGTGGATTTCACCTTTGCCGAACCTGAGCGATTATCTAAGATGAAGCAGGAAGGTTTAGATGCCACTTTTTCTCGCGGCTTTGCAGTATTACTCGATAAAACCGGGATCACCGAAGGCTTACCTGAAAGTATTAATCAACAAGTACTCACACCACCTCAATTCACTGCGGAGCAATTTACTGAAGTTGTCTCTGACTTTTGGCATGAAGCTCATCAGGTCACGGTAGCTTTAACTCGAGATGAATTATGGGTCGCATGGTCAAGAAGTGCTGATATGAAACAGTATTTTTTGACCATGATAGAACGTCTAGTCGCCATGCAAAATGATGATGTTTGGTATAAAGGACGTAACTACCATGAATGGATGCCTAAGAAATATATCAAAGCGCTAGAAATTATCTTTAATTGTGGAACCGCACATAGCGCAGCATTGTCTCTTCAATGCTTAATGCGTTGCTTTAATGAGGCCACTACCGAGCTCGCTAGCCTGCAAGGCTTCGATGATATGCAGCTGATGGCAGAGCAAATGCAAGAATTGCTTATTGGTATTTTACAGGATAACGCCCTACTCCCTGAAATACTGTAAAATAAGGTAACTAAAGCACAACGAAGGAACGTAGTGCTTTTATTGCCGAAGTACGACCAATCGAATATATATTATTGACTTAAAGGATTTAAATTCTTCGGATTGACCCTACGGGCTGAACCTGCAACCAGCTTGTCGAGGTATGGCTTGGCAACTGAGAGTTTACTGAATTAG
>NZ_JAMPNW010000010.1:0-161044 GCF_028479545.1 Providencia sp. PROV201
TCCCAGAATGTGAAATGTGACGAGCCATGCTCTAAATAGTTCGCATTGTGGGTAGGCGACAAGAGAAGATAGCTTGGGGAGCATACACAAGTATGTGACCCAAGGAGCTGAACGCAGTCAACACCCCCAGAATGTGAAATATGACGAGCATGTACGAATTTGACTTAATATTACTCCTCCTCCAGCAAATGTGCGTCTACTTAGTGATCGCATGGGTCCTCAGTCGCACCCCGCTGGTTATCCCCTTACTTAAAGTTACCATCCGCTTACCTCACAAGGTAATGTGCTACCTAATTTTTTCAGTATTTTGCATTATCGGTACTTATTTTGGTTTGCATATCAATGATTCTATTGCGAATACTCGCGCCATTGGTGCCGTACTTGGTGGCTTATTAGGTGGCCCTGCGGTAGGCTTTGCCGTCGGTTTTACTGGCGGATTACATCGTTACTCATTGGGTGGCATGAGCGCCTTTGCCTGTATGGTCTCAACGATTGTTGAAGGGTTGATTGGTGGGCTAGTTCATCGTCACTTTATGAAACGTGGCGAAATTAATAAAATTTTTAACCCTGTGATCGCCAGCTGTGTCACTTTTATTGCTGAAATCATACAGATGCTAATTATTTTGTTGTTAGCAAAACCTTTCGATGAAGCCCTCGAACTCGTTAAAAATATCGCGGCACCGATGGTTATCGCGAACACGATTGGCGCAGCCATGTTTATTCGTATTTTACTCGACCGCCGCGCTATTGTTGAAAAATACACCACTGCATTCTCTGCTCAGGCGCTAAAAATCGCCTTAACTACTGAAGGAATTCTGCGTAAAGGCTTCAATGCTGACAACAGTATGAAAGTCGCTAAGATTATTTATCAAGAATTAGAAATTGGTGCCGTTGCTATTACTGATCGTGAAAAAATACTCGCATTTATTGGTATTGGTGCTGATCACCATCGGCCCGGAACACCGATCTCATCCATTCAATCAAGACAAGCCATTGAAAATAATGAAGTTGTATATGCTGACGGTAATGAAACCCCGTATAAATGTTCATTAAGCCCTACCTGCAAGCTCGGTTCTGCATTAGTGATCCCATTACGTGGGGAAAACGAAAAGGTCATTGGCACAATAAAACTGTATGAAGCGAAAAATAGCCTGTTTAGTTCCATAAACCGGACCCTAGGTGAAGGGATCGCTAGCTTATTTTCTGCACAAATTTTAGCGGGCCAATATGAGCGCAATAAACAATCACTTTTACAGTCAGAAGTGAAGTTACTTCATGCGCAAGTGAACCCTCACTTTTTGTTCAATGTGCTCAACACGCTGCAAGCTGTGATCCGCAAAGATAGCCAGCAAGCAGGCCAGCTTGTGCAGTATATTTCGACATTTTTTCGCAATAATTTAAAACGGCCTGAACAAAATGCCACGCTTGGTGAAGAAATTGAACATATCAACGCCTATTTGCAGATAGAGAAAGCCCGTTTTCAAGAAAACTTACAGATCCATATCGAAATTCCTGAGGAAGTTAAACAGGTTGAACTTCCTGCATTTACCTTGCAACCCCTTGTTGAAAATGCAATTAAACACGGTACCTCACAGTTATTAGAGACTGGATATATTACAATACGCAGTTATATCGGTAGCAAGCACGTCTATATTGAAATAGAAGATAACGCGGGGCTCTACCAACCAGCGAAGCAAAGTGATGGCTTAGGGATGGGCTTAGTCGATAAACGCTTACGTTTAAAATATGGCGAACAATATGGTATCAGTGTAGAACATGAGCCGGAAAAATTCACTCGAATGAAAATTCGCCTGCCTTATTTGGCTACAACATAATAATGATAAAATTACCTCTATGAATGTATTGATTGTTGATGACGAACCTCTGGCACGTGAAAACGTGCGTTGCCTACTCGAAGAGCACGATGATATTGAAATTATTGGTGAATGCGCCAATGCGATTGAAGCAATTGGAATGATCCACAAAAAAAAGCCTGATGTGGTTTTTCTGGATATTCAAATGCCACGCTTAACAGGCCTTGAAATGGTGCGCATGTTAGACCCAGAAGACCGCCCCTATATTGTGTTTCTTACCGCTTTTAATGAATTTGCCATTCAGGCTTTTGAAGAACATGCATTTGATTACTTGTTAAAGCCGCTTGAAACGGAGCGACTGGAAAAAACCTTGAATCGCTTACGTCAAGGTAAGCAAAAGCAGAACCTTGAACTTCTAGCCAATAACGAACCGCTAAAATTTATTCCATGCACAGGTCACAGCCGCATTTACTTAATGAAGCTTGATGAGGTGCTATATGCCACTTCGCGTATGAGTGGTGTGTATGTGATGAGCACGCAAGGGCAAGAAGGCTTTACTGAGCTCACCTTGCGCACATTAGAAATGCGCACACCATTAGTGCGCTGCCATCGCCAATATTTGGTCAATATGACTCAGCTAAATGAAATTCTGTTTGGTGATAGTGGGCAAGCAGAGTTAGTACTTAGTTCCGGTGAACATATACCTGTCAGCCGTCGTTACCTCAAACCACTGAAAGAGGCACTGGGCTTGGTTTGAATTACTAAATAATTAAAATCTCAGGCCCTCGTTGCTCTATAAGATGTAACATGCGAAGAGCTGGGCCGCTGGGTTTTTTTTCTTCTCTTTCCCACTTAGAAACGCTTTCCTTAGACATACCTAAAACTAAAGCTAATGTTGCTTGCGACATTCCATATTGAGCACGGAGTTGCTTTATTTGTGCACCACTCATCATAGGTATAACTTTTATTTTTTTATTTATATTTCGAGCTCTAACTTTCCTTTCTAAATCATTAACTAAACTTTCTGGTGCCGCATCAACATTATGTAATTCTTTAGCTAGCTCAAGCATGTTTTCTAATTTATTGCTCATCAGTAAGTTCCTCCAAAATATTACACAAAACTAAATCAGCAATTTTATCATCCGTATAGCTAAGAAAAAGTCGAGATAGGCCCTTATATGCATCTAACTCATCTTCTGCAATTTCCTTTGCTCCTTTGGAACTTATATTACTTTTATCCCACCCATCAGCAAAAAAGAGATGGTGGCTTGCTTTAAAGAAGATAATAACTCTGATCCCACCACTTTTCCCTTTCCCATTAATCGCGATCCTTTTTTTAATTACACCGCTCCCTAAGTCTGCCTCATAAAACCCCTGTAAAACTTCATTTGCAGCCTTAAGTAACTGTTTATCTTTTATATTGATTTTTTTAGTGCTTCGCTTAAATGATGAAATTTTATAGAACGCCACAACTACTCTCCATGTAGTACTCATTACTATAGTAGCAAGTGCTATTTTTGAAGGCAATCTGTATCGTTCATTTTTAAGGCAACAAAAAAACCCGCATTTCCAAGAAATACGGGTTTTCATTTATTAGGAATTAAATTCCCTAAAACCTAGCAATTACGCGTTATGGCTGCTGCTACGACGACGAGGTGCCGCATTGGTGCCATCTTGGCGTGGAGCAGAGTTACCACGGTCACGGTTACCACCGCCACGGCGCTCACCACCGCCACGACGTTCGCCACCGCGCTCACCACCACGGTCATTACGACGACCTGCCCCGAAACCACCTTCGCTACCGCCTTCACGACGTGGACCACCACGACGCTCACCGCCACCGCGACGTTCGAACGGTTGTGCATCACCGATCAGCTGCATTTGAGTAGGTTTATTCAAAATACGTGCGCGACTTAAATGTGTTAACACGTCAGTTGGCATGCCTTTTGGTAATTCAATTGTCGAGTGAGTTCCGTACAATTTGATATTACCGATATAACGGCTGCTGATATCCGCTTCGTTAGCAATCGCCCCAACAATGTGACGAACTTCCACACCATCATCACGGCCAACTTCAATACGGTACATTTCCATGTCACCCACATCACGACGCTCACGACGACCGCCACGCTCACCGCGCTCAGCACGGTCAAAACCATTGCCGTTGCTGTTACGGTCACGACGATCACCACCACGACGGTCATCACGGTCATTAAATTCACGACGTGGACGACGTGGCGCATCAGGTGGCAGGATCAGTGCACGCTCACCTTGAGCCATTTTTAATAATGCCGCTGCCAATGTTTCCATGTCGACATCTTCTGATGGAGACATTTTCGCTAACAGTGAACGATATTGGTCTAAATCGCTGCTTTCTAATTGCTGTTGAATTTTCTCAGCAAATTTCGCCTGACGACGTTGGCTCAACAGATCTGCATCTGGTAATTCAACTTCAGGGATAGTCAGTTTCATCGTGCGTTCAACATTACGCAGCAGACGACGTTCACGGTTCTCAACGAACAGTAACGCACGACCTGCACGGCCTGCACGACCTGTACGACCAATACGGTGAACGTAAGACTCAGCATCCATTGGGATGTCATAGTTAACAACTAAACTAATACGCTCAACGTCCAGACCACGTGCTGCAACGTCAGTTGCGATCAAGATATCTAAACGACCATCTTTTAAGCGCTCTAAAGTTTGCTCACGCAGTGCTTGGTTCATGTCACCATTAAGTGCAGCACTGTTGTAGCCATTGCGTTCTAACGCTTCAGCCACTTCTAATGTCGCATTTTTGGTACGCACGAAAATAATCGCTGCATCGAAGTCTTCCGCTTCTAAGAAACGTACTAATGCTTCATTTTTACGCATGCCATACACTGTCCAATAGCTCTGAGCAATGTCTGGACGAGTGGTAATGCTAGCCTGAATACGAATTTCTTTCGGGTCTTTCATAAAACGACGTGTAATACGACGAATTGGCTCAGGCATTGTTGCAGAGAACAGCGCAGTTTGGTGCTCAGCTGGAATTTGGCTCATGATGTTTTCAACATCTTCAATGAAGCCCATACGCAGCATTTCATCAGCTTCGTCTAAGACTAAGCCTTTTAATTTAGAAAGATCTAACGTGCCACGTTTTAAGTGATCAAGAAGGCGACCCGGTGTACCCACAACAATTTGTGGTCCTTGGCGCAGTGCACGTAATTGTACGTCATAACGTTGACCACCATACAGGGCAACAACGTTAACGCGGTTCATATGTTTAGAGAAATCGCTCATTGCTTCCGCCACTTGAACAGCCAACTCACGAGTTGGAGCAAGTACTAAAATTTGCGGAGCTTTTAAATCTGGGTCGATGTTATGCAGTAATGGCAAACTAAATGCAGCCGTTTTGCCGCTACCCGTTTGTGCCATACCTAAAACATCATTGCCATCCATTAACAATGGAATACATTGTTGCTGGATTGGAGATGGTTTTTCATATCCCAGGTCATTCAGTGCTGTCAAAATAGATGCTGATAAACCTAACTCAGCAAAAGAAATATCGGTCTCAGTAGTCATGTAAAGGTGCCTCATACTTAATGGCAGCCAGTTTACATAACCATGGGAAAATCATTTCGGTCATTTTCATTTAAAATGTGAACTGGCTCAAATTGTGTTTATTAAACGAACAAATAGGCCGTCACCCCGAGGGATGATGACTTAAAAAAATATCGTGAAATGTTCGTCAGCTATTGCTGGCCCGATTCTAAAAGGTCGTCTTGTTCTTGGCCTAACAGCGCCAATTCCAACAATGCATAGCGGTGTTCAACAAAGCTGTGAGCGTTGTTAGCCACCGTCAGTTTGAATAACGCAACTGCGCTATTCTTATCCCCCAGACTTAGGTAATGTTTACCTAAATAGAAGTTAGTTTCACTGAGATGCTCAGCGAGCGAAGTGTTATCCGTAGATGTTTCTTTCAAACGCTCCATCAATGTCGTTTCATTGATGTTGCCAAGATAGAATTCTACGATATTCCAGCCCCATTGCCCTTTCTCCGCTTGGTTGTAGCGGGCGGCAAGATTATCTTGCGCCATACGCGGGTCTATGTCTTTCTCTACGAGATAAAGCCACAGAGTACGAAAAGGATCATTTGGATCTATCTGATAATACGCCAGCAGATCATCCTGCGCTAGTTTGTATCGTTCACCGTAATATAATGCGATGCCACGATTCATTCGCGCGAAATTGTAAGTTGGATCAAGCTCTAAAACAGAATCAAACGCTTCATAGGCAGCATCATAATTCCCTGCCTGCGTAAAATATATCCCTAAAAAATTAAAAACTTCAGGAATATCAGGACGAATGGCTAACGCAGTTGAAAAATCATTACGCGCCAGCGCCCTTAAACCGAGACTATCATACAACACACCGCGCTCATATAAAAGCTGTGCGTATTCATCATCGGTTAAAGACCGGCTCGCAAGGATTTGTTCCATACGAGCCAGTATCACTTCTTGTTGCAATGAAGGTTGAAGTGGAACGGCAAATACCTCGTTCTTTCGCCAATCTTTGCTACTACATCCAATAATAACAAAAAAGATAAGCGCCAAGAGCACACGCGGTAACGTGCGATAATCTCTCACCCGAAGACAGATACTGTTCAACATACTCCGCCCTTACATTACCACGCTTTACAAATTATGGTTTCAGCAAACTTAGGCTGATAGCGCCCTAACTTAATAGAGCGCTGTTAGGCCAGCTTACTCTGCTGAGTCCTGCGGTTGCGCTGCTTGTTCTTCAGTTGCTACCGCTTCTTTCATGCTAAGACGGATACGCCCTTGACGGTCGATTTCCAATACTTTAACAGGAACTTCTTGACCCATTTGCAGGTAATCAGTCACTTTCTCAACACGTTTGTCCGCGATTTGAGAAATATGAACCAGACCTTCTTTACCGCCACCGATAGCAACAAATGCACCAAAGTCGACGATGCGAGTTACTTTACCTGGGTAAATGCGGCCCACTTCAACTTCTGCAGTAATGTCTTCGATACGACGAATAGCTTCTTTCGCTTTTATGCCATCCGTTGCTGCAATCTTCACAGTACCGTCATCTTCGATTTCGATTGTTGTGCCTGTCTCTTCCGTTAACGCACGGATCACAGAACCACCTTTACCGATGACATCTTTGATTTTGTCTGGGTTGATGCGGATAGTGTAAATACGTGGAGCAAATTCAGAGATTTCTTCACGTGGACCATTGATTGCTTGTTCCATCGTACCAAGAATGTGCAAACGCGCACCTTTTGCTTGGTTTAATGCAACTTGCATGATCTCACTAGTGATACCTTCGATTTTGATGTCCATTTGCAGTGCGCTGATACCTTCACGGCTACCAGCTACTTTAAAGTCCATATCACCTAAGTGGTCTTCATCACCTAAGATATCGGACAGAACAACGAAGTCGTTGCCTTCTTTTACCAGACCCATGGCAATACCAGCAACCGCTGCTTTAATTGGTACACCAGCATCCATCAGAGCCAGAGACGCACCACAAACAGACGCCATTGAAGACGAGCCGTTAGATTCAGTAATCTCAGACACCACACGTACGGTGTATGGGAAATCTGCGTGGTCAGGCATAACAGCTAACACACCGCGTTTCGCTAAACGGCCATGGCCAATTTCACGACGTTTTGGTGAACCGACCATGCCGGTTTCACCGACAGAATATGGAGGGAAGTTGTAGTGGAACAAGAAACGGTCAGTGTACTCGCCCATTAATTGGTCGATAACCTGTGCATCACGCTCTGTACCTAATGTTGCAGTCACTAACGCCTGAGTTTCACCACGAGTGAACAACGCAGAACCGTGAGTACGTGGCAGAACACCAGTACGTACATCCAGTGCACGGACCATATCTTTTTCGCGGCCATCGATACGTGGCTCACCACGAATAACACGGCTACGAACCACTTGTTTTTCTAAGTTAGCTAAAATATCACCCACTTCAGAAACATCAACGTTTTCATCTTCTGCAACTAATACCGCAGTGACTTCTTCTTTGATTAAGTCAACTTGTGCGTAACGTTCTTGTTTCTCGGTAATGCGGTATGCATCACCCATGCGGCTTTCTGCTAATGCAGCAACACGGTCGTTCAGAGCTTGGTTAACTGGCTCTGGCTGCCAATCCCATTTCTCTTTACCGGCTTCTTTCACTAATTCATTGATATTCTGAATAACAACTTGTTGTTGATCGTGGCCGAATACCACCGCACCTAACATTTGTTCTTCACTTAATAAATCAGCTTCAGATTCAACCATTAATACCGCGTTATCAGTACCTGCAACCACTAAGTCTAAACGGCTATTTTTCAGCTCGTCCGCTGTTGGGTTCAGAACATATTGGTCGTTGATAAAACCAACACGAGCCGCACCGATTGGGCCATTGAATGGAACACCAGACAGCGCTAATACCGCAGATGCACCGATCATCGCAACGATATCTGGGTTAACTTGTGGGTTAACAGAGACAACGGTCGCAATGATTTGAATTTCGTTGTAAAAACCTTCTGGGAACAGAGGACGCAGAGGACGGTCAATCAAACGTGCGATTAACGTTTCGCCTTCACCAGGACGACCTTCACGACGGAAGAAACTTCCCGGGATACGGCCCGCTGCATATGTACGTTCTTGATAGTTAACCGTTAAAGGGAAGAAGTCTTGGCCTTCTTTCACTTTCTTCTGTGCAACTGCAGTTACAAATACTGCAGTGTCATCCATGTTAACCATAACAGCAGCAGATGCTTGGCGTGCAATCATACCTGTTTCAATCGAAACAGTATGTTGACCATATTGGAATTTACGAACAATAGGATTTAACACTATATTACCCTTTTTGTAAGGCACCTTGAGATTCTCAGGGTGCATTGGCTTACTCTTCCTACTACAGCCTCGCGACTAATGAGAATACTGATATTCCCGTGATCAATTCTCTCATTAGCCGCGCGAATCGGATGTAGCGAAGAGGCATTAATAAAACTGCTTACTACGACTTATAGCTTAGCATTTAAGTTAAGTATAATTCGAGTATTACTTCAACTTTCAAAATAACTTTTAGAAGAAAAGGGGCCATTTGGCCCCTTTCCCCTGAAACTGACAAGATTAACGACGCAGACCTAAACGCTCGATAAGAGCAGTGTAGCGCGCGATATCTTTACCTTTCAAGTAAGCTTGTAAGCGACGACGCTGAGCAACCATACGCAGCAGACCACGACGGCTGTGGTGATCTTTTTTGTGCTCTGCAAAGTGGCTTTGCAGGTGGTTGATTTGTGCAGTCAGCAGAGCGATTTGAACTTCGCTTGAACCAGTGTCATTTTCACCGCGGCCGAACTCAGCAACGATTTTAGCTTTCGCTTCATTACTTAGAGACATAATAAACTCCAAAATGATTAATGTAAGTGATGAGAGCCAATCTCTAATTTAGCATCTCAAGATTAAGCGCCGCTATTCTACGCTGCTTAAGGCAGCAAAGCAATAAGCGCCACTATGCGGACGGTTCATTTTCCACGACCAAACGCTTCGGTGCAAGTCGGCCATCTTCGCTGATAAGAGCAATACCGATAAACCGTTGCGCTTCACCGCAGGTGACACGTACCATACAACCCTCTTCAAGGGTTTGGACTGCGGCTCTCACAGGTTGACCCTGTTTGAAATAAGCCGCTGTTTCTTCTGTAATATTTACTGCTGGAAAATGAACAACTGCGGTATCCATTGGCAATAATAAAGAGTCAAGCAAGGACTCAAAAGAACCTTCACCCGCATCGACTTTTGCCCGTAAAGCGGCTAGTTGCTCCAATGTTACCATTCGCTCATAAGGATAGTTAGCCACTTGCACTCGACGCAGGTAAATGACATGCGCACCACAGCCTAACATCTCACCTAAATCATCGATAATTGTACGAATATAGGTGCCTTTAGAACAGTGTATTTCCAGTTCTAATTCGTTATTTTCTAAACGAATAAACTGTAATTCATACACTGTAATTGGACGAGCTTCACGTTCAACGGTAATACCTTTACGCGCATATTCATACAATGGACGACCTTGGTGTTTCAACGCTGAATACATTGAAGGAACTTGTAATGTATCACCACGGAAAAATTCTAAAGCATCATCCAGTTGCTGCTGTGTAAACTCTACGTTACGCTCACTAATAATTTCGCCATGTGAATCTGACGTATCAGTACGCAGCCCAAGACGAGCAATGACGCGATAACGTTTATCTGAATCGAGTAAAAACTGGGAAAATTTCGTCGCTTCGCCGAGACAAACAGGCAACATTCCTGTTGCTAGAGGGTCAAGTGCCCCCGTGTGCCCAGCTTTATTGGCATTAAAAAAGCGCCGCACTTTCTGCAGCGCATCATTTGAAGAAATATCCGTGGGTTTATCCAGCAGCACTACACCGTCAATATTACGGCCGCTACGACGACGCCCCATTATTTTTCCTCTTTATCACTAACATCCGCACGACGTTTTTCATCATCGCGGATCACATTTGACACTAAATTAGACATCCGCATACCGTCAACAAGTGAATTATCATATTCAAATGTTAACTCAGGAATAATACGCAAGCGCATTGCTTTCCCAATTAATGAACGTATAAAACCAGACGCTTCATTTAATGCTTTAATGCCATCTGCAACCATTTCTTCTTCGCTTTTATCATTAGCGATATTGAAGAAAGTCACAAAAACTTTACCGTATGCAAGGTCGCGAGATAACTCGACACCTGAAACAGTAGCCATACCAATACGCGGATCTTTGATCTCGCGCTGTAAAATGATCGCAATTTCTTTTTGCATCTCTTGTGCTACGCGTTGTGCACGACTGAATTCTTTTGCCATCGTTATATCTCCTGACAATAAAGGGGGCAAGCGCCCCCTCATTCATACTGGTTTGTCACCACGACATTTCGTGGGTACTCACAAAATTAACCGTCGATAGAACGTTTAACTTCAATGATTTCGAAGACTTCGATCATATCGCCGACACGGACATCATTGTAGTTCTTAACGCCGATACCACATTCCATGCCGTTACGAACTTCACTGACGTCATCTTTAAAGCGACGCAGTGATTCTAACTCGCCTTCATAGATAACGACGTTATCACGCAGGACACGGATTGGGTTGTTACGTTTAATGGTACCTTCAGTAACCATACAACCAGCAACAGCGCCGAATTTCGGTGATTTAAACACATCACGAACTTCTGCAAGACCAATAATTTGCTGCTTGTATTCAGGCGCTAACATACCGCTCATCGCTTGTTTGATTTCATCAATTAAGCTATAGATAACAGAGTAGTAGCGTAAGTCAACGCTTTCACTTTCAATCACACGACGCGCAGAAGCATCTGCACGTACGTTGAAGCCTAAAATGATAGCATTCGATGCCGCTGCTAATGTAGCGTCAGTTTCAGTGATACCACCAACACCAGAACCGATGATTTTAATTTTAACTTCATCAGTCGACAGCTTCATTAGAGAGTCAGTAATCGCTTCACAAGTACCTTGAACGTCGGTTTTCAGAACGATATTCAGCTCAGAAACTTTACCTTCTTCCATGTTAGCAAACATGTTTTCCAGTTTAGATTTCTGCTGACGAGCGAGTTTAACATCACGGAATTTACCTTGACGATACAGGGCAACTTCACGTGCTTTTTTCTCGTCACGTACAACTGTCGCTTCATCACCTGCAGAAGGTACGCTAGACAGACCTAAAATCTCGACTGGCATTGAAGGACCTGCAGACTGAACATCTTTACCTAATTCGTTACGCATCGCACGAATACGGCCATATTCGAAACCACACAGGACGATGTCGCCTTTGTTCAGTGTACCTTCTTGAACTAAGATTGTCGCAACTGGGCCACGACCTTTGTCCAGATAAGATTCAACGACCACACCACTCGCCATACCGGTATAAACAGCTTTAAGTTCTAATACTTCAGCTTGCAGCAACAGCGCATCAAGTAAATCGTCAATACCTGTACCCACTTTCGCAGATACACCGATAAATTGAGTGTCACCGCCCCACTCTTCAGAAATAACACCGTACTGAGACAGTTCATTTCTTACACGGTCAATGTCAGCTTCTGGCTTATCAATTTTGTTCACTGCAACTACGATTGGCACACCCGCCGCTTTTGCGTGCTGGATAGCTTCGATTGTTTGTGGCATTACACCATCGTCCGCAGCAACAACCAGTACAACGATATCTGTTGCCTGAGCACCACGAGCACGCATAGAAGTAAACGCGGCGTGACCTGGGGTATCTAAGAAGGTAATCATACCTTTGTCAGTTTGGACGTGGTATGCACCAATGTGCTGAGTAATACCACCCGCTTCGCCTGACGCCACTTTCGTTGAACGGATGTAGTCAAGTAAAGAAGTTTTACCGTGGTCAACGTGACCCATGATAGTAACAACTGGTGCACGTGGCTCTTGCATTGCAGAGCCTGTGTCACGGTCATTCATTACTGACTCTTCTAATTCGTTTTCACGACGCAGAATAACTTTGTGGCCCATTTCTTCTGCAACTAACTGTGCAGTTTCTTGGTCAATCACTTGGTTGATAGTCGCCATTGCGCCCATCTTCATCATCGTTTTGATGACTTGAGAACCTTTTACTGCCATTTTATTAGCAAGTTCACCAACAGTGATCGTTTCACCAATCACAACATCACGGTTAACCGCAGCTGCAGGCTTAGTAAAGCTTTGTTGTAAAGAACTACCTTTACGTTGTTTACCTTTACTGCGACCTGAACGGCCTGCGGCGCGTTCTTCTTCGCGATCTGCTTTTTCAGAAAGTTTATTACCTTTCTTTTGGCGAGGTGCTTTTGCAGTACGATTACGTGAACGACGGCCTTCTTCTTTCTCATCACTTTCATCTTCAGCCGCACGAGCGTGCGTCGAAGTTGTCGTGTGATAATCGCTGTCTTCTTCAGTTTTCGTTTCAGCAGTCCACTTTTCACCGTTTTCTTCTGCCATTTTGCGAGCTTCTTCAGCTACACGGCGTGCTTCTGCTTCAACTTTGCGCTGAGTTTCTTCTTCAGCTTTACGTTTTAGCTCCGCAGCTTCAGCTTCACGGCGTTGTTTGTCGGCATTACTTTCTACAGCTTTGCCTGTCTTTTGTTGATTTTCGCTTGGTTTCACTTTTTCTCTTTCCGCTGCTTCGCGCGTAGCTTTATCTGCTGCTTCACGTTTTGCTTTCTCTTGGGCTTCACGTTTTGCCTTTTCTTCCGCTTCACGTTTAGCGGTTTCTTCTGCTAATCGTTTTGCTTCTGCTTGACGTTGTGCCAGTTCTTCAGCTTCGCGCTGTGCCTGCTCTTCCGCTTCACGCTGCGCCTGCTCTTCCGCTTTTGCTTCTTCAGCATCACGGTTCACATAAGTGCGTTTTTTGCGGACTTCGACATTTACCGATTTGCTTTTGCCACCGGTGACGGGGACACTCAGCGTACTACGAGTTTTGCGCTGTAGTGTCATTTTGCTTGGCTGACCCGTTGCCCCGCCTTGTTCACGGTTTAAATGGCTCAGTAAAGCTTCTTTTTCTGACTGGCTAACAGAGTCATTCTCACCTTTTTTGATCCCTGCTTCAGCAAATTGCTGTACCAGGCGATCAACTGTGGTTTGAATTTCCGTTGCCAATGTTTTTACAGTTTCTGTCATGCCGTTCCTTCCTGCTACAGTGTTTACGCATCGTTACCGAACCAGCAAATATTACGTGCGGCCATGATGAGCGTACCTGCTTTCTCATCATCCAGACCTTCAATATCAATCAGGTCGTCGATGCCCTGCTCAGCAAGATCTTCCAGTGTACAGATTCCACGAGTAGCCAAATTATAGGCAAGAGTACGATCCATACCTTCAAGATTCAATAAATCTTCTGCTGGCTGATTATCACCTAGGCTCTCTTTTTGAGCCAATTCTATTGTGGTGAGGGCCGCTTTCGCTCTTTCACGTAGAACTTCAACAGTCTCTTCGTCAAGACCATCAATTTCCAGAAGTTCATTAATAGGCACGTAAGCCAGTTCTTCTAACGTCGAGAAGCCTTCTTCAACAAGTGCAGTGGCAAACTCTTCATCAATATCAAGATGCTTGGTGAATGTATCAATAGAAGCATGTGCTTCTGCCTGATGTTTTGCATTGAGCTCTTCTGCGGTCATGACATTTAATTCCCATTTGTCATCACCACGGTGTTTTTTCAGTAATTGAGCTGCCAGACGCACGTTTTGACCGTTACGCCCAATGGCTTGTGCCAAATTACTACTTTCTACGGCAACATCCATCGTACATTTGTCTTCATCGACGACAATAGATGCAACATCAGCCGGAGCCATAGCATTAATAACGAACTGAGCTGGGTTATCATCCCATAACACAATATCAATTCTTTCGCCGCCTAGTTCACTAGAAACGGCTTGAACACGTGCACCACGCATACCAACACAAGCACCAACTGGGTCGATACGCTTGTCATTAGTTTTAACTGCGATTTTTGCACGAGAACCTGGATCACGGGCAGCGGCTTTGATTTCAATAATTTCTTCGCCGATTTCTGGCACTTCAATGCGGAATAATTCAATCAACATTTCAGGGCGAGAACGCGTAACAAAAAGCTGTGCGCCGCGTGCTTCAGGACGAACATCATACAGGACTCCGCGGATACGGTCACCTGGACGGAAATTTTCACGTGGCAACATATCTTCACGCAGAATAACGGCTTCAGCGTTATTGCCTAAATCTAACGTGATATTTTCACGATTAACTTTTTTTACCTGAGCAGTGATGATTTCACCTTGTTGCTCACGGAATTGGTCAACAACCATCGCACGTTCTGCTTCACGAACTTTCTGTACGATAACTTGTTTAGCTGTTTGAGTGGTAATACGGTCAAATACAACAGACTCGATTTGGTCTTCGACGTACTCTCCAAGCTGTAGCGCTGGATCTTCGTATTGAGCCGCTTCCAACGTAATCTCACGTGTTGGCATTGTGACTTCTTCCACAATTAACCAACGACGGAACGTGTCGAAATCACCTGATTTACGGTCAATTTCCACACGGACATCAATTTCTTGCTCGTATTTCTTTTTAGTCGCCGTCGCTAATGCAGTTTCCAGAGCCTCGAAGATTTTTTCACGAGGGAGGGATTTTTCGTTAGAAACCGCTTCTACAACAGCCAGAATTTCTTTATTCATCCTAGTTGCCTCATTGAACTTTATTAAAAGTGGGGTACCAAGTTAGCTTTCTGGATGTTGCCGAGGGCGAACACCTCATCCTTACCATCTACAGTAACCGTAATCATTTCACCGTCTATGGCCTTAATAATTCCTTGCCACTTACGGCGGTTCTGCATTGCTATACGCAAAGTCAATGCCACCTCTTCCCCCATAAAACGCTCGTAATGCGCAATGGTGAATAATGGACGCTCAAGCCCTGGTGACGATATTTCCAGGTTATAAATGACAGAAATTGGATCTTCAACGTCCAATACTGCACTGACCTGATGGCTGACATCAGCACAATCATCAACAGTGATGCCTTCTTCACTATCAATGAAGACACGCAGTGTTGATGTACGGCCACGGACAAACTCTAAGCCTACAAATTCAAAGCCTAGCGCCTCCACAGGTGCTGAGATCATCTCTGTTAATTTCTGTTCTAATGTGGACAAGCCCACCCCCAGACATAAAAAAAGGGCTATAAAAGCCCAGTTAATTCGATTGTCAAATAACAAAAAACCCCGAAATTCGGGGCTTTATGCAACTGGACCCTGTAGTGCACGGGTTCACCATATTCTTATTATACCTGTAAAATCTAGAGAAATCGATGAGAAATTTTGAGAGCTGTTAGATAACTGCACTTGATTACTACACCGGATAACTACTATAGACTACGATACTGACAAGGTATGTTGAATAAGAAATGGTTGCGGGAGCCGGATTTGAACCGACGACCTTCGGGTTATGAGCCCGACGAGCTACCAAGCTGCTCCATCCCGCGTTCGAAAACGTGTTATATTCTACACGGATAACCTGTAAATCACAAGTTATCTAAAATAATGGTGCCGAGGACGGGACTTGAACCCGTACGCCCGTTTTGTAGGCACTACCACCTCAAGGTAGCGTGTATACCAATTTCACCACCTCGGCACTGAGGCGAGGTTATCAATACTTAATCAATAACCTCAAATTTTAACTTCTCACTCATCACTGAGTTTACTACTTAATGATGGCATTAGTTGCCTTCATTCGGAATCTTTCACACTTAACGAGGGATATCGCTCGTTGGTGTAGCTGGTGCTGCCGGAACGTCTGTTGGTTGCTCGACTTTAGTAGGTTCACTAATGTTTTCCCACTTACTACCACTACCAGTTCCGTACTTGTTGGCAGTCATATTGCCAAGTATTAAACTGATGATGAAAAACACAGCAGCCAAGATCCCAGTCATACGGGTCATGAAGTTACCTGAACCCGATGAACCAAACAGTGTTGCAGAAGCGCCCGCACCGAATGAAGCTCCCATGTCAGCACCTTTACCTTGCTGTAACATGATCAGACCAATAAGCCCGATAGCCGCTAGCAAGAATATAATTAAAAGAGCTACATACATTTGAGTTACCTATTCAGTTGCGGTGCATAGCGTAATGCTATGACCTTTATCACTGCACACCTACTCATTTCGACCGCGAAGAAACACTCTTACGGGATTGAGCAGGTGCGAATACTAACCAAAGCTGAGCAGACAAGCAAGTCTATTTTGACTCCATTTGATTATTTGCAGAAAAAAACAACAAATCATCAAAATATTGCTCAGCTTCACCAATAACAACTTAGCCAGCTGCTTTTACGGCATCAGCAATGCGGTTTGCCATTGCAGTCACATCAGCTTCGTTTTCACCTTCAACCATGACACGGATTAACGGTTCTGTTCCTGATTTTCTCAGTAACACACGGCCTTTTCCTGCCAATTGTTTTTCAACTTCTTCGTTCGCAGCAACTACCGCATCACTCTGTAGTGGATCGTGTTGGCCTTTGAAACGAACATTAACTAGCACTTGAGGCAATAATTTCATACCACTACATAAGTCGTGTAGGCTCATGTGGTTACGTACCATTGCACTTAATACTTGCAAGCCCGCTACAATCCCGTCACCGGTAGTCGTTTTATCTAATAAAATCACGTGACCTGAGTTTTCAGCCCCCATGCGCCAGCCTTTTTCCTGTAATTTTTCGAGCACATAGCGGTCGCCCACTTTTGCACGCTCAAAAGGGATCCCTAGCTGTTTTAGGGCGATTTCTAACCCCATGTTACTCATCAAGGTTCCGATAACGCCACCTTTAAGCTGACCTTGGCGTAGCGCTTCGCGAGCAATAATAAAGAGAATTTGGTCACCATCAACTTTTTCACCGAGGTGGTCGACCATAATAATACGGTCACCGTCACCATCAAATGCTAAACCGACGTGGGCTTTTTCTTCTAATACTTTTTGTTGTAGCTGACGAACATCCGTTGCACCACATTCTTCATTGATGTTGATCCCGTTCGGATCGCAACCAATAGTGATGACTTCAGCCCCTAATTCACGAAACACATTTGGTGCGATGTGATAAGTAGCCCCGTTAGCACAGTCAATGACGATTTTTAAGCTAGACAGGCTTTGTTCGCTTGGGAACGTTCCTTTACAGAACTCAATATAACGGCCTGCAGCATCGACTATGCGGTTTGCACGACCTAACTCTGCTGACTCAACGCAGGTAATCGGCTTTTCCATTTCAGCTTCAATGGCTTCTTCTACTTCATCAGGCAGCTTAGTTCCATCAATTGAGAAGAATTTGATCCCATTATCATAATAAGGGTTATGAGATGCGGAAATCACAATCCCCGCTTCTGCACGGAAAGTGCGTGTTAAATAAGCGACTGCAGGGGTTGGCATTGGGCCTGTGAAAGATGCAGATAGACCTGCAGCTGCTAAACCTGCTTCTAAAGAGGATTCCAACATATAGCCAGAAATGCGCGTATCTTTACCAATAATAATTTTACGTGAGCCATGACGTGCAAGGACTTTCCCTGCCGCCCAACCTAATTTTAAAACAAAATCAGGGGTAATTGGGCTATCGCCCACTTTGCCACGAATACCATCAGTACCAAAATATTTACGGTCGCTCATACGCTTATTTTTCCTTTTCTGACAGAGTCATCTGTACCACTTGCATCGCTTGCACGGTTTCTTTGACATCATGAACTCGAATGATGTGTGCCCCTTGCATCGCAGCAATCACTGCACAAGTTAGGCTGCCTGCGAGGCGTTCTTGTGGTGGAACATTCAATAATTGTCCAATCATAGATTTACGTGACATCCCTGCCAATAGCGGTAGTCCGAAATTATGAAATTGTTCTAAGTTTGCCAATAACTGGTAATTATGCGACAAGTTTTTGCCAAAGCCAAAGCCTGGATCAAGGATAATTTGCTGTCTATCAATCCCGGCCGTCACGCATCGGGTGATTTCAGCGTTAAGATAGTCTTTTACTTCACGCACCACGTTTTCATAATTCGGTGCTTCTTGCATCGTTCTTGGCTGACCTTGCATATGCATAATACACACGGGTAAACCTGTTTTCGCAGCGACTTCTAATGCATCCGGCTCATGAAGCGAGCGAATATCATTGATGATATGCATACCTGCATTTGCAGCTTCTGCCATAACTTGTGCTTTAGATGTATCGACTGAAACCCACACATCAAAACGTTGCGCTATCGCTTCAACCACAGGGATAACTCTATCAAGTTCCTCATTCACAGAGACTTCGGCAGCGCCAGGACGGGTTGATTCACCTCCGATATCAATGATAGCCGCACCGTGTTGAACCATTTTGGCCACATGTTCAAGCGCATCCTGATAACGATTATGAGTGCCACCATCTGAAAATGAATCAGGAGTAACATTCAAAATCCCCATCACCTTAGGTGTTGATAAGTCAAGGACACTGCCTCTCGCTTTGATCTGCATTGTTATTTTTCCTTAACGAAAAAAACCCCAGCGAACTGGGGTCTTCGTATTTTATTTCACGACCGCTTATTGTGGCTTGCTGTCGTTATTGTCTGATGGGTTTGATTCATCAGCATTATTACTATTATCTGTATGACTATTATCTGTCTTACTTGGTTCTTCAGTACTGTTTTTCGGTTCTTCAGATTGAGGTTTTTCAGCTGCGTTTGCTGCACCTTTACCAAATGTACCTGTCACATTACTGACTTTTTTGTCTTCATCCCAACCTGCAGGCTCACGAACTGGACGACGATTCATTAAATCATCAATCATTGGCATATCGATAGTTTCATATTTCAGCAATGCATCTTTCGTTGCATGCAGAATATCGATATTGTCTTCCAGTGTTTTGTAAGCCAGTTGGTAGCAATGGTCTAAAATTTTCTTAATTTCTTCATCAACAATACGTGCTGTTTCATCAGAAATTCCAGAACCATTACCTGAAGAACGACCTAAGAACGCAGGACCTTCTTCTTTCGAGTATTGCATTGGACCTAAACGGTCTGAGAAGCCCCATTGCGTTACCATGTTACGTGCAGTATTGGTTGCGAACTGAATATCGGAAGAAGCCCCTGTAGTGACTTTTTCACGACCATAAATCAACTCTTCCGCAATACGACCCGCATAAGCTGTCGCAATCATACCTTCGAGTTTCAAGCGGCTACGGCTAACTTCATCACCTTCAGGTAAGAAGAATGCCACCCCCAGCGCTTGGCCACGTGGAACAATTGTAACCTTGTGAACAGGGTCATGCTCTGGCATTAAATGACCGATAATCATATGACCACCTTCATGGTAAGCCGTTGATTCTTTTTGCTCTTCGGTCATCATCAGAGAACGACGCTCTGCACCCATCCAAATTTTGTCACGCGCTTTTTCGAATTCGACCATGGAAACGACACGCATATTTGCACGTGCTGCAAATAATGCGGCTTCGTTAACCAAGTTTGCCAATTCAGCACCCGAGAAACCCGGAGTTGCACGTGCAAGAATGAAAGTATCCACGCTTGGGTCGATAGGTACACGACGCATATGCACTTTCAGAATTTGTTCACGGCCACGAACGTCTGGTAAGCCAACGACTACCTGACGGTCAAAGCGACCTGGACGTAATAAGGCAGGGTCAAGTACGTCAGCACGGTTAGTTGCTGCGATAACAATAATACCCTCGTTACCTTCGAAACCGTCCATCTCAACCAGCATTTGGTTCAGTGTTTGCTCACGCTCATCGTGACCACCACCAAGACCTGCACCACGTTGACGACCTACCGCATCGATCTCATCAATAAAGATGATACAAGGCGCTGCTTTTTTCGCTTGTTCGAACATGTCACGAACACGAGAAGCACCCACCCCCACAAACATTTCCACAAAGTCAGAACCGGAAATGGTAAAGAATGGCACTTTTGCCTCACCAGCGATAGCTTTTGCCAGTAATGTTTTACCTGTTCCTGGAGGCCCTACCATCAGGACGCCTTTTGGAATTTTACCGCCAAGTTTTTGGAAACGAGCAGGTTCACGCAGAAACTCTACGATTTCGCCCACTTCTTCTTTGGCTTCATCACACCCAGCAACGTCTGCAAATGTTGTTTTGATCTGATCTTCTGTCAGCATGCGGGCTTTACTTTTGCCAAATGACATTGCCCCCTTGCCGCCACCGCCTTGCATCTGGCGCATGAAGAAAATCCAGACACCAATCAACAGAAGCATTGGGAACCAGGAAATAAAAATAGATGTCAGTAAGCTTGGTTCTTCTGGTGGTTCACCAACAACCGTCACATGCTTATTCAGCATAGTGTCTAACAGCTTCTCATCCTGCATAGGAAGATAAGTTGTATAGCGGCTATTATCAGCCTTTCTGACGTTCAGTTCACGACCGGTGATACGAACTTCACGTACCTGATCCTGGGCTAACTCATTGATAAACGTTGAATAATCAACTCTGCGACTATTCGAATCGCTTGGGCCAAAACTCTGGAACAAGGACATCAGAACAACTGCGATGACTAACCAGAGAATCAGGTTTTTCGCCATGTCACTCAAGGGATTAACCTCATATTACAACTGTGTTAACAAATAACGCTCAGGGTACTATAGTTTTAGCCCTGTCGCTACAATGTATACTTCACGCGATCGTGCCCGCGAAGATTCAGGTTTACGAACTTTTACTTTCGTAAACAGGGAGCGGATATCCCTAAGGTAATCGTCAAAGCCTTCTCCCTGAAACACTTTAACAATGAAACTTCCCCCAGGTGCCAATACAGAACGGCACATATCCAATGCTAATTCAACTAGATACATAGAGCGAGGAATATCAACCGCTGGTGTCCCACTCATATTTGGCGCCATGTCAGACATGACCACCTGTACTTTTTTGTCGCCAACGCGTTCTAACAAAGCGGCGAGAACGGCTTCGTCGCGAAAATCCCCTTGCAGGAAATCAACACCAACGATTGGGTCCATCGGCAATAAGTCACAAGCAATAACCCGCCCATTATGACCTATTTGGCTAACAACGTATTGCGACCAACCACCAGGGGCTGCTCCTAAATCAACAACGGTCATACCTGGTTTAAAAATTTTATCACCTTGCTGGATTTCCTCCAGCTTAAACCATGCACGTGAGCGCAGCCCTTTTTTTTGTGCTTGCTGAACATATTTATCACTAAAATGCTCTTGCAACCAGCGACTTGAGCTTGCCGAACGTTTTTTATTGGCCATTGTGCTTTCCAACTATACTAAAAGAACTTCACCTAACTTGCTGCTTCTTTACCATCAAAAAGATATAATTGATGGTGATAGATATCAGATGGCGGTAGAATAAGCCATTTTCAATACTAACCAAGCAAAAAATCAATGAATCTTAATAAAAAACAAATTCAGCACCTAAAAAGTCTCGCTCACCATTTAAACCCTGTTGTTATGATCGGCAACAATGGTTTAACCGAAGGTGTTTTAGCTGAGATTGAACTCTCATTAGCGCATCATGAGCTTATCAAAGTCAAGATCGCAGGCGAAGACCGTGATACTAAAAATTTGATCGCTGATGCGATTGTTCGCGAAACTGGTGCAGTAAATGTACAAATCATCGGTAAAATTCTTGTTATCTACCGTCCTTCGGCAGACCGCAAAATCATTTTACCTAAATAATCCCTCATCATTTATATAAAAATGCCATTGAAAGCATGTTTTATATGGTGAAAAAGGCCGCCTGCGGCCTTTTTCTTTAAATCAGGGAAATAATATAACCAATTCAGGCAAATAGGAATCAGATATACTCAACTTTAAGAATTTCGAACTCGACATCGCCACCTGGGGTTTTAATCGAGACCGCATCATCAACTTCTTTACCCACTAAGCCACGTGCTATCGGTGAGTTCACAGAAATCAGATTGATCTTAATATCGGCTTCGTCATCACCAACAATACGATACGTTAGCTCTTCGTCAGTATCAACATTCAATACTGTTACTGTTGCGCCAAAGATAACGCGACCGTTATTAACCATTTTAGTGACATCGATCACTTGAGCGTGAGAAAGTTTACCTTCAATTTCTTGAATACGGCCCTCACAGAAACCTTGTTGCTCACGTGCTGCATGATATTCTGCATTTTCTTTTAAGTCACCGTGCTCACGCGCTTCTGCAATAGATGCAATAATTTCTGGGCGACGGACAGATTTAAGGAATTCAAGCTCTTCTCTTAGCTTATCCGCACCAAGTACCGTCATCGGGATCTGTTTCATTAATAAATACCTCGGTTCAATCCTATCTAAAAACAAGTATCTTCCTGATTTTGTAACAACAGTACACCGAACACCTGCGTAAAACGAGGGTGTTCTAGTAAAAAAACGCAATCAGACTTATGTACTCATTTATCTTATCATAATGTACGCTATTTTAACTGAGACTTAATAACGGGTCACCGTTTACTTTCTTAGGCATTACACTTTAGTATGTATTATATGTCCACCCTAATGCGTGAAATATATGTCATTATTAACTTTAACCAGAAAATGGATAATCTCTTTAGGAATAACCTTAGCCAGTGCACAAGCTCTAGCTATTCCTATTGATGAGTACAAACAATATTTACCTGATGGCACTAACCTTGCTCTGGTCGCGCAAAAAGTGGGAAGTAGCACCCCATTAATTGATTATAATGCGCAGCAAATGGCATTACCTGCAAGTACGCAAAAGGTTGTGACCGCTCTTGCCGCCCTGTTACAACTGGGGCCAGACTACCGTTTTGTCACCAATTTTGAAACTGATGCAAAACTTAGCAACAACACATTGACTGGCGATTTAGTGATCCGTTTCAGTGGTGACCCAACACTAACCCGCCAACAAATTCGTAATATGGCTAATGCATTAAAGCAGCTTGGGATCCATAAAGTTGATGGCGATCTGGTTGTTGATATTTCTGCTTTTACTAGCCATGACAAAGCACCAGGTTGGGTTTGGAATGACATGACCCAATGTTTTAGTGCACCGCCTGCTGCTGCTATTATTGACCGTAACTGTTTTTCAGTTTCTCTTTACCCCGCTGAAAAAGCAGGAGATTATGCATTCATTAAGGCGGCTAGTTTTTACCCTGTCAATATGTTCAGCGAAGTCAAAACACTAGCTAAAGGCTCCCCAGAAGCACGCTATTGCGAGCTTGACGTCGTTCCTGGCGAACTGAACCGCTACACCCTAACAGGTTGCTTAACTCAACGCAGTGAGCCCTTGCCACTTGCCTTTGCGGTGCAAAATGGAGCGAGTTACTCAGGGGCGATTGTCAAAAATGAGTTAACCACCGCGGGTATTGAGCTTACTGGCCATGTGAAAAAACGCACATTTCCAGCACCTCAATCACAGGTGTTAGTCAAAACTGAATCTAAACCACTGCATGACTTGCTAAAAGTGATGCTAAAAAAATCCGATAATATGATAGCGGATACTGTTTTTCGTACTATCGGTCGGGAATATTATGGTGTTCCAGGAACTTGGCGTTCAGGATCCGATGCGGTAAGACAAGTGCTGAAGCAAAAAGCAGGGATCGACCTTGGCAATACCGTAATGGTTGATGGATCTGGTTTGTCCCGCCATAACTTGATCACCCCAGCAACGATGATGGAAGTTTTGCAGTTTATCGCAAAAAATGATCAACAACTCGATTTTATTTCTATGCTTCCACTTGCCGGCCATGATGGCACTTTGCGTTACCGTGGTGGTTTTGATGAGGCTGGTGTAAATGGTAAAGTTTCCGCCAAAACGGGAGCACTACAAGGGGTCTATAACCTCGCTGGTTTTATCACAACCGCCAGTGGCCAACGTGTGGCTTTTGTGCAATTTATCTCTGCTTATGCGGTACCACAAAACCAGCAGCGTACTCGTCGAGTACCATTAGTACGATTTGAAAGCCGTCTGTATAAAGATCTGTATCAGAAAAACTGATCATACGCGGTTTAGACATACGTGGGTTTAGAAATGTAAAAGGCGCTTTCGCGCCTTTTTACATTTTTAAGATAAACTATTTTTGATAAATGATTTCGACACCTTCGTCGTCATCTTCATCCCAATCGTCATCCCAGTCATCATCAAAATCTTCAGTACCTGAAAGTTGTTCTTTGTGGTAGTCATCCCACATGAATTCAACTTTCTCAGGTTGCTGTGTATCTTCAGTCGTTGCCATATCACGTGGTTGAGTATTCATAAATTCCATGATATCCCAACACAGTGCTTTCACACCTTCGTGGTTAACTGCGGAAATCATATAGAATTTATCTTCCCAGCCCATTGCTTTGGCAATTTCTGCTGCGCGCTGTGCTGATCCCTCTTCACCTAAGATATCAATCTTATTGAAGACTAGCCAACGTGGTTTTGCTGCCAGTTTTTCACTGTATTTTTCTAACTCACCAATGATGATCTTCGCATTTTCGACAGGATCAGACTCATCAATAGGGCAAATATCAACCAAGTGAAGCAAGACACGACAGCGCTCTAAGTGTTTCAGGAATTGGATCCCAAGACCTGCGCCTTCAGCCGCACCTTCGATCAACCCGGGTATATCCGCAACCACAAAGCTTTGTTCGTTATCCATACGCACCACACCCAAGCTTGGGACTAAAGTGGTAAAGGGATAATCTGCAACTTTTGGTTTGGCGGCTGATACTGAACGAATAAATGTTGATTTACCCGCATTTGGCATACCAAGCATGCCCACATCAGCTAACAGCATCAACTCTAACAGTATTTCGCGAGTTTCCCCTTTTGTCCCCATTGTACGTTGACGTGGAGCACGATTTACTGAAGATTTAAAACGGGTATTTCCAAGCCCATGGAAACCGCCTTTAGCGACCATATGACGTTGTTCGTGGCGCGTCATATCACAAAGTACTTCGTTAGTCCCTAAATCGCGTACACGCGTTCCTACGGGCACTTTAACTGTGATATCTTGACCACGTTTACCTGTACATTCGCGGCTTTGGCCATTCTGGCCGCGCTCTGCACGAAAGGATTTTTCAAAACGGTAATCGATTAACGTGTTGAGGTTTTCGTCTGCTTGTAAGTAAACGTCCCCACCATCGCCACCGTCACCACCGTCCGGTCCCCCTTTAGGGATGTATTTTTCACGGCGGAAGCTGACACAACCATTGCCACCATCTCCTGCCACGACCAATATTTTGGCTTCATCTACAAATTTCATAATTCTCTCTCCGCTTCTGAGCCGCATAACGCTGGATGGCTGTTCTACTCAGAGATGGTGTATCTTTAATTCGTGTGTAGTTCATTAAAGATCAAATATCTGAATATAAAAAGCCCCGCAAAAGGTTTTTGCAGGGCTTTAATTCTGAATTAAAGGTCAGAAAACTTATTCAGCTTCGATGCTGATAAATTTACGATTGTTTGGACCTTTAACTTCAAATTTAACTTTACCGTCCGCTAATGCGAACAGAGTGTGGTCACGGCCACAACCTACGTTGTTACCTGCGTGGAACTTAGTACCACGTTGACGAACGATGATGCTACCTGCTAATACAGCTTCACCACCAAAACGTTTAACACCTAAACGTTTTGCTTCTGAGTCACGACCGTTACGAGTCGAACCACCAGCCTTTTTGTGTGCCATTAATCTGCTCTCCTAAATCTTAAGCGATGACAGTGATCTTAACATCAGTGAACCACTGACGATGACCCTGTTGTTTACGGCTATGTTTACGACGACGGAACTTGACGATTTTAACTTTTTCGCCACGACCGTGTGCAACCACTTCCGCTTTCACTTTAACGCCTTCAACGATAGGAGCACCGATTTGGATCTCATCGCCATTAGCAACCATCAGAACTTGATCAAATTCAACAGTTTCACCTGTTGCGATGTCCAGCTTTTCTAGGCGGACAGTTTGACCTTCGCTAACTCGGTGTTGTTTACCACCACTTTGGAAAACCGCGTACATATTAACTCCGCTTTCCGCGCACCCGTTAAATATTTCAATTCCAGAGTACGCTATAAAATATTCACAATAGGGCGCGAATTCTACGCAAAAAAGCATCAGAACACAAGCCAATAATGCGGTTAGATGACAAAAAATACGACTTTTTTCTCAATAACCGTTTTTGAGCATTGATTTAGCGCCTATTCACTCAATTGTTACTTATTTAAACATTTTTTGCATCACACCTGATAATCTTATAATTAATAATGTTATGCTAGAAAGATAACTGTTCTATCGGTCTCCCATTTTTTTATTTCGGGAATGAACCAAAAACTAATAATATGAATAAATTACAATGAATTTAGAATCTATTATTGAACTGACAACTGAGGATATGTCAGCGGTAAACGAAGCCATCCTCAGTCAATTGAATTCAGATGTTGCACTAATTAACCAGCTTGGTTATTACATCGTCAGTGGTGGCGGTAAAAGGATCCGGCCGATGATCGCAGTGCTTGCAGGTCGATCTTTAGGCTACTCGGGTCATAAACATACCCAAGTTGCTGCGTTGATCGAGTTCATTCATACCGCAACGCTGCTACATGATGACGTCGTTGATGAGTCCGATATGCGTCGTGGAAAACAAACTGCAAATGCTGTTTTTGGTAATGCAGCGAGTGTCCTCGTGGGTGATTTTATTTACACTAGATCATTCCAGATGATGACGGATCTCGATTCAATGCGGGTGCTAAAACTGATGTCTGAAGCGACGAATGTGATCGCTGAAGGGGAAGTTTTACAGCTGATGAACTGCAATGATCCCAATATTACTGAAGAAAACTACATGCAAGTGATCTACAGTAAAACCGCACGTCTTTTTGAAGCAGCCGCTCACGCATCTGCTATTTTAGCTAATGCAACACCGGCACAAGAAAAAGCGCTACAAGATTATGGTCGCTATATTGGTACAGCTTTTCAGTTAATTGACGATCTTCTCGATTATGATGCAGACAACGCTCAATTAGGGAAAAATACGGGTGATGATTTAGATGAAGGTAAACCTACACTTCCCCTACTTCACGCAATGCAAAATGGTAATGAAGAAGAATCCGCGTTGATCCGCCAAGCGATTGAGCAAGGCAACGGGCGCCATCTGTTAGATACGGTTCTGGCAACCATGAAACGCTGTGGTTCCCTTGAATATACCTATGCAAGAGCCCAAGAAGAAGCACAAAAAGCGATTGATGCCTTGAATGTAATTGAAGATTCAATTTATAAAGATGCATTGATCGGCTTAGCTTATATCGCAATTCAACGCCACTCTTAGTCACTAGAAAAGACAAAGCAGATCAAGAAAAGGGGAAACGTTATTTTTCCCCTTTGTCTTCTTCATCGATTTGAGCAAGCAGTGACGACAAACCGTAACGCAGGATATATTTCACTATTTTATTGCGCTCAGACTCTGTCAGTTGGTAATACGCTTCCGACCAAATTTGCAATGCATCTGTTCTTTGGCTTTGGTAAGTTACCGAAGGCTCATGCAGGCTAAGTTGCCCTTGGATTTCCCCCGGTAAGCTTTCAAAATAATACTCAACAGCTTTACCCTGTACCCCTCTTTTACGGCGGTTTTTCCAGCCTTCTCGTCTTGCCATTAGGTTAATTCCCTGAGGAGATGTCGGGAGTCCTTCTAACCCAGCTAATTCTTTGGCAGTGAACCACAATTTTTTCATTTTTCACTTCACACTTGTATTATGAAACCTGCTTTTGCAGCTTTACTAAAATGTCATCTGTTAAAAAATTTTTTTTAATTCAATATAATATTATTTTTATATATTAATTATTTACATCTTAAGTAATTGTAAATTACTTATTATTAATTAAATTAATTAGCGCTAGTGCCCCTTCGCGCATAATAAATGTCAGGATAATGTCTCGTTCATCATTGGAAAGCTGGTTATAAGCTTCCTGCCAAATAAAGGCATTATCATTTCGTTTTACTTGATAAAGTGGTGAAGTTTCGTTAGCAAACTGGCTTTCAAAAATATCGATAGGTAAAGAACTTATATGGTATTCCAAGGCTTTGCCTTGAATACCTCGTCTTTTGCGACTTACCCAGTTTTCACGCCTTGCCATGGCATTAATGCCTTGAGTTGTCATGGGAAGCCCTTGTAACCCAACCAACTCTTTTGCCGTTAGCCATTCCTTGTACATGCTGACCCTCCTAGTCATGATGACAATTCGATTTCCAGTTGTTGAAAACTATCTCTATTTTCTCAAAACTTCATTAATCTATTCGTTTTATTTATACCTATAAATAATAATATACAAATCATATTTGTTATTAGAATTCTAATTTCTTTTAATAACAGACAATTAAATAATTTACTCGCTAATAATTTAACTAATTTTATTAACTAATCTAGATATATTATGAGTACAAGTAAAAAGTAGCATTAAATATGTCATTCCTCTCCCTAACTAGAAAGAGTTAGTTTTAATAACAAAGCTTTATCCTAATTCACAGTTCTTCATTCTGACTTTCCATTTAATTTCATAAAAACCACGACAGTTTCATAAAATGAATTTTTAAGAAAAAATCAGAAATTATTTTGGGAAATTTCTGTTATTTTATTTCCAATAACTAAACGGATGTACTGACTGTACCATAATTTTCTGTTACTCGTACCACTAACTCTACATGATTCTAAGTGAAAAAAGGACTAAAAAATGATTTTACGGAAATCGGACTGGCACCCTGCAGATATCATTGCTGCTTTACGTAAACGTGGGACAACCCTTGCCGCAATTTCACGCGAGGCAGGGCTAAGCTCTTCAACGTTAGCAAATGCGCTATCACGCCCTTGGCCTAAAGGGGAATGGATCATTGCAAATTTCTTAGCCATTCACCCAGCTGAGATTTGGCCAAGTCGTTATTACGACCCAATTACAGGGGATTTATTAGAAAGAAAAGTCAGAGAAAAGGCACCAGTGGAAGATTAAAAATTGTATGGGATATAGATATAAGGCTGTGAATAATCAATGTATTCACGGCCTTATCTTTTGATGGCAACCCAATAAAAAAGGTTGAGCTCTAAACGAAACTCAACCCTTTACAATTAGGAAAAGTGTTAACTGGCATTAGCCATTAATAAATTTTTCACCTAATTCGATATCTGCTTTTAATACATCTAGCATGTCTTTCAGTGCTTTCTCTTCAAATGCACTTAATTTACCGATTGGTAAATGTTTTTCGATACCGTTTTTGCCTAAAACAACGGGTTGTGCAAAGAAGCGAGCATGTTCACCATCACCTTCGGTGTAAACACATTCAACCACATTGCTTTCACCTTGCAGACCACGAATTAAAGATAAACCTAAACGTGCAGCTGCTTGGCCCATAGATAAAGTTGCAGACCCGCCACCCGCTTTCGCTTCAACGACTTCTGTACCTGCATTTTGAATACGCTTAGTTAACGCTGCAACTTCTTCGTCAGTGAAGCTAACACCTTCAATTTGAGATAACAGTGGCAGGATAGTCACACCAGAGTGGCCACCAATCACAGGCACTTCGAGGTCATTAACATTTTTGCCTTTTAGTTCAGCAACAAATGTATTAGAACGGATGATATCTAATGTCGTCACACCGAATAAACGGTTTTTATCGTAAACGCCTGCTTTTTTCAGGACTTCAGCAGCGATAGCAACAGTGGTATTCACTGGGTTAGTGATGATACCAATCAATGCTTTAGGGCAAGTTTCAGCAATTTGTTGGATCAGATTACGGACGATACCCGCATTGATGTTAAATAAGTCAGAACGGTCCATACCTGGTTTACGTGCAACACCCGCAGAAATAAGGACAATGTCAGCACCTTTTAATGCAGGTTTTGCATCTTCGCCAGCAAAGCCTGTCACTTTAACATCAGTAGGGATATGGCTTAAGTCAGCAGCAACACCTGGAGTGACTGGTGCGATGTCGTAGAGGGAGAGTTCTGAACCTGCTGGGAGCTGGTTTTTGAGAAGAAGGGCGAGAGCCTGACCGATACCACCTGCTGCACCTAGGACTGCAACTTTCATTCTGAAACTCCTTAATTTGTACTTTAAAAAGATATCACTTTATTTGTTATACACTTAACACATTACGTATAAAAAACAATTTGTTAACAGATAGAGAGAGAGTTTAACGCAAGAGAACTTGTTTATTAATTGCCAGTATTCTAAACAAATTCCTTATCTGTTAATGAGATAACGGGCACTTTTTTAACAAATAGTTTTTCTGGGTATTGCATTTCGCACAATAAGTTGTTTTCTGTGTATATTTTTCAATCAAAAACATTTTTATTAACAATAAATTTACAACGAATATCTGAAAAATTCATTGCTCTATTATGCTAATTTTTCATTTTCACAATTTACGATAAATTGATACTTCTAACTACCAACCTAAAACGAAATTGCTTAACTTTAAGTTATTCGCTGGTTATAAACTCATCATAACGCAATTTTGTTGCATAAAAATGCACTTTTACGGATAATACAGCTTAATTCAATGCAAAAGAATGGGTTGATTATGCGCACTCCGTCTAAACAAGAAGACTTGGTTAAGGCTTTTAAAGCCCTACTTAAAGAAGAAAAATTTAGCTCGCAAGCTGAAATTGTCACGGCTTTGCAAGAAGAAGGCTTCGAAAATATTAACCAATCAAAAATTTCCAGAATGCTAACCAAATTTGGTGCTGTTCGCACCCGTAATGCAAAAATGGAAATGGTATATTGCCTACCGACAGAGCCTGGTGTCCCTACCGCCACCAGCCCACTCAAAAACTTAGTTTTGGATATAGACTACAACCCTTCTGTTGTCGTGATCAGAACGAGTCCAGGTGCTGCACAGCTTATTGCACGTTTATTAGATTCATTAGGTAAAGCAGAAGGAATTTTAGGTAGTATTGCTGGTGATGATACTATCTTCTCAACGCCAGCCAACAATTTCACCACAAAAGAGTTGTATGAAGCGATTTTAGCGTTATTTGAACAAGAGCTTTAATCTATTGATATACATTAGAATAAGAGGGAAATTCGATTTCCCTCTTATTGTTTTTGTCTGTTTCTATTCGATTTTGAGACATCATTTTGTTATTTGATATTTTCCGCAACTTCATACACTACGGCTTTCACTTTCTGATGCCAATTGCCTTTGGTTACCTATTTTGGCGAAAAAATTGGAAACTCGCTGCCCTGATCATGATAGCCACGATGGCTATCGATTTAGATCATCTGCTAGCTGACCCTATTTTTGACCCAGAACGCTGTGGTATTGGGTTCCACCCACTTCATTCCTTTTGGGCTGCGGTTGTTTATGTGGTGTTACTATTCATGCCATCATGGAAACTCAAAGCGATTGCGGTTGGCTGCTTGTTCCACCTTTTCACAGATTCGCTAGATTGCTATATGGGAAGTTTAAAAAAAGAGATGAATAGCCCAATAACATTAAGTCTCGTCATAGAACAGTGCCCATTGAGTATGCCAAACATAAAAAAAACCCAGCAATCATAAGGATCACTGGGGTTATCAAATAGCTAGCTAAGAGAATTTAATCATCTTGCTCTGTTTCTGCTTTCGCCTTCAAAGCTGCGAGCAATTTGCCATGAATGCCGCTAAAGCCACCATTGCTCATCACCAAAATATGGTCACCCGGTTGTGCGGTTTCAATAATCATATTGGTGAATGCCTCAATATCTGCACTCCAACGGGCGGGTTGAACACATTTTTCAGCAATATCCGTCACCATCCAAGGGATATTGGCCGGTTGGAACAGAAACACTTCATCTGCACGGCCTAGCGCAGGCGCAATATCATTTTTATTGACCCCCATTTTCATGGTATTCGAACGAGGCTCGAGCACTGCAAGAATACGTGAAGTTCCGCCAACTTTGCTGCGAAGTGCTTCTAACGTTGCCAAAATAGCCGTTGGGTGATGTGCGAAGTCATCGTAAACACTAACGCCATTTTCAACACCACGTAACTCAAGGCGACGGCGTGCATTGATAAAGCCATTCAAGGCAAGGCAAGCTTCTTTTACTGGGACTCCTACATGGTGAGCCGCAGCAATCGCCATCAATGCATTTTGGATATTGTGGTTACCCACTTGTGACCAAGCGACTTCACCCACTTTTTCTTGTTGGTAGTACACGGCAAAGTGGCTGCCATCGTGGCTTAGCTTCTCTGCTTGCCATCCACCATGCTCCCCACCCACCAGCTCTTGTTCACTCCAGCAGCCCATTCCAATCACTTGTTTTAAATGATTATCGTTGTCTGGTGTGAAAATTTTGCCACTCGCTGGCACAATGCGTACAAGGTGATGGAACTGTTTTTGAATCGCTTCGAGGTTTTCAAAGATATCCGCATGGTCGAATTCAAGGTTGTTCAATACCAAGGTTTTCGGGCTGTAATGAACAAATTTAGAACGTTTATCGAAAAATGCACAGTCATATTCATCCGCCTCGATAACAAAAAACGGACTTTCGCCAATCTTAGCGGAGACATCAAAGTTACCCGGAACACCACCGATAAGAAAACCGGGCTTGTAACCACACTCTTCTAAGATCCACGCAAGCATCCCCGCGGTAGTCGTTTTACCATGGGTTCCCGCCACGGCCAGTACCCAACGTTCGGGTAACACATGGTCATGAAGCCACTGTGGGCCAGATGTATACGGCAAACCTCTTTCTAACACAGCTTCGACACAAGGGTTACCGCGCGTCATTGCATTACCGATCACTACCATATCCGGTATTGGGTCAAGCTGAGCCGGATCAAACCCCTGAATGAGTTCAATCCCTTGATTTTCAAGTAATGTGCTCATCGGTGGATACACATTGTCATCCGAACCCGTCACTTTATGCCCTAAAGAACGAGCCAATATTGCTAAGCTTCCCATAAAGGTACCGCATATACCTAAAATATGTATGTGCATTCTTTTTCATCCAATTAGCATGAGGTTGGTCACTATTCTACCCATCAAAAACAGGTTTATAAATGCATTAACCTATTAATCTTTTTTTTATTTAGTTAAACTCTCCCCGCGCGAGGGTAAATGCCCCGCAAAACCTCTGTCAATTTTATTCAGGACCTTCGTCATGAAAACATTAGGCGAATTCATCGTCGAAAAGCAACAAGATTTTCCTCATGCAACAGGTGAGCTGACTTCTTTATTATCAGCTATCAAACTGGGCGCTAAAATTATCCATCGTGATATTAATAAAGCTGGACTTGTCGATATTCTTGGCACTAACGGTGTTTCGAATATTCAAGGTGAAGTTCAGATGAAGCTTGACCTGTATGCTAACGAAAAACTGAAAGCGGCTTTAAAAGCACGCGGAGAAGTCGCCGGTATCGCCTCTGAAGAAGAAGACGAAATTGTCATTTTCGAAGGAGACCGTGCAGAAAACGCAAAATATGTTGTTTTAATGGACCCACTTGATGGTTCTTCGAACATCGATGTAAACGTTTCCGTTGGAACAATTTTCTCAATCTATCATCGTATCACGCCAATTGGCCAACCGGTTACAGAAGCTGATTTCCTGCAACCTGGTAACCGCCAAGTGGCTGCGGGCTACGTGGTTTATGGTTCATCAACGATGTTAGTTTACACCACGGGTGTTGGTGTACACGCGTTTACTTACGACCCATCATTGGGCGTTTTCTGCTTATCTCATGAAAAAGTGATGTTCCCATCAGAAGGGAAAATGTACTCCATCAACGAAGGAAACTATATCAGGTTCCCGATGGGCGTTAAAAAGTACATTAAATATTGCCAAGAAGAAGATAAAGCAACAAATCGCCCGTATACCACTCGTTATATCGGTTCTTTGGTTGCAGATTTCCATCGTAACTTGCTCAAAGGGGGAATTTATATTTACCCGAGTACAGCAAGCCATCCAAATGGAAAATTGCGCCTTCTGTACGAATGCAACCCAATTGCATTTTTAGCAGAACAAGCCGGTGGTAAAGCTAGCGATGGGGCTAATCGCATCTTAGATATTATTCCTAGCGAATTACACCAACGTGCACCGTTTTTTGTCGGAACGGAGTCGATGGTAGAGAAAGCCGAATCATTTATGCGTGAATTCCCTGACTCGGAATAACCCAATTTATTAATTATAAGGCGGGGTTTCCCGCCTTTTTTGTTCCTTTTTTTCACCAACTAGTGAGTTTTGCCCCCTTTTACGGCTATAATGTCCCCCACGCTATCTACTCTATTATTTGATTTGCCTAAAAGCGGCAACAAATTAAAATGAGTAAATTCATTATTCACACAAAGGATACATTTAAATGGGCCTGAACAATGTACCGGCAGGTAAAGATCTGCCAGAAGATATCTATGTTATCATCGAAATCCCAGCGAACGCAGATCCTATCAAATATGAAGTTGATAAAGACTCTGGTGCGCTGTTTGTAGACCGTTTCATGTCAACAGCGATGTTCTATCCATGCAACTATGGTTACATCAACAACACCCTGTCTTTAGATGGCGACCCAGTTGACGTATTAGTTCCAACTCCATACCCATTACAACCAGGCTCAGTCATCCGTTGCCGCCCTGTTGGCGTCCTGAAAATGACTGACGAGTCTGGTGAAGATGCAAAATTAGTTGCTGTTCCGCACACTAAATTAAGCAAAGAATACGATCACATCAAAGATGTGAACGACCTGCCAGAATTACTGCGTGCTCAAATTACTCATTTCTTTGAACATTACAAAGATTTAGAAAAAGGTAAATGGGTTAAAGTTGATGGTTGGGAAGATGCAGCATCTGCAAAAGCAGAGATCATCGAATCTTTCGAACGCGCTGCCAAAAAATAATATCCCTTTAAGGGCATAATGAAAGCGCTGGTTAATATCAGCGCTTTTTTATGGGCTCTAACATGTTGATTAGGCCATAAAGTAAAAACGCCAGCTATCATTGCTGGCGTTTTATATTTTTACAACTCGATAGCGACTATTAAATCGTTATACTTCTTCATCACGTTTCAGCCAGTCGCCACTTTTTATTTGACGTAGACCATCAACCGAATGTTTATACAGATAAATCCAAGCGTTGCCATACGGCGTTGGGATAAGCTCTCGTACATAGTCTTGAGAATTTTTCTTTAGCTCATCTAATTCAGTCAAAATTGACGGGTTGATTCGATAAACTTCGCACTCTATCACCCCATCCCCTTTGACAACCGCTGGATAATATCCAAGATCATACAGTTCATAGCCTTCTAGCTTATGCTCACCGAGTAGCTGAGCATAAGTCATCCAATGATGATTTCCTTGCTTTTGTCTTAAGCTACCATAAACAATTACACGCATAATCTAAAACTCAAATTGGTAAAGGAGATCCAATGCCTGATTAACACCAGACACAGCTTCTAAATACAGTTTTGGCATCAACCGATAACGTAAGGTTAACGTCGCCAATGAGTCAAAGATACCAACTCCATACTTCACTTGTAAATCATTAGTGATCTTACCACTTACAACGACTTGGGAACCATCCCCCACACCTTGGGTATCGACGGCTAAATCAGAGACTCCAAATGTCTCACCAATTTTACCCACGAGTTGCCCACTTTGTGCTACACCTAAGCCGATTAACATAGATGTCATTTGTGAACCATTTGCGTCCCCACTATCTAAGCCCTCTCCTCTTAATAAGTAAGAAAGTGCTTCTTGTTGTGTTTTCGCAGGTTCAGAGAATATTTCTACTTTCGGTTTATCTGCAAGCCCAGTGACCTTCACCCCTGCAATCACGCCATCTGCCGTGTTGTCTGGGTTACGTATCGCTTCTAAGTTTAAGAATGGTTGGTCCGCAGGGCCTGAGAACTGAATTTGCCCCTTACGTACAATCAAATCTTGCCCATAAGCACGGAAACGACCAGCTGGAATATCCACCTGACCATTGATGTGCAAGCCATGGATATTTTGAACCACTTTCAATAAACCCGTCAGGCGCGCTTTTAAGCCAAACGCATCCAATCGAACATCGTTACCAATTTTAATATCCAAATTGGTCTGAATAGGAATGGATGGCGCTTTTTGTTCAATTGGCTGTAAGTTGCTATCTAACATCACCACATCTGAAGATGCGCTTACCGCCGACTCAGGGAGCTCTTGAACAGTAATTCGAGCCCATGGAATATTGACCGTACCATTTAACGTGAGTACCGAAGGTGATGCATCAAATACAATATCCGGTTGAACATCAATTTGGATCATCGGAGGTAAAGAAACACGGAGGTTATTACCTCGCGCCATGATTTTTGCACGCCATGCATCAATATTGCGCCAATCTGCGTCACCATCAATGTTCAGATAGCCCTCTGGCGTGTTTATCTGACCATTCATGACTGAGCTCGTGCCGTTGAAATTAACACCTAAATGACCACTTTTGATATCAAACGGGATCATTGCAGATTTCACTTCTAAACTCGAAAGCGCTAAATTCCCATTTAATAATGGGTTATTGGCTGACCCGCCTAAACGTAGATTTCCACTTAAACGGCCATTCGCCACTTCCTTCTGGCCCAGTAACGGCTTGATTAAATCTAATGTCACCGAATTAATTTCAACATTACCCGACAACAAGCGACGTTTTTCAATATCAGACACTTGGATGTTACCGCGCATCTGTCCGTTATTAGCTAACCCAAATAACCAGCTAAGATCTGCCTTACCATTTTTCAACCCAGCACTTAACGTTAAGGTATCAAAAGCAATCGGTAAACGGGTTCCATCCACAAACTGAACTGCTTTGACATCATTTCCTCGCAAGTCCAGCTTCACTTGTGGCATGCTGCCATCCGCTTGCCAAATGGCATTGGCTTTACCCGTAAATACGCCACTGACTCGAGTATCTTGTGGCATAAAGGGTTTGATCATGGCGAGATCAAAACGTTCTAATACGATATCTGCGCTACCACTTTTACCCGCTTTAATCGGTTTTGGTACACACAAACGGGCGTTCGGGTTAACCCAACAATGCCGTCCAATGGTCACTTCTTGGGTTTGGTTGGCATAATCGAGTGACATTGCTTGGTTTAAGCGCCATTCACCCACCACCGTATCAAATAAGGTGTTAGATAAATTCCCTTTCCACACTTCAGTCTGCCGGTCAAAACTGCCTGCTAATGCTAATTGACCAGAAACCGGCTCACCTTTCATATTCAATTTTAACGTATGCTGTTTTTCACTGCCTTTCGCATCTAAAGTTAGGTTACTGACGACAAGGTCGCCTTGTTTTAATTGACGCAGAACAACGGATAGATCCCCTTTAATTTGCTCGCCTGTTGCCACATTTCCTTTGATAACAACATTCTCGATAGCAAGGTCGTCCTGCCACTTCACACCGCGTGCGGTGAGGTCAACAAGCGCTTCTGGCGTCTCTAAATTACCCCGTAATTTCACATCACCAGCAATCACACCACCTAAGCCAGGTAGCAAACCATTGAGTGCAGGGGCATTAATTTTGGCATCAAGGTTCCATTTATCAGCAAGGGAGCCTTTTACGTCGACATTATTTTTACCCAGTGCCAAATTGAAGTTTGGAATATCCCATTGGCCTGCTGCGTTACCTTTGGCTTTTCCGCGTGCTTTCAAGAGATTATTTTTGACATTACCATCCAAAATAATTTCAGGGATATCTAACTGCCAGCTACCACCGTATAAACTTCCGCGAGTGGCAATCTTGCCATCCACTTTAGCAGGCCATTCAGGGTACTGTTTGGCAGTATTAATCCCCGACAAGGTCAATACCGCATTCCAACTAATCGCCTTACTCCAGTCCGCAACACCTGTAATATCCGCATTACCCTGTAAAGCAGCTAAACGTAAACGAGTTAAATTAATTTGCTCTTCATTACCTTTCGCATCTAATAGCAAGGTCGAAGGGGGCAAATCCTGCCCAGTGATAGCTGAGCGTACAGACATGTCATAAGCCGATGGCCGGCCATTTAAACGCAACCGTGTTCCATCGAGTTGGTATTGCGCTTCCCCCACTAACGGCCACGTTAGCTTATCACTTTCTAATGTCAGCAAAATAGGCAGGTCTGCTTGTGACAAATCTGTTTCTGCATCTAATTTCGCATTAATTGGCCCGTGTAAGTTCAATGCCAATTTTAGCTCATCAACCAAACCGCCTTTTAAGGAGAGGTCTATTTTTTGCCCGTCTAAATCCTCTAAACGGCTTTCACCCACGACCGACAATGAGACTGGCCATTTATCTTGCAATGTTGCTGTGCCAGATAACGCAACATTCCCTTGCGGTGCATCGACTTTTAACTGTTTAACTAAAACTTGTTGCCCTTCATTCGAAAGACTCAAGTGTAATTGGTTAATTTTAAGTTCAGTCGCTCCCGTTAATTGAAAATTCGAAGCATTAATGCCATCAACATTTAAATCAACAGGTAAAATAACCTCTGGTAATTCAGCGAGTAACGGCTTAGAAAATAGCGTTTTTAATTCATCCGCTAATGATTTTTGGTCATTTATCGGCGTTGGGTCTGGTTGTTTCTCTTCAACGGCTGCATCTGATTTGGTTTCAGGTAAATTAATGGCCAAATCAATGATATCGGTTGGAATGATAGTGATCGCTTTCCCTTCCCACGTGACCCCTGTGGTAAATTTGGCTAAATCGATGTCCATGCCATCCACATTAACGTGCGTTGAAACCAAAGCCAATTGATTCAAACGAATGGTTAAAGGTGCCTTGAGTTCAGTCAAAGGTTCAGATGGTGGCGTTTCTTCTGAAGGGGGAAACTGTGAGGTATCAACATTGACAGTGACATTTTCCGTACCTAAGTTGTCGACACATAGCTCACGGCTTGTTAAACAACCTAGACGTACGGCTAAATTTAGTTTTCCTGCATTAACATCAACACCTGGCATTTGATATTTAACGCCACTTAACGTTAAGTTACTAATATCCCCGTCAATTTTATCAATGGTTAATTCAGGAACAAAGCGTGTCGCTGTATTTAATGCAAAGTGAAGACCAGACTGTGTTCCAATCACCCAACTGAGTGCAGCAATAATCAAAACAAGAATTAATAAAATGGAAAGACTTGTCCATTTTAGCCACTTCAACCACCTCATAACTCAGTCCCCAAGCCGATATAAAACTGTATTTTGTTGTTATCTGGATCACCGATAGGTTTTGCTAAGTCTAATTTTATTGGCCCAACCGGTGAGACCCAGCGGATACCGACTCCCGCACCCGTTTTAAAATCACTATTTTTAAAGTTATCAACGGCTTCACCACTATCAATAAAGGTTGCTCCCCACCAATTCCCTGTAAAGTTATATTGGTATTCTACAGAGCCTACGGCCAATTTTGATGCCCCTGTCAGCTTACCTTTACTATTTTCTGGCGAGATCTTTTGGTAACCATACCCACGCACACTGCCGTCACCCCCTGCAAAGAAACGCAAGTCCGGTGGAACTTTGTCGAAGTCGTTCGTTTCAATCCAACCGATATTTCCACGAACAACAAAGCGATGACCTTCCCATGGCGTTCTGATCCATACGTTTTTGGCTTGCAGCACCGCAAAATCGATGTCTGAACCCCAAATTTTATTTGAGTAATCAATAGAGTAACGTTGGCTATCTCCCCATGTTGGCATCACACCGCCGCGTTGGCGAATACGGCTCACATAGGCCCCGGGATATAACAACATCGTCGTATTCGTCACGTTGGCTTGGGTAAAGTTACTCAGCATCCAACGCATGTTCACGCCATATTGCCAACCGGATGAATAATCCCAATTACGAGACACATTCAAGGTTGTTGTATTCGCTTGGGTATCATTTAAATCTGTACGTTTAAAGCCCCCTTGAACCGCATAATATTGCTCAAGCGGGTTAGCTTTTAGTGGAATTTTATAGCTCGCATCAATTAATTGTTCTGGTTGTGACAAACTAATACTGGACGTTAAACTTTGCCCACGAGAGTTGATCCACGGCTTATTCCATGTGGCTTTAACGCGAGGGCCCACATCTGTTGCATACCCCCCACCGAGCTCAATAAAATTTTTGGCTCTAGGGGTCATTACCGCTTCCATCGGTAACTCATAGGAGTTTTCTTTTCGAGCACTCACGATGCGTGGCGTCACAATCGCAGAAGTGAACCAACCTGTTTCTGCTAACCGACGATTAAATTCAGCGAGTTGTTCTGATGTGTAGTATTCCCCTTTTTTGAAAGGAGCAAGGTTGTTCAGGTAATCTTCACGAATTTGTGAACCTGAATAAGAAATAGCACCAAACCGATAGCGTTCACCACTGTTAAAATCAAAATCCCAATAAGCCGCATGGTGATCAAGAGAAATACCCAGTTGGCTTTTCTCCATCATCGCATCAAAATAACCTTTACGAACGGCTAAACTGCTAAAGCGCCCTTTAAATTCTTCGTATTCGCCATCATTTTGGATAGTATCAAGCTTTGGCGTATATTGTTTGAGCATCTTTTCATAGTCTGGATCCGTTTTTGCTCCACCTTGTAACTCAACATTCACCCCTTTTAATAAAATAGGTTCTCCAGGAGTGACCTTGGCGGTTAAAACGGAACGAGCAGGCGGGGTTTTTTCTTCATAGCTAAATTCAACCGTGGGTTGGTAGTAACCTAAAGGCTTTAAACCTTCTTTAATTGCTTTCTCAACACGGGCTCGAAAACGACCATTTGGCACAACCTCATCTTGCGATATATTAGACAGCTGTACGCGAACGTTTTGATTAAGTTGTCCTTCAAGGCCTTCAATATTAAGGCGAAGATTAGCTGCGTGTACCACTGGCACTGCCGCAGTTAGGCAGAGAAAACAAATTAGAGGGTATTTCGACACGCCTACTCCTAAGGTGATTGTTCGATTGACTAAATACTTCATATCAATTTATTTTGAGTAAAATTCGCCATAGACACAAGTTTTTATCCCTATTTTTAGATTATTTGTGTGGTCAATACATATAGGAATCATTATGCCTTTTAATAAATTTCACTCTGCAAGTATTGCACAACCTCTGCCCGGCAGAGCAACTGCTATGACTTACTCACCATATCATGCGCTTAACCATCATTCGATTGAGATTATTCCTAAGAATATGGAAATTGCTTATTTTGCCATGGGCTGTTTTTGGGGAGTTGAACGACTATTTTGGCAGCAAGCTGGGGTTTATTCAACTTCTGCTGGGTATTGTGGTGGTGTGACCCCTAACCCAACCTACGAAGAGGTTTGCTCAGGACGCACTGGCCACGCAGAAGCGGTTCGTGTTGTTTTTGACCCACAAATTATCAGTTACTCTCAACTATTGACATTATTTTGGGAAAACCATGACCCTGCACAAGGCATGCGCCAAGGGAATGACATGGGAAGCCAATATCGCTCCGCCATTTATACTGTGTCAGATGAGCAAGACCAGCAAGCAATGGAAACACTGCAAGCTTACCAAAATGCAATGAAAGCGCAGCATGACTCTCGTGCAATCACGACCGAAATAGCGCCTTTAGACACGTTTTATTTCGCAGAAGATTACCACCAGCAGTACTTATACAAAAACCCGAATGGATATTGTGGATTAGGAGGGATTGGTATCTGTTTACCGCCTTCGTTAAACAAATAAATCAATAACTTAATACAGTGAGTTCATCTTCCCAACCATTCAAGTTGCTTTCCAATATGACTTAAAGCAGCTTGAATGACGATGAATATCTAGGCAGATAAATCACCTCAGTGCTATACTCATGCAACATATCAACAATTTGCGCATATTGCGCAACATATATTTGCATACTCAATATATTTAAATACGCGAGACTATGCCTTCAGAGATTTTTGAATTTTATGGGTTCTTCCTTTGATTGGCTGGATAACTTATGCTCAACAGTTTATTAATTGTTCTATTATTATGCGCAATCAGCGCATTCTTTTCTTTGTCAGAAATTTCTCTGGCGGCTTCCCGCCGTATTAAACTTAAGCTCATGGCCGATGAAGGCAACATTAACGCGGCTCGCGTGCTTAAATTACAAGAAATGCCGGGAATGTTTTTTACCGTCGTTCAAATTGGTTTAAATGCCGTTGCTATCCTTGCAGGTATTGTGGGGGAATCGGCTTTCTCCCCGGCTCTGTACGATATCTTTATTCAGTTTTTATCCCCTAGCTGGGCTCAACAAGTTTCATCAATCCTGTCATTCACCATTGTGACAAGTTTGTTTATTTTAGTGGCTGATTTAACACCAAAACGTATCGGTATGGTAAAACCTGAAGCCATTGCTATTCGTATCGTGAATCCGATGCGCTTCTGTTTAGTGATACTGGGTCCATTAGTCTGGTTTTTTAATGGCCTTGCGAACCTGTTTTTTAAATTATTCAAATTACCTACGTCACGTAATGAAGACATTACTTCTGATGATATCTTTGCGGTGGTTGAAGCAGGGGCGGTTGCGGGTGTGTTACGTAAACAAGAACATGAATTAATTGAGAATGTCTTCGAGCTAGAATCACGTACTGTGCCATCAGCGATGACTCCGCGTGAAAGTATCATTTATTTTGACAAAGACGAGTCAGAAGAAAGCATCAAACATAAAATTTCAACTCAGCCACATTCTAAGTTCTTGGTCTGTGCAGGGGATATTGACCATATTATCGGTTATGTTGATTCAAAAGAATTACTTAACCGTGTACTCAATGGGCAAAGTTTAAGCTTAAAAGAAGGCGCTCACATTAGAAATACGCTAATGATCCCTGACACCCTATCACTATCAGATACCTTAGAAGCCTTTAAAGCAAATGCGGTCGATTTTGCTGTTATTCTCAACGAATATGCATTGGTCATGGGTATCATTACCATCAATGATGTAATGATCACTTTAATGGGTGATTTAATTGGCCCAGGGCAAGAAGAGCAAATCGTGGTCCGTGATGAGAATTCTTGGTTAGTTGAAGGCGGAACGCCAATCGAAGATGTGATGCGCATTTTGGATATTGATGATTTCCCTGACTTTAGCAACTATGAAACCATCGCAGGGTTTATGATGTACCGGTTAAGAAGAATGCCAAAGCGCACAGATTATGTGAAATATGCGGGCTATAAATTTGAAGTTGTCGATATCGATAATTACAAAATAGACCAACTACTCGTAACTCGCCTTACTACGGTGCCATCACCAGTGGTTGTACAGCCCGGAAAAAATACTATTGAAACGGCTGACGCAAAACAACAAACAAAAGGTACTGAACATTAGTGCTTGATAGCGAAGCCGTTTCTTTCAATACGCCACCCGTGTGGCGCGTTGTTAACCAAAACCTTCTTGATTAACCTACCCCAGTTCTGCCTGCAATAATGAAACCTGTTTATTGACCTCACTCATCACATTGTAATGGCGCTTATCACTGATTTTAGGTGGTAGAATTTTCCCATAATTAAACTCAAATGCCCCAAAATCCTTAATATAGAGCCTGCCACGGAATAGCGTTTTGACGTAAAGAGCAATCTTCGATGGGTTATAACGGTTAAAAATTTTCATTAGAACTTTGCCTCCCCTTTGTTCTTACGATATTCAATAACTCATACCGTTCAATAATCATAGACCAGAAATTTTCACTTTGGTTCTAAAATTGCAGTTTTATTCAATTTACTGACATAACATGACACTGTAAATTAACTGTTAAAACCCCATAAACTTTGCTTTTATTCTAAATTTTAAAAAAATGTTAAATTACCCCTTGTAACTCATCCGATGAGCTATGCTATAAATAGTAGTCATCCAACAAACCACTAGGCTCACATGGCAAAATCATCAATCAAGGAGCTTTTATGATAAGAAATTATTTACTTTTAATATGCTTGCTTGGGGTATCAGCAGTAGCTTCTGCAGCAAATATTCAATTAAACCAATCTGTTCCTGCTATTTCCGTCACCGATAAAGGTGAGCTTGTGATGAATAATGAAGGGAAGTTGGATTATCAACCGTGGAAAAGCCAACAACTCGTTGGAAAGGTGCGTACTATCCAGCACATTGCAGGCCGCTCTTCAGCAAAAGAGCTCAATGCCCCCTTAGTTGAAGCTATCAAGCAAGCCAAATTCCCTCATAATACCTATCAGACAACGACAATCATTAATACCGATGATGCAATTTTTGGTACTGGTGTCTTTGTTAAAAATAGCGTTGAAGATAGCAAAAAAGAGTTTCCTTACTCACAATTTATTGTTGATAGTGAGGGGACAGTAAAGAACGCATGGGGCTTGAAACCAGAAAGCTCGGCAATCATCGTATTGGATAATCAAGGGAAAGTGTTGTTCTTCAAAGATGGTGAATTAAATACCCAAGAAATTCAAAAAGTCATTAGTTTGTTAATGTCATCGCTAAACTAATAAGGGCAAACTTTTACTACTATCAAACTTTTACTACTATGTAGTGCGCGTATATGTAGTGTGCGTATATGTAGTGTGCGTAATTTCGCACACTACACCTACAATTCAGCCTATCGCCCTTGAGCCCAAAATAGTGAGTTATGCTAAAATGCCCTTACATTAAATATGCATAATTATGATTATTATTTTAATAAACAATCATGACTAATGTGCTCATTATCACGTTTTAGTTTCATTCCAATAGACCTTGGCACAAAAACCGCCATTAGCGCCATGAGTAAAAATCACCTGCAAATGATGTAATTGTGCAACCCGCTTAACAATGGAGAGCCCTAAGCCACTCCCTGTCTTCTCTTGCCCCGGAGGACGATAAAAACGCTCACCTAGCCGCTGTAAAACCTCAGGTGTCACACCATCACCATCATCTTGAATTTCAAGGTGATCAGCATACAAAATAATCTCCACTCGCCCAGCTTTTTTCCCATAACGTATAGCATTATTGAGTAAATTTCTCAGTAACGCATTGAGTAGTAATGGTTGGCCTTGAAAATCAGGGGGGCTAGCAACTCGAGTGTTTATTAGGGTTGTTTGCTGCTCTTGCGCTTCAGGTTCCACATCTTTTATCGCCGATTCAATTAATGCAGGCCAAGATACAACTGTAATATCATCAAGTTGAGTGGATGATTCTAACCGAGACAACATCAGTAGTTGGTCAACAAGCCTTGTCGCCCTATCAATACCTTCCGATAAATTCGCTACTGCATGGTTACGGATATCGGCATTATTCCCCGCAATTTGTACCACTTCCGCCTGCACCCTTAATGCTGCAAGTGGACTACGTAGTTCATGAGCCGCATCGGAGGTAAATTGTCGTTCACGGGCAAACATTTCATTAATACGACCAAACAACACATTCATGGAGTCAATAATAGGTCTGACTTCACTGGGAATACGCGCCACTTGCACTGGAGTTATTTCATCGGGTTTTCGGTGATACAACTGCTTTGCTACGTCCTTCAATGGGCGTAAAGCGCGTGTCAGTAGCCATAAAAATAGTAATAACATGATTGGCAAAGCAATCAACCAAGGCATAAATTGTGCCACCATAATATCGGTTGCCATTTCTTGCCGGTATTCCCACTCCTGCCCTACCGCGATAACGTATTGACCATCTTGAGATTTTAGCCATACAAAACGCCAAGGGTCGTCACTTCCTTGGATCATCCCATCCGTAAAACCTTCTCGTTTAAATCGATAGACAATATCTCTACCGTTATCACCGTCGTTTAAAACCATTTTGCCATCGGGTGTAAAGATAGCAAATGCCAGTGCATCGTCATCCTGATGGCCACGGTTCTTTCGTAATAATTTTTTGGTTTTAGTCAGTGAAGGCCGGCTCAATTCAAAGTCGGATGGTAAAACTGATAACCGTTTAGCAAACGCCATTTGCTGGGTATCAAACAGTTCATTAATCGTTTTATAGCTTTGATACCATGCTAGCGAACTTGCGATCCCCCATGTCAGCAACGCTAACAGGAGCAGCATTAACGTGAGTTTCAGCCTAAGACTAAATGTCTTCATCATTTATCATCACCTAATCGATAGCCTACACCATGAATAGTTCGAATAAATTTATTACCTAATTTGCGTCGTAAATGGTGGATATGTACCTCAACCGAGTTACTAGAAACCTCTTCATCCCAGTTATATAATTTTTCTTCAATTAAAGGACGAGAAAAAACTTTATTTGGGTTATGCATAAATAAAGAGAGTAAGGCAAACTCTTTCCCCTTTAGTTGTACAGGCTCACCTTGCTGTGTCACCGTCATTGCAACCGGATCCATTTCGACATCACCATGTGTGAGTTTAGAAGACAGTTGCCCACTTCGGCGGCGGATCAACGCTTGCAAACGCGCCATGACTTCCATTAAAGCGAAAGGTTTACACAGATAATCATCAGCCCCTTGTTGAAGCCCTTGAACACGTTGATCTAATGCATCACGCGCCGTCAAAATCAAGACAGGCTCATCGCGTCCTTCTTTGCGCCAATGTTTTAAAATATCCATGCCATCAATATTAGGTAACGAAAGATCGAGTACAACAGCATCATAAGGTGCATCAAATAAAGCCAGCTGTCCTTGTTTACCATCCATAAACCAGTCAACCGTAAACCCTAGTTGCGTTAAACCCACTTTTAAACCATCACCAATTAGCCTGTCATCTTCAACTAAAAGAATTCGCATAATATCCCCCACATCAGAATATTATTATATTTATCCTATCAGCCTTAAGATGACTAGCTATTATTAATAAAATTAAAAATATAATTCGTTAGTTAAGTTTCTTAAGATCTTGTTAAGATTTACTTGGTTTAATACCCTCCATACAAACAAATTCATGTCCATTTGGAGATATTGATGATGAAAAAATTACCTGTAATCGCTTTAGTCGCTGCACTCGCAAGTGCACCTGTTTTCGCTGCAAATGGTGGTTTTGACGGCCCAGGCGCAGTCACAAATACAACAACTCAAACCTCTCAAGCGGGTGGTTTCATCGGCCCAAATAGTGGGGAAATGACAGTTGCGAAAGCGCTTGATATGTCAGATGACAGCTGGGTTATTTTACGTGGGAATATCGTCAAACAACTCGACCATAAACATTATGAATTCACCGATGGTACTGGCACTATTAATTTAGAAATCAGCGAAAAGCGTTGGAACGGTGTAAATGTAACACCAAAAGATAAAGTTGAAATTCGCGGTAAAATTGATAAAGACTGGAATTCAAGAGAAGTCGAAGTTAAGCAAATCCAAATTATTAAATAATTCACAACGTTTACAACGGGACCTACTTTAAAGTAGGTCCCATCTAAATCCTATTTCATACAAAAATTAACAGTGCTAAATTAACAAAATCATTTTTGTTTACTAAGGCTGCTTAATGACTGTAAAACGCCCTAAAATACGTAATATTCAAGAGAAACTACTTTCAGATAATTGGTATATTTTAAAAAAATATACTTATGAGTTACAGCGTCGAGATGGTAGTTGGCAACAACAAGAGCGCGAAGTCTACGATAGAGGCAATGGCGCCGTTATTTTGTTATATAACAAAATAAAGAATAGCATTATTTTAATTCGTCAATTTCGCATGCCAGTCTATGTGAATGGCTATTCTGATTTTCTGATTGAAGCCGCTGCTGGCTTACTCGAAAACGCCTCACCCGAAGCTCGAATTATTGCTGAAGCAGAAGAAGAAACGGGTTTTAAAGTCGATAAAATTCAGAAAGTCTTTGAAGCCTTTATGAGCCCTGGCTCAGTCACCGAAAAACTCCACTTTTACATCGCTGAATACAGTGATAATCATCGTCAAAATGCAGGCGGTGGGCTGAAAGAAGAAGGGGAAGATATTGAAGTATTAGAGTGGCCTTTCCCTAAAGCCATTGATGCGATAAAAACGGGAGAAATTGTTGATGGCAAAACCATCATGTTGATCCAGTACCTTGCCCTAAACGCTATTCTAAAAAGCTAATCCAACTCTTATAGCTCATAATGATAAAATAAAATCAGAATGAGCTTTCCTATTTTTTATCAATCATTAAACGAACGATGAAAATAAAAACAATCGTAAAAAGATAATCAACTTTTATTATTTTGTTCTTTAATTAAAAAATAAAACCATAATTCCAATATAAAACATATTTCGCTTTGACCTATTCACTAAAAAACCTTAAATTTAAATAATATTAATTTTATTTATCATCATTTTAAGAGTCTTATTTTTGCATCCAATGAATATCAAATAATTGTTATATATTACAGTCAGTGATTAAGGAGCTAAATAAAATGATACGCTGCGTTCGTATGTGGACAGGAGAAGATGGAAATTCTCTATTTGAAGAAGGCACTCTTGAGCTTAATAATATAGCAGGAGGCGATAGCCAAACCCCTACCATTGCAGTCAATGAGCTTACCTTTCGTGAAACAGTTTCTGGCGGCTCTTTTGATTGGCATCAAGACCCCGTCCCTCGTTATGTCATTACCCTTTCAGGCACTTTAGAATTCGAAACCAAAGATGGCTCGAAATTTATCATCAACCCAGGTGATATTTTACTTGCGCAAGATAATACGGGAACTGGCCATAAATGGCGGCTTATTGGTGATGAGCCTTGGCGTCGTGCTTATGTTGTCTACCAAGAAGGCACCGACCTTTGCTTCATTCCAACACAAAAATAGAGGCCATCATGAATAAACCGATTGCTGAGAATGTCGATATTGCCCTCATTGGCGCAGGGATCATGAGTGCAACACTTGGTACATTTCTCAAAGAACTTGAGCCGTCACTGACGATCGCCGTTTTTGAAAGGCTAAACGACTGTGCTCAAGAAAGTTCCCACCCGTGGAATAATGCGGGAACAGGGCATGCTGCTAACTGTGAAATGAACTACACGCCACCAAATCCAGATGGTACGGTGGATATCAGTAAAGCGCTTGAAGTTAATACCGAATTCGATCTCTCTCGTCAGCTCTGGTCTTACCTAGTCACTAAAGGAAAAATTAAAGATCCACGTGACTTTATTCACCCATGCCCACACATGAGCTTTGTTTGGGGTGAAGACAATGTAAAATTCTTAAAACAGCGCTACCAGCAGATGTCTGCTCACCACTGTTACCACAACATGGAATACAGTGATGATCCAAAACAGATCAACGAATGGGCACCACTGATCATGGAAGGCCGTGACCCGAAAGAAGCGATTGCGGTTACCCGTGTTAATACTGGTGCTGATGTTGATTACGGCGCACTAACGCATTTATTAATCGCGCAATTAAGCGAACAGTCCGGCTTTTCAATCCATTATAAGCATGAAGTCATTGATGTTAAAAAAACCACCGATGGCAGATGGAATATTGAAGTTAAAAACCTTGTGACCCATGAAAAAACGATCACTTCCGCGAAGTTTGTGTTCGTGGGTGCAGGCGGTCGAGCGATCGAGTTACTACAAAAATCGGGGATCCCTGAAGGAAAAGGGTATGGTGGGTTCCCTGTCAGTGGGATCTGGCTGCGTTGCGATAACGAAGAAATTGCCTCTCGCCACCATGCAAAAGTTTACGGTAAAGCCGACAAAGGCTCTCCACCAATGTCTGTTCCACACTTAGACACGCGCATTATTGGGGGTAAACGTTCTCTCTTATTCGGGCCTTATGCCGGTTTTTCGAGTAAATTCCTTAAACACGGCTCTTATTTAGACCTGTTTGAATCGGTGAAATTGAATAACCTTGAGCCAATGCTTGCGGTGGCGAAAGATAACTGGTCACTCGCTGAATACTTAGTAGGCCAAGTGCTGCAAACTTCTGCTCACCAATTCGCCATGTTGCAACAATTCTACCCAGAAGCACAGCATGAAGATTGGAAAGAGGTGGTTGCAGGGCAACGAGTACAAATTATTAAACCTGACCATGATAAAAAAGGGGTTTTAGAGTTTGGTACAGAACTGATTACCAGTGCAGATAAATCATTTACGGTATTGATGGGAGCATCTCCGGGGGCATCGACAGCGGCATTTATTGCACTAAATGTATTAAAAACCTGTTTTGATGAGCAACTCAAGGCCGATGGCTGGGAAACACGCTTAAAAGATATCATTCCAACCTATGGAATTGATTTAAAAACAGATGCAAAAGCCTGTTTAGATATTCGTACTGCGACAGCTAAAGTTCTAAAACTAGATAATTAGTGACTAATTAGGTTGGGAAATAACTTCCCAACCTTTATTGAGGTTTAGAATAAAATCACCCGAAAGCCAGGGTTCAAAAAAGACTCCCTAGGCGTGTAATCAAGCGTTTTTCCATTCCAATCAACAACTTTTGCCCCTGCAGCAATCGCAATCGCATGCCCAGCCGCAGTGTCCCAAATATTTGTAGGCCCAAAACGTGGATAAAGCTGCGCTTTTCCTTCTGCGACTAAACAAAACTTGAGTGAAGAACCAATTTCTACTGTCGTGTGTTCTCCCATTTGTTTTAAATAATCCATTAATTCATTATCTTGATGGGAACGGCTAATAACAATAACCGGTGGTTTAGCATCATTTACATGAATAAGTTGCTTATGACCACCTTCTTCCTTCCATGCCTGATTGCCTTCAGCGTAATACAACAACCCTTTGGCCGGGGCATATACCACCCCCATTGTTGGTACACCATTCTCGATAAGGGCAATATTAACCGTAAAATCCCCATTACGATTAATAAATTCTTTCGTTCCATCCAATGGGTCAATCAACCAATAACGTTGCCAATTCTGCCTAATTGGCCATTCTGGCGGGTCTTCTTCGGACAATTGGGGGATATCAGGGGCAATACGAGCAAGACCCGCTGTGATCACATTGTGGGCGGCAATATCAGCCTCGGTAACAGGCGAATTATCACTTTTGTGTTCAACCTGTAAAGGTTCTTGCGCATTATACGTTTCCATAACCGCATAACCCGCTTCTTGAGCTAATTCGCAAATTTGCTGTAGCATGTTATTCACCTCTCTGATGACCCTTTACAGCAAGAGTAGCAATTGTGTGAAATTAACGCCATAAAAAAAGCCCCAAAGTCCAAAGACAATGAAGCTTTTTAGCTGTGAGTTGAACTAACAGAAATTATAAAATTTCGAGTAATTCAACTTCAAATACTAATGTGCTGAATGGCGGGATTGATGCACCTGCACCACGCTCACCATAAGCTAATTGGTGAGGGATATATAATTCCCATTTAGAGCCGACTGGCATCAGGGTCAATGCTTCAATCCAACCTGGAATAACGCCGCTTACAGGAAACTCTGCTGGCTGCCCACGCTGTACTGAGCTATCAAACACAGAGCCATCAATTAAACGCCCTGTATAGTGAACACGTACGCGGTCTGAGCGAGATGGGATAGCACCATCACCTTGGTTAATCACTGAAAATTGTAAGCCAGACTCAGTCGTTGAAACACCATCACGTTTTTGGTTTTCATCTAGGAATTTTTGGCCTTCTTCCGCTAATGCTGCTTGGCGGGATACACGAACAGCGTCGGCACGCTCATGCACTTCACGCAATGCTTTGTGCAGAGTTTCAACAGGTACCGATGGCATATTGCCTTCTAAAGCGTCAACGAGGCCTGCTAAAATTGCATTTGGCACTAAACCTTCTAGCCCTGACTCTAATAATTGCTGCCCAACTTGTAGACCTATGCCATAACTCGCTTGAGCTTCTACCGAATCGAAATTTTGGTTTGCCATTAAAATACCCATATGATTTTGAGAAAATCCAAGAATAGCAGCCCCATCCTTATGGGTAAACCCAAACAATGGATCTAAAGAATAAAACTGATTGATTCTCCACAAATATATTCAGTGTTCTCTGAAAAATTCAGTCAAACGCTAAAAATGTCTAAAAAGGGTGCTAGTATGCGTATAAATACAGTCTAATTTACTCATTGCCTCATCAAGGAGGAGTGATGCTTAAACTTTCAAAATTTCATCGCTATGGCATTGCACTGCTCGCCCTAATTGTTGTGGTCGCTTTCTTTTGGCCTGCTAGCGATAAGTCCCCTAGCGATATTGTCCAAAACCAGCCTATTGTCATTCCTCCACCCACAGCTCCTGAGGTCATGCCTGAACCTACGGTTACACCACCAATACCTGAGCCAGTACCGGCACCTGAAGGTAATTCCCCACTTTTACCTACTGAGCCTGAAATTATCCCAGAGCCTATTGAGCCTGAGCCCAATGAGCCGCCTTCAACGGTGACTTCACCAGAGAATACGCCAGAGCCCAAAACTCCCCGCCCTTCAGCTAATGAATGGCAAAGCTACCAAGTACAAAAAGGGAAAACGCTTGCGCAACTGTTCCGCGATAATAACTTACAAGCCAATGACGCTTTTATTATGGCTCGCGTTGAAGGTGCCGAAAAACCACTGAGTAATTTGCGCCAAGGGCAAAAAATTCGTCTAAAAGCGAATAAAAAAGGTGAAATTCAATTATTAGAAACAACTGCATCTGATGGGAAAACGTATAGTTTCGCGCGATTAAGTGATGGCAGTTACTATCGGACTCCGTAGTACTTTTAGGGTAGCTTGTGTCAGAGCTACCCTAAAATTTTGTCTGGAACATCGCTATATGTATTGATTTTTACCTAGCAATAAATAACAAATATTGTCTTTCACTACAATGCTAGGTAACTGAAAATTATTATGCTAATAAAAAAATGGGTTAACGCTTTTTTAGGTACTGTTTTATTATTACTTGCGGCTATTATTGGTTATGTTTTATGGATTAAACTCAATTCAAATGCACTTTGGAACATTGTAAATGAGCAGTGTATTCCATTGCAGCAATCTGCCCTATCTTGTCTAAAAATCGATAGTGATCAACAGTATGTGCTGTTCAAAGATAAAAAAGGGCCATTGCATAACTTAGTCATTCCTACCGATAAAATCACAGGTATTGAATCCGCACGGTTACTTGAGCGAAATACACCAGACTATTTTGCTATCGCCTGGCAAGAAAGAGAAAGTGTGTCGTCACAAGCGAAAATCTCAATTTCTGATGATTTGCTCGCTGTTGCAGTGAATTCCCAATATGGCCGCTCCCAAGACCAACTGCATATTCATATCGCATGTTTGAAACCTGAAGTTAGTCAACAACTTAATCAAGTTTCATCGGAGATCACAACCGACTGGGCTAAGTTATCAACTGAACTTGTCGGCCATCACTATTTAGCCAAAAAACTCCAAAAAGCCCCTGCCAAATTCGATAATGCATTTAATCAACTCAATGAATACGTTGTAAAACATCATGATGAAATGGGCAATTATGGCCTAGCGATGGTGCAGCTGAAAGACGGTTCAAAGGTGTTGCTCGCAAACCGTTTTAGTATATGGGATTTGAATTTAGGTTCAGCGGGGGAATTACTCGACTACCAATGCTTGGCAAATCAATAAACTAAATACCAGAAAGCAAAAAACACCGGACTTAGCCGGTGTTTTTTATTGCACCACGGATCGCTCAGTGGTGCATACCATCATTATTGATTACTCAGCAACGATGATAACGTTCAGCTCTGCGAAAACATCGCTGTGTAACTGGAAGTGAACTTCGTGGTCACCAGTAGTACGCAGAACGCCGTTTGGCAGGCGAACTTCGCTTTTCGCAACTTGAACGCCAGCCGCAGTGATTGCGTCAGCGATGTCACGAGTACCGATTGAACCGAACAGTTTACCTTCGTCACCAGCTTTAGAAGCTAAAGTTACAGAACCCAGAGCAGTAACAGCTGCTGCACGAGCCTGTGCTGCTGCCAGAACGTCAGCTAATTTAGCTTCCAGTTCAGCGCGGCGTGCTTCGAAGAATTCGATGTTTTTCTTAGTCGCAGGAACAGCTTTGCCCTGTGGAACTAAGAAGTTACGAGCATAGCCCGATTTAACGTTAACCTGATCACCCAGGCTACCTAGGTTAGCTACTTTATCAAGCAGAATAACTTGCATTACCTTATCCTCTATTAGTCGTTAATGGACTGTACCAATTACTGATGACGATCAGTATATGGTAACAGAGACAGGTAGCGAGCGCGCTTGATAGCACGAGCGAGCTGACGCTGATATTTTGCACGAGTACCAGTGATACGGCTTGGTACAATTTTACCACTTTCAGTGATGTAGTTTTTCAGCGTTGCGATATCTTTATAGTCGATCTCTTGAACGCCTTCCGCTGTGAAACGGCAGAACTTGCGACGACGGAAATAACGTGCCATATGGCTAGTCTCCAGAATCTATCAAATCAATCTGCTCGGCATGGAGGACTATCTTGCTGATCCCATTGCGCCCTTGATGGGTACTAATGAAACCGCTTACTGTAATCCAACTGCCGACCGTTATACTGTGAGTATGAGCTTGTAAGGTTTGTCCGCTGGCGATAATGGGCATTCTGCACCATGCTTGCCTTGACAACCCCGCTTCCTGTTGTTGTGAACGATGTTCTAAAACAAACTGGCAGTGAGGAATGCCTGACGGACTCACTTTTCGAATCAATGCTTTACAGACTGTGCCTGTCAGCACCAAACGATTAGTGGTCACCTGCGCAATTACTCTTCAGAATCCCCAGTTTCTTCTACTTCTTCATCCTGATATTCATCAGACATGTCACGGCCACGACGTTCGTCTTTAGCTTTGACCATTGGAGAAGCTTCTGTTACTGCGTGTTTTAAGCGCATAACCATGCTGCGGATAACGGCATCGTTGAAGCGGAAGTTAGTTTCCAGCTCATCAATCGCTTCCTGCGGTGCTTCTACGTTCAGAAGAACATAGTGTGCTTTGTGCAGTTTATTGATTGGGTAAGCCAGTTGACGGCGGCCCCAGTCTTCCAGACGGTGAATCTGACCTTGTGCGTTAGTGATAACAGCACTGTAACGCTCGATCATGCCCGGAACCTGTTCGCTTTGGTCAGGATGGACCATAAAAACGATTTCGTAATGACGCATTAGTAGTTGCTCCTTACGGATTATTAGCCTCCTGTCTGGGTTAACCGCGGCCCGCGGAGGCAAGGAACTTATTGAGTGCGGCTAAAAAATTGACGCGTAACTATACCCATCCCTGAGATAAAACTCAAGAGATGGATGTCGTTTATACTAAATATTATTTTTCTGCAGAAACGGGTAAGCGTTGACGCACCGCTTCAAATAAACAAACCCCTGTCGCCACTGACACATTCAATGATGACACCGAGCCTGCCATAGGAATACTGATTAACTCATCACAGTGTTCACGCGTTAAACGGCGCATGCCTTCGCCTTCAGCCCCCATCACTAGCGCTATCGGGCCCGTTAGTTTGCTTTGATATAGGTTATGGTCAGCTTCACCTGCCGTTCCCACAATCCATACATTATATTCTTGCAGCAAACGCAATGTCCTTGCCAGATTCGTCACACGAATAAGAGGAACATTTTCTGCCGCGCCACAAGCCACTTTTTTCGCGGTTGCATTGAGCTGAGCAGATTTATCTTTAGGAACAATCACAGCATGAACACCTGCCGCATCAGCACTACGTAAGCACGCACCTAAGTTATGTGGGTCTGTCACACCGTCCAATACCAATAAAAATGGCGATGGTGTACTTTCCAATAAATCAGGCAAGTCGCCTTCTTGATACTGTTTACCAGGTAGTACTTTCGCAATAATACCTTGGTGAACTGCGCCTTCGGTCTGGCTATCCATCCATTGGCGGTTCGCCACTTGAACGACAACCCCTAGTGCTTCAATTTCGTGCACCAGCGGCATTAAGCGGCGATCTTCACGACCTTTCAAAATATAGACTTCTTTAATGCGTTGCGGTGAACGCTCAAGTAAGGCTTTCACTGCGTGAATGCCATAAATCATTTCGCTCATAAATTTCTTATTTATTAATATAAATAGTAAAGTGGCGTATTAACGCCACTTTGGTTAATAACTATGGTTAATAACTACAGCAAAAACATTATCCCTCTTGTTTTTGGGATTTTTTTGCAACACGTTTAGCTTTTAATTTTGCTGTAATTTTTCGCGTTTTATCTGAAGGCTTTTTGCCTTTTCCTTTCGCCTCTGGTTTAGCCTCGGCTTTTTTTCCTTTTTTCTCGGAACGACGAAATGCAGAATCAGGCTCAAAGTTTTTATCTTTGCTCGCATCCGCTTTTCGACGAGCTGGACGTGCCGCATTTTTCACTTCTTGCTTCATTTTGTCCCGAGCGGTTTTGCCTGGGTTTTTCGCTTTACGGGTGGTTGAAATTAATGCGAAATCAATGGTGCGCTCATCCATATGCACCGCTTCAACGCGAATTTCAACTTCATCACCAAGGCGGTAAGTCGTACCTGATGATTCACCAATTAAACGCTGACCAACTGCATCGTAACGGTAATAGTCATTATCTAACGTTGAAATATGCACTAAACCATCAATAAATAAATCATTAAGGCGCACAAAGAAGCCAAAACCAGTCACACTGGTAATTAAACCTGTGAAGGTTTGGCCAACTTGGTCTTGCATAAAATCACATTTCAGCCAGTCCGCCACATCACGCGTCGCTTCATCAGCACGGCGTTCAGTCATTGAACAGTGCTCACCCAGCTGTAACATGCTGTCCATGTCTGAATGCCAACCACCGGTTTCTGTCCAGCGCTTATCTGAATGGCCATGCTCTTTAGCCAACAAATATTTTATTCCACGGTGTAACGTCAGGTCAGGGTAACGACGAATTGGCGATGTAAAGTGGGCATATGATTTCAAACCTAAACCAAAGTGACCGCGGTTTTCAGGATCATAAATCGCTTGTTTCATTGAACGTAAAATCATGGTTTGCAGTAATTCATGATCAGGGCGTTCAGCCACTTCATTCATGACTTGCGCATAATCTTTTGGTTCTGGCTTCATTCCGCCCGGCAGAGTCAACCCTAATTCGCTGAAAACAGAGCGTAAATTCATCACGCTTTCTTCTTTAGGACGGTCATGCACACGGTACAACGCAGGCTCTTCATTTTTCTCAACAAACCGAGCGGCTGCAATGTTAGCTAAAATCATGCATTCTTCAATCAATTTATGTGCATCATTTCGCTCTACAGGTTCGATACTTTCAATACGGCGTTCTGCGTTAAAAATGAATTTCGCTTCTTCAGATTCGAAGGAAATTGCACCGCGCTCAATACGTGCTGCATCAAGTGCTTTATATAGTTGATGCAAGTGCTCAATATGCGGCACTAACGCTTTATAGTGCTCACGCAGTTCTTCATCCCCTTCCAAGATTTTCCATACTTTTGTATAGGTTAACCTTGCATGAGAGCTCATAACCGCTTCATAGAACTTGTACGAAGAAAGCTTACCGGATGCTGACACCGTCATTTCACACACCATACACAGGCGGTCAACACCTGGGTTAAGTGAGCACAGGCCGTTCGATAGGACTTCCGGTAGCATAGGAACGACTTGAGATGGGAAATATACCGAGTTACCACGGCTACGGGCTTCTGTATCCAGAGCCGTTTGCTGGCGAACATAATAGCTTACATCCGCAATTGCCACCCATAAGCGCCAACCCCCGCCTTTTTTCGGTGCACAGTATACTGCATCATCAAAGTCGCGAGCATCTTCACCGTCAATGGTGACTAACGGTAAGTCGCGTAAATCCACGCGCCCTTTTTTCGCAGACTCAGGGACGTGTTCGCTCAGGTCAGCGACTTGTTTTTCAACTTGTGGTGGCCATGAGTGTGGAATTTCATGAGTACGTAAAGCGATTTCTACCGCCATACCTGTTCCCATGGTTTCGCCTAATACTTCAATGATATTCCCCACCGCTTGCGAGCGACGTTGTGGACGAGTGACTAATTCAACCACCACCACATTACCCATGCGAGCGCCAAGAACACGATCTTTCGGTATCAAAATATCAAAACTTAAACGGCTATCATCCGGTACGACAAAGCCCATACCCGATTCGATAAAATAACGGCCAACAATTTGGTTATTACGTGGTTCTAACACACGAACAACCCGAACCTCTGTGCGTCCCTTACGATCTTGTCCGTAAGGTTGCGCAAGAATAACGTCGCCATGCAGGGCGCGTTTCATTTCGTCTTGAGATAAATAGTAATCTTCTTTTTTACCATCAACGCGCAGGAAGCCGTAACCATCACGGTGACCAATGACTTTTCCTTTTAATAAGTCTAAACGCTCCGGTAATGCATAGCACTTACGACGAGTGAAAACCAATTGACCATCACGTTCCATGGCTCTTAACCGACGACGCAACGCCTCTAATTCATCTTCTGTCGATAAATTCAATAATTGTGCGATTTCTTCGCGATTGGCTGGTGCAGTACGCTTCGAGATAAGGTCAAGAATATATTCTCGACTTGGAATTGGGGACTCGTATTTTTCTGCTTCTCTTTCCTGAAAAGGATCTTGTGACATCGTTACCTCCGTTGTCATCAGAATTCATAACTACCGCGAATGCTAATCAAGCAGTAGTTGATAGAGCGGGCTGTTGTCTTTCACCATGTCCGCCAGCGTGTATTGATCAAGTTCTTGTAAAAACTGCTGTATTGCTTGGTGTAGCACACCTTTTAAACGACACGCAGGTGTAATGTGGCAAAATTCACCACTACAATTAACAAGGGTCAGGGGTTCTAGTGATCTAACGACATCCCCTATACGAATAGATTCTGCTGGTTGGCCAAGTGTGATCCCGCCATTTTTGCCTCGAGTGGCTTTAATATAACCTAAGTGACTGAGCTGATTAATAATTTTAACCATATGGTTACGAGAGACACCATAAACTTCAGTGACTTCTGTGATACTGGTCATTTTCCCTTCAGGGAGAGATGCCAAATAGATCAACGCACGTAATCCATAGTCTGTAAAACTTGTTAGCTGCACAATCACCTCAAAATTTTTTGGCTAAGCCAATAGCTATCTCGTCATGTATGTCTTATTAATCTCAAATTATAGACAAATTACTTTCTATCTTTTTGTCTTAGGCCAATATTTAGGTACAAGATAATGAAATTTACTGAGACTAATTTCGCCTCAGTTTGACATCGCAAGATAGCATTTTATTAGCGTTTAGCTTATCTACTCTACAAAGAAAAAACAGTTTTATCATGGAATAACTGGATGACCTGTTACCTTTATAGGGTATTTATTGCTCAATCTTTCTGCTATACATTTACAACAAATAACATCAAAGAACAATCGAACACATAATAGCACATATTTTTTGGCGACTCGTGTTTCTTGAGCTTACTCCACTTTATCTATACTGTTTAAAAGGGTTTACAGAGAAATCACCACTGACTTATCACTTTTAACATCAAATCTTTTTATTTGATTCGCTATACAATAAAGAGCCAGTATCATAAAGAGGTGACTTAGGAGAATATGGAACAAATCATTGAAATATATAATGATATATCAGAAAACACTTTCTTAATGGCCTCTTTTTTAGTCGTCATATTGCTATTAACATGGTTTGTCGGAAAAGTCATTTTTTTACGGGTTGCGAGAAGGTTATTACCATTATTCACTAATTTAAGTGACGATGAGTTAATTGATGGTATCGCTCGGAAAATTGCATCGATCGTCGCGGTAACGCTTGTACTTTATATTAACCAGATGCTGCCTTCCCTTTCTGATGAAGTAAACATTACATTTAAAACTATCTGCTGGGCGCTGATTATTATTAATGTTGCCGCATTAGTTAACGATGGCTTAGATGTGTTTATTATCCGTCAGTCAAAAAAAATATTACATCGTAATAATTCGATAAAAGGCTATATCGAAATAGCGAAAATTATTGTTTGGATAATTTCCTTTATCTTGATCATTGCGTTGATGACCGAACAGTCCCCGATTATTATTATTTCCAGCTTCGGTGCTATCGCTGCGGTATTAATGTTTGTATTTCAGCACACGCTATTATCGTTTGTGGCCAATATATTAGTATCAAACGGAAAGGTGTTAAAACTGTATGATTGGATTGAGCTACCAAGCAGTAATATCAGTGGCGAAGTTATCGATATCGCGCTACATACTATTACCGTTCGAAACTGGGATAACACCATTTCACGCATTCCTACCAAAGATTTTTTAACTGAAAAATATACCAACTGGCAGCCCATGTTTTCCTCTGGAGGCCGTCGCATCAAACGTAGCTTTTATATTGATCAATCGTCAATTTCATTCGCAACAGAAGATCTCTTCAACGAATTAAAAAATACCCCTCCCTTGCGCCAAAGCATAGAAAGTATGTTAGAAGCACGAGGTGAAATTGGGGATGTAAATGAATGGATGATAAATAATGGCGTCACTAACCTACAGCTATTTAGAAAATACATTCTAAATTGGATAAAGCTGCGCGGCGATGTCAGAACAGATATGTATTTGGTCATACGAACAATGCCGCCAACACCAAATGGTTTGCCTGTTGAAATCTATTGTTTTACACGCTCAACCACTTGGGTTGATTATGAAGAGGTTCAATCCGAAATTTTTGAGTATGTTAATGCATCTGCTAACTACTTTAAGCTACGTATTTATCAACACCCAGCTGGGAGTGATCTCGCTAATTTAAAATATCAGTAGTAGATAACAAAAAACACCGAACAAGTCGGTGTTTTTTTTCATCTAATTAAAAGTACTTGCTAATACATGCTATGAGCAAGCCAGTACCTAATCAGCCATTAGACTATGCGTCAAACGGGTCACGTAGAACCATAGTTTCTGAACGATCTGGGCCCGTTGAAATAATATCAACTGGAATACCCGTTAGTTCTTCAACGCGTTTGATGTAATCCAGAGCTGCCTGTGGCAGTAATTCTCTTTGTTTCACACCAAAAGTCGTTTCTTTCCAACCTGGCATTGATTCATAAACTGGCTCTAAACCATCCCACTCATCTGCAGCTAAAGGTGTTGTTTCAAGCACTTTGCCATCTGGACGACGGTAGCCTACGCAAATTTTAACTTCTTCTAAACCGTCTAAAACATCCAGTTTAGTCATACAGAAGCCCGACAGTGAGTTGATTTGCACTGCGCGATTAATCGCAACGATGTCTAACCAACCAGTACGGCGTTTACGACCCGTAGTTGCACCAAATTCTTGGCCTTTTTCACGCAGGAATTCACCCACTTCGTCAAACAGCTCAGTAGGGAATGGGCCCGCACCAACACGAGTTGAGTAAGCTTTAATGATACCCAATACGTAGTTAACATAGCGAGGACCTAAGCCAGAACCAGTTGCCACGCCGCCAGCTGTCGTATTTGAAGAGGTTACATAAGGATACGTACCGTGGTCGATATCTAATAATGTCCCTTGTGCGCCTTCAAACATCACGAATTCATTCTTCTGATTTGCTTTATAGAGCAGATCAGAAACATCAATTACCATGCCAGTCAGGATATCAGCCACAGCCATGATATCATCTAACGTTTTTTGGTAATCTACAGCAGGTTCTTTATAGTAATGAACAAGTTGGAAATTATGGTATTCAACGATTTCTTTTAATTTTTCTGCGAACGTTGCTTTATCGAATAAATCACCAACACGCAAACCACGACGAGCAACTTTATCTTCATAAGCAGGACCAATACCACGACCTGTTGTTCCAATCGCTTTGGAACCACGTGCTTTTTCACGCGCATTATCTAATGCGATATGATAAGGCAGGATCAGTGGGCATGCTTCAGAAAGACGTAAACGTTCCCGAACAGGAACACCGCGGTCTTCCAATTCTTTCATCTCTTTCATTAATGCGTCAGGCGATAAAACGACGCCATTAGCAATAATACTGATGACATTTTCACGAAGAATACCGGATGGAATTAAGTGGAGAACGGTTTTTTCACCGTTTACAACAAGAGTATGGCCAGCATTATGGCCGCCCTGATAGCGAACTACGTATTTAGCACGCTCTGTCAGCAAGTCAACGATCTTGCCCTTCCCTTCGTCACCCCATTGGGTGCCCAGTACGACAACGTTCTTACCCATTTTGAAATACACTCGGTTGCTTAAAAATGAATTCTACCATCAAAAATGAACTGTTCCAGTGATATTTTGGCAATACAAAAATTTTTTTCTGGAAAGCAAGTAAAATGGTATTTTTTATTTCTGCCGTAAACTCAAAATGAATGCCATCAGTTGAGCAGTTCAAATTTTCCCTGAAAAATCCTATACTTAAAACGACAGGCGAAAAAAAGCCCACCGAAGCGGGCTTTTCTTTAATAGATTAACAGTTATTTTGCTAGGTTGCACGCAACTTAGCTTGTTATTAATCTGTCGCGCGAAGCTTAGTTGGTGCCTTCATAAAGCGGAAGAAATCAGTGTCTGGGCTTAATACCATCACGTCTTCACCACTCTTGAAGCTTTGCTCATAGGCACGCAAGCTACGAATAAACGCATAGAACTCGGGATCTTGGTTGAATGCATCAGCAAACAGTTTCGTTGCCATCGCATCACCTTCACCTCGGTAAGTCAGTGCGGTACGCTCTGCTTCAGCCAACGTTTCTGTTACTGTTTTATCAGCCACAGCACGGATCTTAGTTGCTTCTTCTTGGCCTTGCGAACGATGCTGACGCGCGACTGCTTCACGCTCTGCACGCATACGCGCATAGATAGCTTCAGAAACTTCGTTTGGCAGTTCGATACGTTTAATACGTACGTCGACAACCTCGATACCTAACGCTGCCATACTGTTTGCATTCACAACCAGTGGCTTCAGGTTCGTTTCTTCTTCAACACGTTTTGCCGCATCCGCAATCGCTGCATCCGCTTCTTTAGTTGCGTCGTCAATTGCAGTACCTTTGTTCAAGGCATCACGCACATCAACAGTTAAACGGCCACGTGAGTCGGTGATGATATCCTTAACGCTTAAACGACCAAACTCAGAACGTAAACGGTCACTAAATTTACGTTTTAACAGGGTTTCCGCTTGGAATGGGTTACCACCGCCAGTTGCTACATAGTAGCGACTGAAATCAGTAACGCGCCATTTCAGGTAGGAGTCCACCATTAAGTCTTTGTTTTCGCTTGTCAGATAACGGTCAGCTTGAATTTCAAGAGTCTGAATACGTGCATCTAACATTTTCACAGTTTCAATAAATGGAACTTTGAAATGCAGGCCTGGCTCATAAATGATCGGTTTATTTTCAGAATCACGTAGAACCTTACCGAAACGCAATACGATACCGCGGTCAGTTTGAGGAACAATAAAGATAGATGCGTATGCAACTGCCAAGATGGCAATAACGATAACAATTAGCGATTTACGCATGATTATTGTCTCCCTACTCTAACAGCATCACCACGAACAGCGTTGTTTGGCTGTGCTGGTGTTGCAGCAGATGATGACGAATTGTTGCTTGGCGTCGCCATTCTTGCTGACGGATTAGCTTTTGACGTTGAAGCTGCATCTGAATTTGTACCGCGCATGATTTGGTCAAGCGGCAGCACTAACATGCTGTTGCTCTTATCATTCGCAATCACTTTACGTGTATTACTTAACACACGTTCCATCGTGTCGATATACAGACGCTCACGGGTGATCTCTGGTGCAGCACGATATTCAGGTAACATTTTCGCAAAGCTTGCGACCTCACCCTCTGCTTTGAAGACCACACTCGCTTTATAGGCTTCGGCTTCTTCAATCAAGCGTTGTGCGTTACCTTTTGCCAGTGGAAGAACTTCATTTCGATAAGCGTGCGCTTCACGAATAGTTTTTTGTTCTTCTTCCCTTGCTGAGATTACGTCATCAAACGCTGCTTTAACATCTTCAGGTGGACGCGCTGCTTGGAAGTTGACGTCAAGCAGTGTGATCCCCATTTTGTATGGTGCAATTGTTGCTTCGAGCTCTTTCTGTGTAACATCACGGATAAAAGCACGATTCGTAGTCAATACTTGCTCCATAGCAGATTGACCAATTACACCACGCACAGCGCTATCTAGCGCCTGACGCAGACTATTGTCTGGGTTTGTGACACTAAATAAATATTGTGCAGGGTCAGTAACACGATACTGAACGTTCATTTCAACGCGGATCACGTTTTCATCGGACGTTAACATCATGCCATTTGTTGCTTGTTCACGAACAGTTTCCACGTTGACAGGAACAACCCTATCAATGAAGGTTGGTTTCCAGTTCAAACCAGGCCCAACAACACCACTGTATTCACCAAAACGTAATACTACGCCACGGTCACTTTCTTTGATGGTGTAGAAGCCTGAACCTGCCCATACAACAACGATAGCAGCAAGAGCTAACATACCTAAACGACCGCTGATTTGTGATGGCTGTTTATTATCGCCATCACCGCCGCCGCCTTTATTTCCACCAAGCTTGCTGCCTAGTTTACGAAAGAGATCGTCGAGATCATAAGCCCCACGTTTTCGACCACCTTTGTTCCCGCCAGAGTTGCCGCCTTTATTGCCGCTTCCCCACGGATCGCGGTCTTGTCCGTCATTACCGGGCTGATTCCACGCCATGTTTTAGCTCCATTCTTTATGATTGATTTTCAGGGCTAAGAGCGATAGGGCTCTTAATATCAATTCCATTGCCTAACTATATTATTAACGACCAAAGCATATTATTAACGGCCAAAGCATTATTAATAACCAAAGCAACTAAATAACGTAGTCAGGTAATTGCTGCTCTTGTTTGCACAGACGCCGCCAATCCACCATTGGCATACGCACCTCAAGGCCAATTGAGCCGTCTTCTTCCTGCCATTCACGTTCGATTGACTGAAGTTGATAGAAACGGCTACGTAAACGGCCTTCATTCGGTGGTAAACGCAATTCAACATGTGCGATTTCACCTGAAAGACGTTCCGTCAATGCCTGTAGCAACAATGGGATACCATCACCCGTTTGCGCTGAAACCCAGACACGAACCGGCTTGTTATCCTCATCTCTGTCAATACGCGGGACGAAATCCTCCAGCATATCGACTTTGTTCATCACTAAAAGTGTTGGTATTTCATCCGCTTCGATCTCTTCTAACACGCTTTCAACTGCATGAATATTCTCATCCAAGCGATTATCAGCTGCATCGATAACGTGTAGCAACAACGTTGCTTCGCGTGTTTCTTGCAGGGTTGCTTTAAAAGCTGCAACCAAATCATGAGGTAAATGGCGGATAAAACCCACAGTATCTGCAAGCACTACAACACCCACATCTTCGACATCAATACGACGAAGTGTTGGGTCAAGTGTTGCAAATAACTGGTCAGCAGCATAAACATCAGCGGCCGTCATGCGGTTAAACAAGCTTGACTTACCAGCATTGGTATAACCGACAAGCGAAATAGTCGGGATATCGGCCTTACTTCTCGCTTGACGCCCTTGTTCACGCTGTTTTTCCACCCGACTAAGACGAGATAAGATTTGTTTAATTTTATCTCTTAATAGCCGGCGGTCGGTTTCAAGTTGAGTTTCACCGGGACCTCGTAAGCCAATCCCGCCTTTTTGTCGCTCTAGGTGCGTCCATCCCCTCACTAAGCGAGTCGATAAATGCCTTAACTGAGCTAATTCAACTTGGAGCTTACCTTCGTGTGTACGTGCGCGTTGAGCAAAAATATCTAAAATCACCCCTGTACGGTCAACCACCTTACATTGGCAAATCCTTTCGAGATTACGTTCTTGAGCAGGGCTTAGAGTATGATTAAACAACACCACATCTGCACCACTTTCCTCAACAGCTTGGGCAATTTCTTCTGCTTTACCTTCCCCAACAAAAAACTTTGGATGAGGAGCTTTACGACTGCCCGTGACTATTTGTACTGGTTTCACGCCAGCAGATGTCACAAGTGACTCAAATTCCGCTAGATTATCAACGTCTTTCTCTTGAGAAAAAAAGACATGGACCAATACAGCTAGTTCACCGCCTTCATACCTATCAAACAAGGTGTAACCTCTTAGGCTAAACAATAATTGCAAAGGAAAAACACAGGTACAGTCTCCCTACCCATGCTTTCCTTGTCTTTTAGCGTACAAACTTACTCAGTTACTTCGCCATCTTGCGCTGCTGGGTTACCTGACTGGTAATTACCATTACCTGTGCTACCAGTAGTACCGCTATGATGAGAAACAGGGCGAGCAGGGACAACAGTCGAGATAGCATGCTTATAAACCATCTGGCTAACTGTGTTTTTTAATAAAATAACAAATTGGTCAAAAGACTCAATTTGCCCCTGCAATTTGATGCCATTAACGAGATAAATAGAGACCGGAACCCTTTCACGACGTAATGCGTTCAGGAACGGATCTTGCAAAGATTGCCCCTTAGCCATTCTATGTTTTCCTTATTTTGTTGTTTTTAAAAGAGAATCTTTTAGATTCCAAAAAGTAACTACTCAAAAATTGCGCTTAACGTTCTAATTGTACACAAACATCAGTCCTATGCACGCATAACCTGCATAACGGTGCTAAGCGCTTGCTGAGGTTGTTCACTATCTAACCAATGAACATTTTCCCAGCTTCTTAACCAGGTAATTTGACGTTTTGCCAATTGGCGAGTTGCACAAATTCCCCGATAAATCATATCATCATGGCTAATTTCACCATCTAAATATGACCACATTTGCCGATACCCCACACAACGAATTGAAGGGAGATCGACATGTAAATCATTTCGTTGATGCAACTTGCGAACTTCTTCTTCAAAGCCCGCCTCTATCATCAGATGAAAACGTTGTTCTATGCGCTCATGTAAAATTTTACGATCTTGTGGCGCAATAGCAAACTGAAACACATTATAAGGCAATTCTTCCCCAGCTGTTTGTGTCATTTCAGTCAAAGTTTGTCCCGAAATGAGATATACCTCTAAAGCACGGGATAATCTTTGTGGATCATTAGGGTGGATCCTTGCCGCAGCAACTGGGTCAACCTCAGTAAGACGGCGATGAATTTCCCCCCACCCTTGTTCTTTAGCAATGTGTTCAATTTCAGCACGCACTGTTGGGTCAGCTGAAGGAAGTGGTGAAAGTCCTTCTAACAAGGCTTTAAAATACAACATTGTGCCGCCAACTAATAATGGAATTTTACCTTGCGAGGTAATTTCGTCCATGGCATTTAATGCGTCACGGCGAAAATCGGCAGCACTGTATGGTAGAGACGGATCGAGAATATCAATCAGACGATGGGGAGCTTGGCTGAGTTCTTCTGCTGTTGGTTTTGCTGTGCCGATATTCATCTCTCGGTAAATTAGTGCCGAATCGACACTAATAATTTCCACAGGCAAATGCTTGCGAAGTTCTATCGCCAAAGCGGTTTTACCTGAGGCAGTTGGACCCATTAGGAATATTGCGTCAGGTTTTTTCTGAGTTGCTAAATCACTCATTTGTTAGTGTAGCTACCACGGATTGTAAATTAATTAATTGTAATAATGTTGGTGGAGGGTTTTTCACCCACTGCGGGCATACCCGCTCAACATCTGCCAACAACTGAATAGCCTGTGCTAAACTCCAACTTTCTTCTGTTTTAACCTGTGAAACTGCTTTAGCAAGCCATTGTGCAATCTCTTCGTCAGTGACGCTTTCTTTTCCCGATAAAAAATCGAGTAGCTCAGAAAAAAGTTGTGATAAATTTTGTGTTCTTAATGGTAACGATACCGTATGAATTGTTACTTTTCCATGTAATATCGTGGCTTCGATACCAAATATTGTCAATTGTTCCTTGTACCGCTGTAAAACCTCTATTTCCTCATTTTTAAGTGACACTTTTAGAGGTATTAATAATGGTTGGGGCTTCAATGCTCCACCATCCGGTGACAATTGTGACAATTTCAATAAATAGTTAGCTTCCGTTAAGGATAACAGGATTAGCCCTAACGAAGACTCAATTAATGCAAAGTTTTTTGCGTAAATTGTCAATACTTTGCCAAAAAGGTAGTTATCCGCATTTTTTGCTACAGGTTGTGACGATATTTGCGGTGAGTTTATCGGTTTACGTTCAGGAAAAAGCGGTTTTTTATCTTCAGGCGCAACAGGAATAGACATTAGGCTCTGATACAGTTCACCGGCTTTTTTGTCATAAGTTGAACCAAATGTTTTTGCTTGCGCATTTTCTGAAAAACCTGACGTTGATTTCGGTGAAGAAAAGGCGTGATTTACCGCACTATCCTTTAAGTAACTTGCCTTTAAGTGGCTAGCCTGTCTATCAGGTGTTTTAGACTCTTGAACGGTATTTTCGATTCGCGTATGGTTTTCTGTCTTAAATTGCTTAGGGGCCACGCTAGGAGGAGAAGAAAAATAGTTTTCCCCCGCAGAAGACCGATTTTCCAGTTCTGTATTCACCGGCTCGATACCCGGGAGCTCATCGATAGATGCAGCTTCTAATAATACCGTTCGTACCGCTTGATAAATAAAATCATGTACCAGACGTGCTTGGTGAAAACGAACCTCATGTTTTGCAGGGTGTACGTTAACATCAACTTGTTTTGGGTCAATGGTTAGATACAAGACATAAGCTGGCTGCTGGTTTTCGTCTAAATGCCCTTCATAAGCTTGACGGATCGCATGATTAATCAGGCGGTCACGCATCATGCGGCCATTAACATAGCAATATTGTGTTTCGCTGCCCGAAGTCATTGATGGAGAAACGACCCACCCTTTGATTGCAAGATCGCTATGTTCCCAAGACAACGCTAAAGCGCCTTGCATGAAGCCTGTCCCACAAATCGTACCGAGTCGTCTCTCTTGCTGTGCCTCATCATGAGCAGCACGGTATTGTTTCACCAATTTGCCATTATGAGTCAGATTGATAGCGACATCAGGGCGAGACAGCGCAATTCGACGAACAATTTCATCAATGTGGCCGAATTCGGTTTTTTCTGTGCGCATAAATTTACGGCGAGCTGGCGTATTATAGAATAAATCTAATACTTCAACCGTTGTGCCATTAGGATGAGCGGCTGGTTTAACCATCACCTCCATCTCGCGCCCTTCTGCGTATGACTGCCACGCTTCGCTTTGCTCTGCTGGTTTTGATGTCAACGTTAAACGTGAAACGGAGCTAATACTCGCGAGTGCTTCACCGCGAAACCCCATACTCATAATGGCTTCAAGGTCATCCAATGTGGCAATTTTACTGGTCGCATGGCGAGCTAAAGCCAGAACAAGTTCATCTTTACCGATGCCACAGCCATTATCACGAATACGGATCAGTTTTTCTCCACCACGTTCAATGTCGATATCAATACGAGTTGCCCCGGCATCAAGACTGTTCTCTACGAGCTCTTTAACCACTGACGCAGGCCTTTCGACCACTTCACCTGCCGCGATTTGGTTGGCTAGTTGTGGGGAGAGAATATGAATTGCCATGTCTCCCCCTTATTGTGGCGCTGCTTGTATTGGATTTGCCAAGAAATATTGACGTAATCCTAAATGAATTGCTTCTGCGACTTTATCTTGGAATTCATTCGATTTTAGCAACTGCTCTTCTGCGGTATTACTAATAAACCCAGTTTCCACTAAAATCGATGGGATATCAGGGGAACGCAATACACCTAAGCTTGCATGCTCAGGTGTTTTTTTGTGAATATTACCGACTTTTCGCAGCTGTTCGATCACTTTAACCGCAACATCATACCCAACACGTTGAGAGTGACCGAATTGCAAATCTAAAACGGCTTGGCTCAAATAAGGGTCCGCACCACTGAGAACATCACCCGCCCCGCCTAATAATTCTGATTGTTTTTCACGTTGTTCAAGCCAACTACCCAGCTCACTATTTGCACGTCGATTAGACAATACCCACACTGATGCACCCCGTGCGCTGCTATTCGGGGCCGAGTCAGCGTGAATAGACACCAACATATTAGCCCCTTTCTTACGTGCCACATCAGAACGACCACTAACGGAAATAAAGTAGTCTCCGTCACGTGTCATCGCGGGCTTAAACATCGGATCGGCTTCAAGGCGTTGGTATAACTTACGTGCGACACTGAGAGTCACATCTTTTTCTTTATAGCCATTCTTACCTATCGCACCAGGGTCTTTACCACCGTGACCCGCATCAATGGCAATCACGACCTGCTTACTGCCTTTTGGCATACTCTTATATTTAGTCGGTGTTGGTGTAGCAACAGGCGCAGGCTCACTCATCTTCAACGGTTTATCTTGAGTGCTATTTGTTGCTGGTTTAACCGTATTATTAGTTCGATTAAAAGAGGTAGAACCGGATGAATTTCCAGTCGATATTGTTAACACCAACTGATATTCACCTGAAACCTGTTTAAGTACCGCTTTCGTTTTCGCCGCTCGAGATAGCTCTAAAACTAAGCGCTTGTGTTGGTTATCAGAAGGTTGGCTTGTTCGTACTAATTTCACAAGGTCCCCTGCAGGAACTTTAAGGGGTAACCCCATAATCTCACCTCGCTGTTTGATATCAACAACAAGGCGCTCAGGTGAATGCAATGGAAAATAGGCGTAATCGGGCTTTCCATCAATAAAGCTTAGCACCACTTCTGCTTGTGATGGGCTATTATTAACTTGAATATTCGATAATGTTGCCGCTTGTGCTTTTGCAGCAAACAGCCACATGACTGATACCATAAACAAGACGAAAACAGTAAAAAAACCCTTTTTTGTTATTCTGTGCATTGATGCATTCAACATGAGCAATAGCTTCCTTAGAGTAGGGGTAATGCTTCTAACAACGACTCCCCATTGGCAGAAAAAGCAACAAAGTGAGCCTGACGCCCTTCGCCTTGATAGGTCAGATGGAGCTCAAGATCCGCTTCAGGTAAAAAACCTTTACCTTGTTGCGGCCATTCGACCAAACAGATCGAATTTCCAGAAAAATAGTCACGAATTCCCATAAATTCAAGTTCTTCAGGATCGGCTAACCGATAGAGATCAAAGTGAAAAACTTGACGATCTGCTAATTCATAGGGTTCAACCAAGGTGTAAGTTGGACTTTTTACGTGACCTTGATGGCCCAGCGCTTGTAAGAAACCTCGGCTAAAGGTGGTTTTCCCTGCTCCGAGATCACCATATAAGTGAATAATTGTGCCTTGATGGCAAGCCTTAGCGATAGCATTACCTAACGCAACAGTTTGCGCTTCGTTGGCAAGTTGTATTGTACGTTCTTTCATATTGTTCTTTTATTATGTCATTAATAGGCAGTGTCGCCTGTTTATCCTTTAAATGCATAGTTTATATCGCTGTTCAAAATGCATAAAGAGATATCAACAAACATCAATATTGCCGTTTATCTTAACCTAAGATGGGGCTTTTTTCTTAATTAACATTACTTGAATGATGAGTTCAGAAATATCCTATAATTGCTCTCAATACTGAAGGCATTTTTCATCCGTTTTGATGAACAACGCTGGCCATGATAAAGTGCCTGCCGTTTTACCCTTTATCAATATAGGATCTGATGGCAAGATACCTCGATCTCGATCTTCTCGCTCAAAATATTAAACAATGGGGCGTTGACGCAGGTTTCCAGCAAGTCGGGATCTGCGATACTGACCTTTCCGCGGAAGAGCCGAAATTACAAGCGTGGCTAGATAAACAATTTCATGGCGAGATGGAATGGATGAGTCGCCATGGGATGATGCGAGCCAGACCACACGAACTGCACCCGGGCACGTTGCGTGTCATTAGCGTGCGCATGAATTACTTGCCAGCTAAAGCCGCATTTGCCAGCACACTAAATAACCCTGAATTAGGTTATATCAGCCGTTATGCGCTAGGACGAGACTATCACAAGCTGTTAAAAAAACGCCTAAAACAACTTTCAGATCGTATTTTAGACTATTGTCGTGAATTTAATGGGATGATACTGCCCGATGGTACCACCATCGATGATCTCAATTTTCGACCTTTTGTCGATTCCGCTCCAATCTTAGAGCGTCCTCTTGCGGTAAAAGCAGGTTTAGGATGGACAGGAAAACATTCATTAGTCTTAAATCGTGAAGCAGGATCTTGGTTTTTCCTTGGGGAATTATTGATTAATTTACCCGTTCCTGTCGATAAACCTATCGAAGAAGATTGTGGCCGCTGTGTTGCCTGTATGACAACTTGCCCAACAGGTGCAATTGTCGAACCTTACACTGTCGATGCAAGGCGCTGTATTTCTTATCTCACCATCGAGCTGGATAGCGCTATCCCTGAAGAATTTCGCCCGCTAATGGGAAATCGGATTTACGGTTGTGATGACTGCCAGCTCATTTGCCCGTGGAACCGTTTTTCCCAGCTCACTGATGAAGACGATTTCAGCCCAAGAAAGGAGTTGCATACACCAGAGCTGCTTGACTTGTTCTCATGGGACGAAAAAACCTTTTTGAAAGTTACCGAAGGCTCTGCGATCCGCCGCATTGGCTATATCAAGTGGTTGCGAAATATCAGTGTGGCGCTAGGCAACGCACCTTACCAAGATAGCATTATTGTCGCATTACAAAACCGGCTTGGAATTAACGCTATGTTGGATGAACACTTCCAATGGTCTATACAACAACAGCTTAACCAACGCAATACAAACCAAGTTACAATTCAAACTTCGCAACAAAAACGCCTTGTACGAGTTATTAACAAAGGTTTACCGAGAGACGCCTAGAAAAAAGCCTGCCATATATCTGAAATCAAGAATTGTCAAATCAATGTGAATAAAATAAAAAATGCTTAGCTGACAATAGGTAAAGAATTTGCAAGCTGTGCTAGCCTCATTTTGACAAAATAACCCACAAACTAAAAAAATCAACAAGTTACAATAATGCAACTTAAACGCTAGAATTAATTAGCACAACAGAAATTTGTTAATTACCCTGTGGATAACTCTGTGTAATAAGTTATTTCAAATCGCGATGAAAACCGAGGCTGATTAAGCCAGCTGTGGATAACTTTCTAATAGCATATTAACAAGAAAGGTACTGATTTTATATTAACTCGCAATATAAAAGTGACCAAAATGCAAGGTTAAAATGAAAAACTAATCGAAGTAAATAAAAATCATATTTTTGTTTATTATTTAAACTTCGTATTTTCATCTTAGAGATGGAAGTAAAACACCCTATTGCTAAGGGGTGGCTATTCTATGGTGCCCTGAAAATGAATGCAAGCACAAATCTGGATATGATCCAAAAAAGATCGCGAAGCCCGCACTGATCCTAGCATTCAAGGTAAAAAAAGATGAAAATAGTAAACAAGTACAATTTATATTCACTAAGTGAATTCACTTAATAAAATAAAATTAAAAGCTGCTATATGAGATTTAGTAAAAAAGGAAGATTAAGAGAAACTAAAAATATTGGAGCGGGAAACGAGACTCGAACTCGCGACCCCGACCTTGGCAAGGTCGTGCTCTACCAACTGAGCTATTCCCGCATTTGGTGGGTACTACTGCCTAGTCAGAATACTAAGGCATTTAACTAAAACACTAAGAAAGTTTGGAGCGGGAAACGAGACTCGAACTCGCGACCCCGACCTTGGCAAGGTCGTGCTCTACCAACTGAGCTATTCCCGCATCACGAAAATAGTGCTTTAGTTAAAACATCAAGAAAATTTGGAGCGGGAAACGAGACTCGAACTCGCGACCCCGACCTTGGCAAGGTCGTGCTCTACCAACTGAGCTATTCCCGCATCACATTTCTGGATGTTTCACGTGCCGACTCAATCACAAAAACTTCATCGGTACGGGGAGCGCATTATACGAAAAATTCAGATACTAGCAAGCCCTTGCGCTCAAAATTTTTATTTTTTTATCCGTTTGCCGACAAAACAATCACAATGGTGATTTTATCGACAGCCATTGTAATAAGCTGATTTCAATACGTTAACATTGTTAACTTATTGGGAGAAGATGGCTATGGAAGCCTTTCGATCGCGGAGTTATAAACCTTTTTATCTTCTCTTTTACCAACAGCAACGACAAAAATAACAATTTCATCATCAACAACTTGGTACACAAGGCGAAATCCTGATGCCCTTAATTTAATTTTATAGCAATTAGACAATTCACCATGTAGCCGCAGAGACTCTATATATGGGTTTAATTGTAATTTCTTTAACTTCTTTTTAAATTGTTCTCGAATACTGCAATCAAGCTTTTTCCACTCCCTTAGAGCACGCTCATCAAATGCAATATCAAATATCATCAATGTTCACTCTTATTCGCTTAGCGGGTTTTTTTAAGCGATTACGCACAACTGCTAAAATATCCTCATCTTCATCGGCATCACTTACAACAATAGAAACTTCAGAAAACGGGAGCTTTTCATTCTCGGCAACATAACGGAGAAATAACCTTAACGCATCAGAAGGTGAAAGGTTTAATTTATCAAATGCTTGATATGCATCTTTTTTTAGTTGTTCATCAACCCTAATTTGTATTGTACTCATAATGGTCTCCTTTCAGGATCTACTGCTAGAATAATGTAATGACAATTGTAATGCAACACGTAATACAACATCACATTTGAACACAAAAAAACCGCCTCAAAGGCGGCATCTTCGTTAATTCAACATTTATTCTTTAATAAATGTTTCTCGGTAATAAGCTAATTCAGCCACTGATTCACGAATGTCATCAAGAGCTTGGTGGGTATTTTTCTTCGAAAAACCCGCTAAAATTTCAGGTTTCCAGCGACGAGCGAGCTCTTTTAGTGTGCTAACATCAAGATAGCGATAATGAAAATAGTTTTCTAATTCAGGCATATAGTTGAACAAAAAACGCCTATCTTGCCCAACACTGTTCCCACAAATAGGTGATGCCCCCTGTGGAACCCATTGCTCTAAAAATTCAATCGTGGCTAACTCAGCTTCACGCTCACTTACGGTACTTTTGCGTACACGTTCAACTAAGCCGCTGTTAGTATGAGTGTTTACATTCCATTCATCCATTAAAGCGAGTTGTTCATCCGTTTGATGTACTGCAATGACAGGGCCTTCTGCTAAAATATTAAGATGACTATCTGTTACAATGGTCGCTATTTCAATAATACGATCACGAACAGGATCGAGCCCTGTCATTTCTAAATCGATCCAAATTAAATTATTCTCATTCTTTTGCATGATATACCCTAACTGCATTCTATGAAGTTAAGGTATGATAGCACTCTTCATGCCATCAGTGACAGGCGTGAGTAACCCTAAAATACCGCCATAGTAAAGAGAGGACAGGTGGCTAAACAGAAACTTTCGAAAGGCCAACAGCGCCGAGTTCAAGAAAATCATCAAAAAAGGCTCAAAAAACAAAAAACAGTTGAGATTGATGATAGCCAATTAGGTGAAGCACAAGAAGGCTTAGTCATCAGCCGTTTTGGGCAACATGCTGATATTCAAGCGAGTGACGGGACTATCCAGCGCTGTAACTTACGCAGAACCATTTCTTCCCTCGTTACAGGGGATAACGTGGTGTGGCGGCCTGCCCTGAACACACAAAGCGATATCAAAGTAAATGGCATTGTTGAAGCGGTTCATGAACGCCACTCTGTTCTAACTCGTCCCGATTATTATGATGGTTTGAAACCGATTGCCGCTAATATTGACCAAATTGTTGTGGTTTCCGCTATTTTACCTGAGCTTTCGCTGAATATTATTGACCGTTATTTGGTCGCCTGTGAAACCACGGGGATTAAGCCTGTTATCGTTCTTAATAAAGTCGACTTACTCAACGACGAAAACCGCGAGTGGGTAAGCGATTTGATGACGATTTATAGTGATATTGGCTATCAAGTTCTCGAAGTTTCAAGCCATACCAATGAAGGCATGGAAGCGCTTACTAACGCGCTAGCAGGTAAAGTATCAGTGTTTGTTGGGCAGTCTGGTGTGGGTAAATCCAGTTTATTAAACGCATTGCTTCCACACAATGAAGAAGCCATTTTAGTCAATGACGTTTCAGACAACTCAGGGCTGGGGCAACACACAACAACAACAGCCCGCTTATACCATTTCCCATTGGGTGGAGATGTGATTGACTCCCCTGGTGTGCGTGAGTTTGGTTTGTGGCATTTAACCACGGAACAAGTGACCAAAGGATTTGTCGAATTTAAAGATTACCTTGGTGGCTGTAAATTCCGTGACTGTAAACATTTGGATGACCCAGGTTGCCTGTTACGTGAAGCCGTAGAAGCAAATAAAATTGCTGAATCACGTTTTGAAAACTACCATCGCATTTTAGAAAGCATGGAACAAATCAAACCTCGCGGCAATTTTACGGCAAAAGAGAAATAATGTTAGTGAGTACTTACAAAATAACTCACTAACGTTAAACCAGCTCTAAATAATTTAATCACGGTTAGTCAGTTACGCAACCGTTTGAAATATGACGAGTAAACTGTGTACAATAGCCGCCCTTTTGCTAACATACCTTTAAAAATCAGAGGTTAACGTGCTAGATAAAATCAAAATTCGCTTGCAATATATGCTTCCAAAACAATGTCTTACTGAATTTGCAGGCTGGTTCGCAAGTCGCAATGCGGGTTTCATGACGCAATGGGCAATTAAACTGTTCGCAAAAGTCTATAAAGTGAACATGAACGAAGCACAAAAAAGCGAGCTTACGGCTTATGCCACTTTTAATGATTTCTTTATCCGCCTGCTAAAAGAAGGCGCTCGCCCGATTGTCGAAAAAGAGCATCAACTTGCTCAACCTGCTGACGGTGCCGTGAGCCAATTAGGCCCGATTAATGATGACCTTATCTTCCAAGCTAAAGGCCATAATTACACCGTTGAAGCATTACTTGCTGGCCAATACCAATTAGCAGAACGTTTTCGTGGTGGTGACTTTATTACCACTTACCTCTCCCCTAGTGACTATCACCGTGTACACATGCCATGTGATGGCTTACTCAAAGAGATGATTTATGTGCCAGGTGATTTATTCTCTGTAAATCCATTAACGGCACAAAATGTTCCCAACCTGTTTGCACGAAATGAACGTTTGATTTGTGTCTTTGACACCCCTGTTGGCCTAATGGTACAAATCCTTGTAGGTGCAACCATCGTTGGTAGTATCGAGACAGTTTGGAGCGGTTGCGTTAACGCCACGCGTGAAGGTGTCATCAAGCGTTGGGTTTACCCTGAGCTGGATTCTGAAGGTGCTGTTTTCTTGAAAAAAGGTGAGGAAATGGGGCTGTTTAAACTGGGCTCAACGGTGATTAATTTATTTGAACCGAATAAAGTAACCTTTAATTCATCACTGATCCCTGGTTATGCAACTCGGATGGGTGAATTACTCGCTGAAACTGTTACAAGTACAGTGGCAGAAGAGTCCGTTGACGCTTAATTAAATTATTATCCCTTGAAGGAGCTCCTCACTGTGCGTGTGATTATCAGTTTTTTTCTTAGCCTGTTAATCGTTTTCTCTTCCGTTGCAGCGCCGACTGCAGCGCAGGACGAAGCACAGATTAAGCAGGAGCTCAAACAACTCGAGTCAAGCACCAATCCTAAAGATGCAGAGATAGCGCAAGCATTGCAAGGTGCGCTAAATTGGATGAGTGAGACACGCGATTCCGATGCAAAAGCCAAGTCTTATCAAGAAGCAATTGATAACTTTCCTAGAATTATCAAAGAAATAAGACAAAAAATTCTCAATGAAAGTGATGAGCCCGCCCCTATACCGGTTGGTATCAGCTTAGGTGAACTTGAACAACGCATTATTCAGCTTAGCAGCCAATTACTTGATCAAAGCCGCTTAACTCAACAAGAGCAAGATAAAGGCCGCGAAATCAGTGAATCACTCAGTATTCTGCCACAACAACTTTCTGAAGCCAGACGTTTACTCACTGATGCCTCCTCGCGTTTTCAGTCTCTGAGTACACCATCAACGCCATTAGCCGATGCCCAATATACGTTGGCTCAAGCCGAAGTAAGCGCTCGCAAATCAACAGTTAATGAACTAGAGATGGCGCAGCTTTCGGCGAATAACCGCCAAGAAATCTCACGCCTTACGTTGGAATTATACAAAAAACGCTATCAACGTATGGAACTTGAGTTGCAAAACCTGCGTGATTTCCAAAATACCCAACGCCAACAAAAAGCAATTTTAGCGTTAGAACATACAGAAATGTTGGCTGCGCAAGGTGAGCTGACCCCATTTTTAACTGAGCAGCTTGATATTAATCGCAAAATGTCTCAGGAATTAACCGCTCAAGCACAGCGTATGAGCGCAATTACCAATAGCCAAGCCGAAATATCAACGAGTATCCGTGATGCTCGCCAAGCACTCACAACTATTCGCGAGCAAGCTCAGTGGATAAGCAGCTCAAGTACATTAGGGGAAGCACTCCGAACACAGCTTTCTCGTTTACCGGATATTCCAAAAAGCCAGCAACTTGATCGTGAAATGGCTGATTTACGTGTTCAACGCTTAAATTATGAAGATAGCCTCGATAGACTAAGTAAAATAGATACAACCGAGCAAGAAACGGCTAATGAGCTCAATACGGCTCAAGTGCAAGTTTATCAGTCATTGATTAAAACTCGTCGTGAGCTGCTAACCTCTTTAATTTCGGGTCTCGATGCCGAAATGTTAGAGCTGACGAAACTCAATGTCGCTACAGGGCAATTGACCGATGCATTGAAAGAGGTCAAAGACGCTTCAAACCGTTATCTTTTCTGGGTTGCAGATGTTCCACCAATCAGCATCAGCTACCCGGTCATGTTAGTAACTGATATTACTCAATTACTCTCACTGGATACTTTATCTCAACTGGCTGGCGCACTGCGTATTATGGTAACGACCCAAGATACCTTTTTGTATCTTCTCGGTTCAATAGCCTTAGTCATTTTCAGTATCAGTACTCGCAAGCACTACCAAGCATTTCTTGACCGTTCCAGTTTACGTATTGGTAAGGTGACACAAGACCGGTTTTACTTAACCATTCGTACTATTTTCTGGTCAATTATTGTCGCACTTCCTCTCCCTATGATGTGGTCCGCCATCGGTTATGGCTTACAAAGTGCCTGGCAGTTCCCGATGGCCGCTGCCATTGGCTATGGCGTTAGCGCCACGACACCGTTGCTGTGGCTATTTATGATCAGCGAAACGTTCTCTCGCCCTACAGGGTTGTTTATTTCTCACTTCGGTTGGGATAGAGACTCTGTTAAACGTGCGATGCGCTATTACCGAATGGCTATTTTTGTCATCGTCCCATTAGTCATGGCAATTATTACTTTTGAACATTATAGCGACAGAGAATTTGCAGCCAGTATTGGCCGTTTCTGTTTTATCTTTTTATGTGTCGCACTTAGCTTAATTACCAATAACTTACGTCGCTCACAGATCCCTCTCTATTTAGATAGACATGGGTCCGGTGAAAATATTGTTAATAAAGCATTGTGGTGGATGATATTACTCGCACCTATTGTTGCTGGGTTTTTCTCCATTTTAGGTTATTTTTCAACCTCACAAGCCTTACTAGCGCGCTTAGAAACCTCTGTCGCCATTTGGTTTGTCATTCTTATCGTTTATCATACAATTCGCCGTTGGATGTCGATGCAGCGCCGTAAATTAGCCTTTGAGCGGGCAAAACAGCGTCGTGCTGAGATATTAGCGCAACGTGCTAAAGGTGAGGACGATAACCAGCAAGCAAACGCTAGTAGTGAAGGGAATATTGATATCGAAGAGCAGGTTATCGACTTAGATGCCATCAGTACCCAATCCGTTGGGTTAGTTCGTTCGATTTTAACTATGATTGCCTTGGTTTCATTGATTTGGCTGTGGTCCGAGCTACATACCGCATTCTCTTTCCTTGAAAATATTCGCTTATGGGATGTAACATCAACGGTTAATGGCGTTGATACCGTACAAGCTATCACCATGGGCTCTATTTTCATTGCCATTTTGACTATTATCGTTACCGCCCAATTAGTTCGTAACTTACCCGCTTTACTTGAGCTGGCCGTACTCCAACATTTGGATTTAACACCCGGTACCGGCTACGCCATCAGTACATTAACAAAATATACGATTACTATTATCGGAACCATTGTTGGCTTCTCTATGTTAGGGATTGAGTGGTCAAAACTACAATGGCTTGTTGCGGCAATGGGGGTCGGGCTTGGTTTCGGTTTACAAGAAATTTTCGCCAATATTATCTCAGGGTTGATGATCTTATTTGAAAAACCGATCCGAATTGGAGATACCGTAACTATCCGTAACTTAACGGGGAGTATTACCAAGATCAACACCCGTGCCACGACGCTGACAGACTGGGACAGAAAAGAAATTATTGTGCCAAATAAGGCGTTTATTACTGAACAGTTTATTAACTGGTCACTTTCTGACACGATCACTCGTATTGTAATGACCATTCCTGCCCCTTCTGACGCCAATAGTGAACTGGTAACAGATACCATTTTACGGGCAGCTAAACGCTCTACCATGATCTTAGATAACCCTGCACCAGAGGTTTATCTAGTTGATTTACAACAAGGTATTCAAATTTTCGAATTACGGGTCTATGCTGCTGAGATGGGCCACCGGTTACCTGCGCGCCATGAAATTCACCAAAACATCTTAGTTTCCTTTGCTGAACAAGGGATTACCTTGCCATTCCCACCATTCCAAGCAAGGGTGGATGTCCGTGATAATTCGCTACAAAGTGCGACAAACAATCTTTCAGGACGTAATCCAAGTCGTAAATCAGGGGAACTGTAAGCCGTATTATGCCATTAAAATCAGATGATAAAGATGAGTTAGTGATGTTAAAGATCGCCCAACTTGAACGTGTTGGGTCGATTTTATTCTTTTTAATTCCATTAATTATCTTATTAATTGTTGGGAAAGCTTTTGCATTTAATACACTGTACCTCTGGCAAGTATATTGTGCAGTTTATATCGTTGGGTTTCGTGTACTTTGTGGCAAGCTATCATCGCAACAGCAACAGCTAGCTATTCGTCGAGGCTGGGGAAACAACCGTTTTTATCGGCTTTCTTGGTGCTATCTTGTACTGTCTGTTGTCATACTAGTGGGATACAAAATCGTATCCCACACATCCGCTTAATCATTAGCTGGCTTTAAAACCGTACGATTTAATATAATCTTCTGCTAACTTTTGTGCTTGCTGTAATTCTTCAGGGCTTAACTGAGCCGCTATCTTATTTTGTAGACGATGACTTTCTGCGTTGCCACTGAACACTGCAGTTGCAAGCCATGCGTAGGCTTGCTGCAAGTTTTTCTTCACGCCGCGCCCTTCAGAGTACATGACGCCTAAGCGGTCTTGAGACTTCGCATCTTTTTGTTTTGCGGCTTTTCTAAACCAAAACACCGCCTTTTCATCATCTAAATCAACGCCACTGCCAATCGAGTACATTTGGCCTATTTGGAATTGAGCAAGTATATTTCCGCCTTGCGCTGCTTTTCTAAACCAAAATGCCGCTTTTTCTAAATTTTGAGTGACACCTAGGCCTTGCGCATACATCATCGCCATATTGGTTTCAGCTCGGGTATCACCTTGTTCTGCGGCTTGCTCATACCATAGCATCGCTTTGTCATAATCACGACGTACACCAAAACCATTTACAAACATAGTGCCAAGACGGAATTGCGCATCTGAATTCCCTTGGTTTCCTGCCTTGATAAACCACTCAGCCGCTGCTTTAGAGTCTTGAGAAACACCTAACCCTTTAAAATAACGTTCACCTAGCTGGAATTGGGCTTTAGGATCACCTTTTTGTGCTAACTGCGTAATTTGTTCAATCGAGGGTTCTTGTGCTGCTGTTGCCGGTGCTGGCACAGGGGTAGGTTTAGCGGTTAAAACGGAACTATAACAAATCGAGCCCAACAACAATACTAACGCAATTCTTTTCATCCTAAGGAACCCTCAACAGTGCAATATGCAAACTGTGAAAACAGTGCTATCCATTAATATCGACCTAAACACTCATCCCCCTAGTTTAAATTTACTTTTTGTCAGAAAAAATAGGAAAAATGGCCTAAATTTCACAAAAAGCACGTTTCGCTGCATTTTCGCTATGGGAACTTACGTTTTTCATCTAATTGAGATAATAAAAAACCAGATAAACATATTGCCTATCTGGTTTCTCTATTTCAAATAACAAAATAAATTATGCGTTATTAAGGTATTTATTTCTCAGATAACGAGCAACAGCATCATCACTATTCGAACCAATGACTTCCATGTGCGGTAACGCATCTTTTAGCAATTGATGAGCATTTTGCATGATGCAGCCTTTTCCAGCCATCGTCAGCATTTCTTTGTCATTCATGCCATCGCCAAAAGCAATACTATCACTCGGGGTATAGCCATGTAGTGCCGCAACTTGCTTCAGAGCCTCACCTTTAGAAACAGCACCAGCCATAACTTCTAAGCAGCTACGCAGTGAAAACGTGACATTCACTTTATCTTGCCAACGTGCTTGAATGCGCTGCTGTAAATCCACCAGCAAGTCATGGTCTTCACTAGTATAGTAAACCTTGCAGACCTCAGAAGTGACAAAGTCATGGCGATCAAATAACTGATAGTTAAATACCGATTCTTTAAAAAATTCTTTTTGTTCAGGGCTTTCACGGTTGATAAACCAATCATCACCATGGTAGTAGTTAGTGATAAGTTCAGGGTTATCAAATTCCATCAAACACAACTCGTGAGCAATTTGAGGATCAACATTGTGCTCAAAAATTAAATCACCGCGAGTATTATGGATCCGGGCGCCGTTAGATGTGATCATATACGCGTCGATGCCTAAACCATCACGGATTTGAGCAACATCCACATGGTGACGACCTGTTGCAAACACAAAATGCACATCTTGCGAAGTCACTAGCTGTTTCAAGGTGTCTTTTGTATAAGACGTTAAGTCATGATTGGGAGATAACAGTGTCCCATCTAAATCGGAAGCAACTACAGGATATTTCATATTCAAACCCTAACTAATACTGCTCAAAAAAATCACAGATAGCATTGAGCGCCATCGCTCTTAATGCATCCACTTCAAATAGGATTTCATGGTGTGCCCCTTCAATAATGAGAGGTAATTTTTCTTCTCGTCCTATTTGCGCTTTTTGCCTGTTTTGACAAAAAGCTTGTAGCTCTTTATTGCTGACCACTTTTTCTTCACTGGCTTCCAGCACCATCAGTGGTACATCAATTTCTCCCGCTTTCGCAATTAGCTCATCGCCAATCACAAAACTTTCACGTAGCCAATGGTAAGTTGGCCCACCTAAGCGCAATTCGGGATAATCGGCATAATAGCGTAAGTAACGCCGATAACGCTCCGGGCTGTGTGTTAATACGTTGATTAAATAAGGTAACGGCTGCCATTTCCCCGTAGAAGCCGCATAGTCATTACGGACACTTTCGCGAGATTCGGCTCTATCAACAATAAAGCTCGCCATCCAACGAGGCATCGGTAGATTAATTCCAATCATCGGTGCACATAAGGTTGCTGCATCAAATGTGACGTTATCTCGCAATAAATACCCTGCTAAGATAGCGCTCCCCATTGAGTGAGCTAACGCGTAACATTTTGGATAATGCCGATATTTAACTTCAAGCTCAATGAACTTTTCAAAATCATCAATGTAATCAGTGAACTTTTCAACATGGCCTTTTTGAGGATCCGCTAACATTCGCCCTGATCGGCCTTGGCCACGATGATCAATAATAAAAACATCATAGCCTAAATGATAAAAATCATAAGCCACTTCCGGGTACTTTACATAGCTTTCACTGCGCCCTGGTGAAATGACAATTGCTTTGTGATGCTTGGGATGAATAAAACGGACATAGTGAATGGGAATATCATCAACACCTATAAATTGAGATTCTTCACGGTGTTGCCAGAAATCTAAAAGTGGGCCATTTGTAAAAGCAGAAAATTGAGTTTCTCGATTCAGCCAACTCTCTTTTAGGTATTCAGGCGTCATCCAACAGCTTCCTTATTTATTCATTCATAACCTTCAAGATGGTCTTGGATAAGTGCCATAAATGCCTCCCCAAAACGTTCGAGTTTGCGTTCGCCAACACCATTAATTAACAATAATTCAGCTGGTGAAGTCGGAGTATGCTCAGCCATTTCAATCAATGTTGCATCATTAAACACCACAAATGGCGGAATATTTTCTTCATCTGCAATGGATTTACGCAGTTTACGCAGTTTCGCAAAAAGCTTTTTATCATAATTGCCATGATAAATTTTGTTTTGTTGATTACGGCTTTTTACCACTAAAACACGCGGAACGGCGAGTTTCAGTGTCGCTTCACCCCGTAATATAGGCCTTGCAGCCTCAGTTAATTGAAGCGCTGAAAAATGCGTAATATTCTGGGTGATCATTCCCAAATGGATCAGTTGACGGATCACGCTGACCCAGTGTTCATTCGTTTGCTCTTTGCCAATACCGTAAACAGGCAATTTATCATGACCTAATTCGCGGATACGCTGATTATTCGCACCACGCAATACCTCTACAATATAGCCGATACCAAAGCGCTGACCAACACGATAAATGCAAGACAGCGCTTTTTGCGCATCCACTAACCCATCGTACTGTTTTGGTGGATCTAAGCAAATATCACAGTTACCACAAGGTTGCTGACGATTTTCACCAAAATAATTAAGTAGCACCAAACGACGGCAGGTTTGCGCTTCTGCAAAAGCCGCGATAGCATTCAGCTTATGTCGTTCAATATCTTGCTGCATACCCGCTGGTTTTTCTTCAAGACAACGACGTAACCATGCCATATCTGCTGGGTCATAAAATAAAATGGCTTCGGCTTCAACACCGTCGCGCCCTGCTCGCCCTGTTTCTTGATAATACGCTTCGATATTACGCGGAATATCGAAATGAGCGATAAAGCGAACGTTTGATTTGTTAATTCCCATTCCAAAAGCGACTGTCGCCACAACAACTTGTAAGTTATCTTTTAGAAATGCGTCTTGTACCCATTCACGTTGTGCAGCGTCTAACCCTGCATGGTAAGCTGCGACACTTAAGCCGCGTTTTTGTAAGCGCTCTGTCGTTTCTTCAACCTTATTGCGACTATTACAATAAACAATACCCGCTTTACCTTTTTGGCCTTTAATAAAAAACCAAAGTTGGTCTAACGGCTTATATTTTTCGACTAAGGTATAACGAATATTTGGCCTATCAAAGCTACTCACATGGACGAGTGGCTCATGTAGCTCTAATAAACGAATAATATCTGCACGAGTGGTTTCATCCGCAGTCGCGGTTAGCGCCATCACGGGTACATTGGGCAATGATTGCCGTAATTGGCCTAGTGCGCGATATTCAGGGCGAAAATCATGTCCCCATTGGGAAATACAGTGGGCTTCATCCACCGCTAGCAAGGTGATATTCCATCCTGCTAATTGGCTTAGAAAATAGTCAGTTAACAACCTTTCAGGGGCAACATACAGTAGTTTTATTTCCCCTTGGCTGCACATTTCCATGATTTGGCGCTGCTCTTGTGACGTTTGCGATGAATTTAAACACGCAGCATTAACCCCATGTAACCGCAATTGGTCAACTTGGTCTTTCATTAATGATATTAATGGCGAAACGACCAGTGTGACGCCCTCTTTAACTAAAGCAGGAACTTGATAGCAAAGGGATTTCCCGCCCCCAGTTGGCATTAACACTAAGCAATCACGGTTATCCAGGATAGCCCCAATGACGGCATCTTGCCCAGGGCGAAATGACTGATAACCAAATGTACTATTGAGCACATTTTCAGCCAATGAAAGTTGGTTAATGACGCAAGCAGTGGACACAAACTTCCTCAATCGATAAAACAAGTCGCTGCCCAATTGAGCAGCGAATTTGTTGATTTATGACTTGGTATACAACTCAGAACTGAATAGAGAACTGAGTTTTTCTTCCATTACAACATATCGTTTAGCATAACACCGATACCAAAACGTGTTTGGCGATAATTGTAGTCTATCATCGACTCGCCATATCCGCTAAACAACTGGGTATAAAAACGCACATGTTTACTAATTGGATAGCTCCACCCCAACTCGGCGCCACCATAACCCGTATTCCAGTTATAACGCCCAGTTGTAGTAAATACGCTGTCTCCCAATGCATACCCTACTTTTAAGCGATAGTAGCCCATATATTTGGTAATATCGGAATTATCATCTCGCCCTTCACTTTCATGAATGCGGTACCAAGGTTTAAGGTCAACTTGCCAGTTACCATTTTGCGCCATCGCTCTCGCATATACTCGGTTCCAGCTGCGAGAGGTTGGTTCTGAACGCCCATTTGACTCGTGGTTAAAGCCCGTTTCAAACTCACGTAACGTCCAACCCGCAAATTGGTAATCGGTTAGCCAGCCAACAAACACTTGAGGCTCATAGTTGGTTTCTCTAAATGGTGAAGACTCTTTTTTATTACTTAACTGCCACCAAGAACGTTGAGTATAAGAAACGGCTAAAATAGAGTCATCACCAGCAATACCCGCCCATAAAGGAAAAGCTAAACTTAATTGAAATTTAACTTCATCCTTTAACGCATCATCACCCCAATTGTAGCTAGAAATCGCATTTTTATTCATCGATGAAGTATAGGTATAAATGATGTAATTCGATTCATACGGGTACAATACAAATGGGTTATCGTGGTGCTGTAGTAACCCTGAAATGATGCTACCACGAATTGGTAGGGTATTTTTTACATCGTCAACAGGCTGAATATCTGTATTTTCGGCTGCAAACAGTGAAGCAGACCAAAAGCTGAGCACTGCACTTAACAAAATCGGTAAAGCGCGCATTAGTCATTCCTATTTTCAACATCGTCCAAAAAAAGTTTGTCCTATTTTACACACAAAACTAAATAACTGTTGAAAGATTATTCATTCGTTTGTTAGAGACATCATTTACACATAATGTTAACTTATTATTTACATATTTTTAAAGGATGAAAACGATGAATGACCGTACTTATACTTTAGAAGAAGCCAGTGAGTTAATGAGCCATGCTTTTATTTATAAAATGCCATTTAACCAGCTACTTGGTATTAAATTAATGAGTCTAAATGATGATTTTGTTCAGCTTAGCATTGAGAATCGTCAGCAATTAATTGGTAATTTCACTCAAAACATCCTACATGGCGGTGTGATCGCTTCGATTTTAGATGTTGCAGGGGGCATGGTGTGCATTAACCGTATTTTGCAGCGAATTAACCCATTAACCCATACTGAGATTGTCGACAAAATGTCCCGTATGGGGACAATTGACCTACGAGTTGATTATTTACGCCCCGGTCGAGGCCAACTTTTTACCGCCAGTGCCAGCTTATTAAGAGACGGTAATAAAATAGCCGTTACCCGCTGTGAGCTTCATAATGAAAATAATCAACATATTGCGACAGCAACGGCAACTTATCTAGTTGGGTAGAAATAGAATATAAATAATTAGTCACCTGCTAAACTAATAACTTGTAAAAAAACCTGAGCAATGTCACATTAGTGGTATCAAAAATCGAGCCGCTTAAGTCGGCTCGGTCTCTCTGTATAAGTTTCTTTTAGTCTTTAATTCAATTTCAGAGCCAACAATGAGCCAGCAAAATACTACCAAAGGCGTATTATGTGTCTTAATCGTTTTTTGAAAATCATGCATTTACATTAATTTCAATTAGTTACATACCTTATACTACCCTAAACTACCTTAATCTATTCACCCAATGTGGTCACTTTGTGGATCAACGATACAGATTTGATTCACATACCAGATAAAGGATTTAATCTAATAGCATCTAAAAGATAATCAGGTGCAAGATGTGCATATTTCATCGTTTGTTGAATACTGGAATGTCCTAATAATTTTTGTAAGGTAAGAATATTCCCACCATTCATCATAAAATGGCTTGCAAATGTATGCCTTAATACATGTAAGGCTTGACCTTTCGGTAAGTGAGGAGCGACTTTTTGCAACGTATTTCTAACATTGTCATAACTGACCTTATCAAATAGCAATCCATCACTAACATTATGTAATTCAGACTCAAGCTCTCTCGCTATTGGAACGGTTCTATTTTTGCCGTTTTTGCTGTTAACAAAAGTCACTTTTCCATGCACAACCTGACTACGAGTTAAGTTCAGAACTTCTCCCCATCTAGCTCCTGTACTCAAACACAATTTAACCGCCAACAACTCCAGCCCTTTTAAGCTCTCAATCAAAAGATAACAGTGTTCTTTGGTTAAATAGCCCATTTCATGTTCAAATGTTTTTAAGGCTGTAATTTCTTTGATTGGATTTGATTGGTTAAAATGACCAGAATCAATTAATGATATAAACATGCCGCTTAATGCTGATAACTCTCTATTAATTGTTTTTGGCTTTATGCCTTTTTCAATTCTGGTGATCCTATAATCTGAAATTGAAAGGGCATCTAACTTGTTAATTGATGGGTAGCCCATATCCCTATTAATTCTTTTTAATTTCAATAAGGCGGAGTGACCCGATTTCATTAATTGTCCGTGGTACTTCCACCATAAATCGATTAAAGCTGATAGCTCCCTCCTGTCTGCTGGTTGGCTTATCCACTCTTTATTATGATATCGAGCAAGTATCCATTTTTCATATTGGATTGCTTCGGACTTAATGGGGAATTTCTTTCTAAATCGTTTCCCTTTGACACCATTAGGTCGAATATCCACCAAGTAGCCATCTTTAACTGACTTAATACTCATAGAAAAAAACTCCTACCACCACATAAGCCACCATTTCCCCATCTAATACTAATTTGATGTTTTATCATCGTTTTTTTAATCATTTGCCAGCATTCGATACCTTCAATAAGTTCTGGGTTCTCTCTTGCCCATCAGGGGAGAGAGATGGCGCTATTTGTCCATTAACTTCGCTTGTTTCGCCAGTCATTAACCACAACGTATATTTTTTAAAGTCCTTTGTGTTTAAAACTTGATCTATTATGTTCAGTCCAACATTTCGTTTACCATTCTCATAATTCCTTATCGAACCAATGTTAATCCCAGTCAATTCAGCGAAAGCAACCTGAGTTAATCCTTCTGCTACCCTAATTTGTCTTAATTTTTTCTCGTATTCACTTGACATCATGGTCTCCTGACTATTAAAGTTAACACATGGTCAATTGACCATGATTAATCATAAGATAGCTTAAAACTGCGTTAAGCTGCGTTTATTAGGATGGTACATGATGAGTGATTCCAAGAAAAGAAAACAGATAAAGCCAAATGTGATCTGTGTTCCTGTTGTGATGCCGCCAGATTATCCCTATGGCGATAAAGTTTCCGAGCCAATATCCGCATATGCAGAGCGTATTGGAGCTAAAAAAGCAACAATTAGGACACAGTGTGATAATGGAGTTTTACCAATTATTCAGCGTAGAAAAGGCGCTAAACGAGAAATAAATTTATATGCCCTATATTTACGGGCTAAATATAAAGCAGAACAATTTATTAAAGATAATGAATAATTAAAAATATTGTATTAAGGATAAGATATGAATCATACTCATTATCAATATTCTCGTTCAAAAAAGAACATGCCTTTATTTAAATGGTTATTCCTTGCATATGAAAGAGCAGATATAAAAAGTAAACCACAAAAAATAATTATACTGGCTCACTCATATAAAGAAGCAAAACAAATTATTTCTCAAAACTATATTAGCTCATGGGCGGGAAAAATCCCTATTTAAAGAAGTGCGCTTATGCTGAATTTATTCTATGTCGAAATGACAGCCAATTATCAGGGAAATAAACATAATGACTCATTTAAGTTAATCATTGAGTCTTATTCAAAAAATAGCGCTGCTGCAAAAGCAATTAGTTATCTCTATCAGCAAGGTTTTCATAATGTAGAGGTGGCGCAGTGCCAAATTGCAACCAGTGAAAATATAAAATCTTATTTTGAACATTTAAATATCACTCTCCATTAAGGTGGTAAATATGATATTTCCAAAATTAGGCGAGGTATATCAAAGTAAAAAAACAAAACATTGTTTCTATTCTTTGGGTTATAAACGCAATGATAAAAAACATGCTCAATCTCAATATGACGCATGTTTGATTTGTGTAGAGCGTCATATTTACTCGGAGATCCCCCTGAGCTGGTTTAATGCTATCTATGAAAAAATCCAAGAAGCTGAACCACTGCCCGAATTAGAGGTGATTACATTTTATCGTCAACAGCTTTTGCTCGACGATTCATATAATGCGCCAGACTATAGCTATTATTTATAAAAGGTCATATTTATGAAAAAGCCACATATTAGCATTGAAGCCTTTCACAAATTAAATAGAAGTAAATTATTAGCCCATAGTATTTATTTAGATTTGAAAACAAGACCTCTTGATGGAATGCATAACTTATATATTCCTACGCTATTTTGTTATTTAAATGAAGATATTTGCGATGTACTTGAAGAGTTAAAATCATTAGGCCTCTGTGATGAATGGTTAAAACAGAAAACAACGAAAAAATAATTAATCATGACTCACTGTTTGATCAAATAAAAAGCGCCCTGAGAGAAAGGGCGCTTAAGGAGCTTATAACTAATGAACAATATCAATTCAGAATTAATTATAAACAAATTAATCCATGATTTCCAGTTTAAAAGTCAAAATGGTTATTTACGCCAAGGCTTATGTCCCAATTGTAAAAAGAAAGAACTATTTACCTCAATTGAAAAACCATTTGTATTACGTTGTGGTCGAGAAAATAAATGTGGTACAGAATTAATCGTTAAAGAACTTTACCCTGAATTCTATGATAACTGGTCAACTTATTATCCTAAAACCAATACTACACCGTATGCGGCGGCTGATGCCTATTTAAAACAGGCAAGAGGCTTAGATATTGTTTCACTTAAGGGGCTCTATACCGAAGAGAGTTATCATGCTAACGGTCTAGGTGCGGCAACGGTACGCTTTACTCTGCCTAACGGAGCACAATGGGAACGCATTATTGACCAGCCAAGCCGATTTGACCGTAAAGCGAATTTTATCGGAGCATACAAAGGGCATTGGTGGGCGTTACCTTCACAGGATTTAACCGCAGCAAATGAAATCTGGTTAACCGAAGGTATTTTTGATGCGCTCAGTCTCGCTCAGAATGGGCTGGTCGCGGTTTCTCTTATGAGTTGCCACAATTACCCTGATGTTGCCTTAAAAACGCTTAAAGAGGAGCTGGGCGATAAAAAAATGCCTGTTTTGGTCTGGGCGTTGGATAATGGTCCTGCTGGCGAACGAGGTATGAAAAAATTTGTTGAGCGCAGCCGCAATGAAGGATGGGGAGCCACTGCCGCAAAAACAGCAAATAAGCCTTCAAATCTTGATTGGAATGACCTACACTTGCAAGGAAAGTTAACGTCTAAAGATATTAATCAATATCGCTATTATGGCGATTTGTTATTAGCCCAAAGTGCCTCCGATAAAGCATTGCTCATGTTTCAGCGCACTGAGCGGCATGAATTCGATTTTGAGCATGATAACCGCTTATACTGGTTTAAACTGGATGTTGAGCGCCACATGAAAGCCGTTGACCGTATTCAAATGTCAGATCCACATCTGACTGAGATTGACGCACGGAAAAAAGCCTTACAAGAATCGGGAGCCGTTGCTGAGATTGCAAATTGTTACCCAACCCCACTCTATTTCCAAAAAGCAGAAGAAACCGATGAATCATGGTATTACATGAAAATTGATTTTCCTCGGCACTTACAACCCGTAAAAGCCACATTTACCGCAGGTCAGCTCACTAGTGCATCTGAATTTAAAAAACGGCTATTACATGTGGCAAAAGGTGCTGTCTATACCGGTAATACAAATCAACTAGACCGATTTTGCAAACACGCCTTACCAGAGATTAAAGAAGTCAAAACCCAAAATTATATTGGCTATAACAAAGAGTTCGGCGTGTATATTTTTAATAACGTCGCCGTACAAAATGGCAAAGTATACACCTTGAACGTCGAGGATTATTTTTCCTTAGATAAGCTCGACATCAAAACGATTAGCAGTAGCCCTAATCTTGATTTTAATATCGAGTTTGACGACTTTACACCTGATTGGCTCAATGATTTGTGGTGCGCGTTTGGTGTTAAAGGATATGCCGCGTTGGCGTTCTGGCTCGGCTCATTGTTTGCAGAGCAAATCCGAAAAGCCCATAAAAGCTATCCCTTTTTAGAAATTGTGGGCGAGCCAGGCTCTGGGAAAAGTACGTTATTAGAGTTCTTATGGCGCTTGAGTGGGCGGGCGGATTATGAAGGGTTCGACCCCTCAAAATCAACATTGGCAGGGCGTTCCCGAAATTTCTCACAAATTAGTAATTTGCCAGTTTGCCTGATTGAAAGTGACCGCAATCAAGATAATGCAAAATTACGATCATTTGACTGGGAGGAACTTAAATCGATTTATAATGGACGTGCAACCCGCTCCACAGGAATAAAAACTAATAATAATGAAACATATGAGCCTTTATTTAAAGGTAGCATTATCATTGCTCAAAATGCCGATATCGACGCCTCACGCGCCGTATTAGAGCGGATTATTCACCTTTACACTGACAAAGCTGAACAGAACAGTGAAACCCGATTAGCCGCTATCGCACTAGAACGTTATCCAATAGAGAAAATTTCGGGTTTTATCCCTTTGGCCACCATGAAAGAAAATGAAATTTTAACGCAATATGGCCAATCTCTTGATGCAATACAGAAGCAGCTATTTGAAGATCCCGATATTAGCCATGAACGGATTGCAAAAAACCATGCTCAACTCATTGCACTATTAGAAACATTGCACCATGTATTACCTGTTAATGCTGACCGAATCGTCCAGACGCGAGAATTTATTGTATCTTTGGCAAAAGAGCGAGTTCAAGCCTTAATGGTTGATAACCCTGCCGTAATTGAGTTTTGGGATATGTTTGATTATTTGGATGCTAACGAGTCATGCGGCGTCAACCACAGCAACGAAAAAGGCGTGTTTGCTGTTAACTTTAACCATTTAACCCAAGTCGCCAGCGAGCACCGCCAGAGTGTTAACTTAAATACGGATATCAAAAACTTATTAAAAACCGCTCGAGCACGTCGTTTTATTGGCGTAAAAACGGTTCGTAGTGCTGTAAACAGCCTATTCAATTCAACCCTTCCCAAAGGAAGTACACTAAAAAAGCCTGAGACACTGAAATGTTGGGTATTCGAATATAGCGACGAATAAAATCACTCTCGGTCATCATAATGGATTAAAACAGAGCCCTAAACCGCTCTGTTTTTTTATGTGTCAGTGGCAGCTACCACACCATTATAGCTGAACTAGGTATCCCGTCGTTTTCACCTTGCTTTATCTCGTAAAAACCAAATACAAATACCTAAATAAATGATAACAGAAAAGGTCATTATTTAGCCTATTGATAAACCATTCAGAATTTTAGGGGGGGGCTCGGAAAACGGTCACAATGGTCACAATTTTTTGAATGAAACTTAATGTATTGATATATATATCATTACTGACAATATAAAAGGTCACAAAAAAGTCACAACAGAGTCACATGTGTCTGTCACAGAACGTCACAAATATAAAATATAACCTATTGATTTATATGCCTGTTACCTTTTAGCACTTCATTTGTGACCGTTTGTGACCCTAAAAAAGTCACAAACACTTTGTTTAAAATCATAAGATTACAATATTTTTCTAAGGTTGTGACCATTGTGACCGTTTTCCGAGCCCCCCTCCCTATTCTTTCAAAATATAATGAAACTAAATTGTTTCAAAATATAATGAAACTAAATTGTTTCAAAAAATGTGACAGCTGCACTTATTTTTTTTGAGAAAGACAGTAATAATTAAAAAAATTTTATAAATTATAGTCAATGAGGTTTCCAGAATGGCACGTGTTCAGCTTTTAAAGAGTGCATTATTTAATGTATCAATAAAAGATAATTCAGTATTAGAACGCACAATAGAGCATAATGACGATTTTGTAAGATACTGTAAGAATGTATTACAAGAATTGGTTGATACAAAAAGAAACAAAAGCTATAAATTCAAAGATACTAATGAATTAGTTCCTCGCCATGTCGTTTCACTTATAGAAAATCAAGACGACTGGGAAGAGAGAACAAAAAATATTGCTGAAAAATTATTAAATGTTGAAATTGACGTTCAAGCAAGAATGGAACATCTCGACATAGAAATACAAAAAGGGGCTCTTTTAATTCTATTATTACTAATAGACAACGAAAAAAGATTCGCAATTCTTAAAATCGAGCATAATGGTTTCTTAGACGAAAATGATGTAAAGTTAAAACAAGGACTTCCTGAAAAAACACGACTTCAAAAAACCTGTTTAGCTTGTATTAATAGTAATAATAATGAAATTGAGCAGCTACTCATTTCTGATAGTGGAAAAGGCATCAGTGAGTATTGGTGGAACCGCTTTTTATCCACAGAAGAACTATCAAATTCAGAAAAAAACACTACAAATGCATTTATGTCTATTGATAATTTTTTGAGAAAAGAAATAAAGGATAAATCCCCAGCTGATTACTGGCTCATTCGTAATGATACAATTAGTTATTTTAGAAACAATGAAACCTTTGCCTTCAACGATTTTGTAGAAAAAATCAAATCACATAAATTTGAAAATGAAGAATTAGAAAATCAAAAAGATCAATTTATTGCAAAGCTTAATAAGCTACCAGAAGATAACCGAAAAGGATTTGACACTCAATTTGAATTATCTGCAAAAGTCCTTAAAGCAAGGATGAAAAAAACCATTATTCTCGATGAAAATTTCGAATTGAAAATCAATGGTGAAATCACTGATTTTTCTAACAAAATAAAGGCAGATATTGACTCAGTAGGTAAATATATTAAAATATACACTGATAAAGGCTATAAAGAATTCGGCGGGATTGAAGATGAATAATGTTAGTTTGCTTGAGAAAATCTCAAACTTCTTGTTACAAACAGAACTTGTTTCTGTTTGTGATGATTTTCATAAATGCCAAGCTAACTATAAGATTCAAAGCACCAATATGAACGATAATGGTGCTTCCCTATTTCAATCAATTACAGAAACTTGTAACAATTATAACCTTAATTTTGATATTAATTTCAATTTTGACGGATATGATCCGATATTAATTACGAATAAAACTTCATTAACAACACTGCACGATAATATTTATAACATAAAAAATAACTTTGATTTTTTAGACGCTGAACCTAACGAATTAGATAGTACTATCAGTATTGATATTACTATCTACAAAGATGAGGCAATTAGCAGAAGAAATACTACTCACATCTTTGATTGTGAATCATTTTTTTCTAACTTTAACAGTGGAAAAGAATTACAGTTTTTATTTAAACTAAAAGACTTTAATGTAAATGAAAAAATACAATTCATTTTATGGAACAGCGAAACCAGCTTTAATACATGTTCCTTGTATTTTATTTCGGCCTATAACCATATTAATTATTCTACTGAAAATATCGAGCGTCAGTTACTAATTAGCAAGAGAAATAAATCTTGTCATTTTACATTTGACTCAGAATTAAAATTCATACCTGATGATTTTAAATTATTGACCAACTGTCCGTATGAATCAATCAAGTTATTATTTGATAAGTTGCTCATTACTTTATCATTAATTTATCTAAGTGATTACAGTGATTTAAAAATTGAAAGCAACGAAGTTATTTTCAAATTAAAAGGTTATCGATTAATTAATAACACTATCTTAATTAACGAGATAACAAGTGAGTCACTACATATAATTTATGATATTTACTCATGGGTTTATACCGATGGTAACTTCATTGATAAATTAGGTTTAGCTAGAAATATAATTTCACTTTATACAAAAGAAAATGATATAACCAAACTTTCCGATGGCGTACTAAAGTCTATAGAGTCAGGCTATGATATTTATTTAAAAGAAAATGTAAAACAATATATTGAAATAAAAAATAAAATATCTGAGTTCTTAATATCCCAGTCTGACAAAGCATCAGATATCACAAAAAATATGTTTTCATCATTAAAATCAAGTTTTTGGAGTATCATAACATTCTTTCTTAGTATATTTCTCATCCGAATATTACTATCTAAATCTTATAGCGGAGCTATTACACTAGAAGTAGTTGTAGTAACATTATTTTTCGTAGCTTTTTCATTTGTTTATTTATACCTATCATTAAAAGAGGTAAATGAAGAAAAAGATAGATTACTAAATAGATACGATACAATCCGAGATAGATATAAAGATCTATTAAATGAAGATGATTTAAAAAATATTATTAATACAGAAGAGTTAAAGAGTAACGATAAGGATTATATTGATGGAAGAAAAAAAACCTATACAAAAACATGGATTACATTTAATATTCTCATGATCGTTATTGTTCTTATTTTATTTTTTTACATGAACTCTAATGACATTTTGTCAGATACCGTAGAAAAAATTTCAAAGTTTTATAATGTCACGCTATTTTATTTTGAATAACACATTATAGTTAGTTAGCTTTAAATAATTATAAGATTTAAAGCTAACTGTCATTTGCCAATATTCCTTCAGATGTTTAAATTGTATCATACATGATACAATTTAAACCTATATCTATTTTGTATGATCTACAACACAATTAAAAAAAATTCAAAAGTAGGGATCATTATGGATAAGGCAACGACACTACCTGATGTATTAAAAAAACAACTTCAGCCATTTCTCGAAAAGAAACTCGCGTATAACGAAGCAAAAAAAACCGTTGAACAAAAAGAGTCTGACATTCAATTGATTAAACAACGAAAAACTGAGTTAATTGAATCCACTCAGAAACATGATGAAACATGGCGCAAACTTTTTCATGAAAATAATGGCGTAATGACGGATGAAATGAAGCAACTGCGTACGGATAGTGCGTTGAGCAGAGAAACAATCACTGAGTTCGATAAGTTAATTAGCGTACATCAAGATGAATTGCAGCCACTTGAAAGCCAATTAGGGTTATGTGCGAGAGCACTTATTCATCAGCAAGGAAATTTAATTAACGCTTATTCCCGTTATTTGTTTGATAAATTCATGCTTACTCATGGTAAAGAATTAAATAGTCTCATGAAGCTTTGTTACTTATCATTCAAGGTTAACGAAAGCAGTAATGCAGGAAATAGCGGTGTTTATGAAGGCATTAATGATGCAAAAGTTAATTTTAATAACTTTATTCAAGATAAACTTATCAGTTATTGGCACAGCGATATAAGTCAATCAGAAATGAACTTTTTATCTAAAGAGATTAATTTTAGTGTTGGTAGCGAGGTTTATTTCGATAAGAATTTAAAATCGAACCTTTGGGAACAAAGAAAAAAACAACATTCCAACAAATAATCAAAAGTGGTATAATGAATTTAATTATCACTCAGTGATATTAACCAACCAAGAGTTAACACTATGGCAATGAAATGTCCTATTTGTGAAGAAATAGCACACACCCGTTCTAGTGAGTACCTTTCCTCTCAAACAAAGCGCAGTTACATGCAATGTAAAAATATTAACTGCTCTTGCACTTTTGCTGTATTAGAATCTATCGATTATATTATTTCTCGACCTACACAGGAAAAAGAAATAAAAACAGAGAAATCAATTCAAGACGTCAAGCCTAAAAACTTAGACCGATGTTTAAATAAATACGGTGATAATTTTCAGCATAAAGACCGACACGCACAATAAAAATGTTAAATAATGGCTAACTCAATAAACGTGTTGAGCTAGCCTTTTTTATATAAGGAAAATCACCATGTTATTTATTCTCGATATTCCCAAAAACTCGATTATTCGAATAAAAATCTTCTTTCAATGTTTAAAACTTATTTTTCGTTTATTGGGAACCCCCTGCTTTTTATTAATTCATGATGGAAAAAATATGTTGGATAGACAGCAAATGCAAAAAATCATTGATTTACTCTATACTGACAAGAAATAAATAGAAATTTGCATTATTTAAAATATGAATATCCGCATTAAAATAGCACAAAGCAATATCATAATTAATTTGATACATGGTACCCCCCCTAAACAGACCTTTTTTCACTCATTCACGCACCAATGCCACAGTAACAACACCGCCTGAAATGGTGGTTTTGCTGTTCACTTTTTCGCTTGCCTGATTTTGCAAGTTTCTGCATGAATTCGCATGAATAATTGCTGCTATTCTCACACAGAAAACCCCTGTAGTGGCACGCTTGAGCTAAACTCATGCAGGTGCATGAAAACCGACCTATTTAGTGGGCAGGCGTGGCGGGGCTACGATTGCGCGGCGAGGTGTTTAGTGTTAATTATCCGTCTGCAAAATCTCAGCGTCATAGGCGAGTTAAAATCAATTTTCTATAACTCAATAGCAATTATTTTTGCGTCTCGTAGGGTGGCGTACAGTGCGTTTAAATCATCGTTTAGCGTGGGTGAATTTTCGAGAATTCGTATTCATGAAGCGGTCTTGATATAATACAGTGGGGATTAATCATTATTAGGTCAATTAAATCTCTCTTCCGCTGACAAAAAAATGCCGCCATTCTAGGCGGCTCTTATGCTCTTCACGGGGTTAAGCCGCTGAGATATCTAAGGCTATCTGTTTATATTGGTCAGTGTCGCCAATGCGTTCATAGACTCGAATATAAGACTTACTCCCTATCACCTGCAACGCTTCACTGATTGCATTCATGGCTTTATTCCAACGTTCATCATCAATCTCTAATCGACGGAGCGCCAACACACGGGCAGGATTAATTTCCCCCTCTTTATCGGTTGAGAATGCTTGAGTGATAATCGCGTGTACTTCGGGTCTGGCTCCCTCTGTCCAATCCATTAGACAAGCATCAATGAGCTGTTTAGCTGCTTGAAAGCGTTCATCAAATGCAATACGGTCTTGCATTGCTCGCTGTATCTTAAAGCGTCCATCGTATGAATACAGGGTCACATTACCTTTAGAACCGCCAAGATTAGCGCCGTACTTTTCACTGGATAAATCAATAAACGCTTGAATGTCAGCAAAAGAACGTGATTTGAACTGTGTTAATTGGGTATTTAAAGCAATTGCCATTGAAGCTACTTCATTGACTAATTGGTCACGTTCTTTGTCAATCTCTTTTATCATCGACTCAGGTACTAAGCGCCCTTTGGCATCCATCCAATAACCATCTGGAATGCTCTTACCTTGTTCTTTTTTTACATTCATTTTTATTTACCTTAGTAAATTATCATTAGAATTAAAAATACACTGAATCAAGTAAAAAACAACACAAATTGAAATTTTAACTATAAATTTCAATTGGTTATAAATGAAGAATAAGGTGAAAACAAATAACTATTGTATTAGATATAGCCACAAGAACACAAAGTAAGGGAATAACAAGTATTTTGATTTAGTTAAAAGTATATTGATGTAACAAAAAGTTAGTTAGCATTAACTTTATATACTGCTTAACGCACTTATCATATAATTGACTTAATAAGACGTGGTCAAAATGTGGTAACGGAAAATAATAAATGCATAATAATCAAAATGATAAGTCTACATACAAAGGCGTATTATGTGCCTTAGGCGCCTATTTTATTTGGGGTGTCGCACCTATTTATTTTAAAAGCATCCAAGAAGTGCCCGCAGAAGAAATTCTGACTCATCGTATTATTTGGTCATTTTTCTTTATGATTTTATTATTAACCGTTTCAAGGCATTGGAGCTATGTCCGCCAAGTACTGAAGCAACCAAAGAAAATATTAGTTCTTGGTGTGACTGCAACGACGATTGCTTGTAACTGGTTAATTTATATTTGGTCAGTTAATAATGGTTATATGCTACAAGCTAGCTTAGGCTACTTTATCAACCCATTAGTTAACGTACTGTTTGGAATGTTATTTTTACAAGAACGTTTTCGTCGTATGCAGTGGATTGCTGTTGGTCTTGCATTAACGGGTGTCTTGATCCAGCTATGGCAATTTGGCTCAGTACCTGTGATAGGGCTAAGTTTGGCTGTTACATTTGCCACCTACGGCTTATTACGCAAAAAATTAGGTGTCGATGCACAAACAGGAATGACATTCGAAACACTTTGGCTTCTTCCTGTCGGTATAATCTTCTTATTATTTTTTGCAGATAGTCCAACTAGCGATATGGCAATGAATGATTGGCATTTGAATGCCCTGCTAATTGCCGCAGGGGTAATTACTACGGTGCCACTGTTACTCTTTACAGAAGCCGCTAACCATTTAAGACTTTCAACTCTAGGCTTTTTCCAATATATGGGGCCAAGTATTATGTTCTTACTTGCCGTCTTTGTGTACGGTGAAGTCATGACATCTGAATTGTTAGTCACTTTTGGGTTTATCTGGGTTGCATTAATTTTATTTACATTAGATGCTTTATATACTCAGCAAAAACTGAGAAGAAAATAACGGATAATGGTTTTCAGAAATTCAGATAGCCGATAAATAGCGCTAATATTAAATACCGACTCTCGTTTTATATTTTAAACGAAGTCGGTGTTTCATTATATGGAACTTAAATAGTTAAATTAATTAATGCAAACAGGCTATTTAATTAAATACTCAATTCCTCATCTACCTTGTACTAAATTAAGCTTAAATTAAATCTCTTTGTTCTTATCTATATATGTCATTGAAGATAAATAAATTTAGTCAAAATAATCAACAAGTTAAACAACAAAATTTCATCTTGATTTTCTATACATAATGGCTATCATTTAACTTATCTTAAATCCACTTCAATTAATAAACATATCCATCAAACAACCCTTTGAAATAAAAGTAGTTGTTTATTTTTTTCAATTAATGATTGCTTAATAGGAACTTGGTAATTATATTGTACGCCGCTTGTATTCACCCCAGCGGATGGTGATGGTCCGATTCATCACTGACGTTTCATTAAAGTGCGCACGATGACATTTCATTTGAAAAATGTCCTGGTGCGAGGTTTTCTGAAATTGAATGCAGACGGTTCTAAAATTTAATTTTATACAATCATGTAGCGTTAAGACTCTAAATAGTTCGAAAACATAACTAGGCGGCGAGCAAAGCCAACAACGTTGTAATTCGAAGTATGACGAGTACGGCTGCATTTTAGGTTCACTCGGCCTGAACATTCAGACAGAGTTGACGTTGTTAAAGGCTTTTGGGAAGGGCTTAAAAATGCAACAGAATACCGTTCAAATGAAACGCGTACTGACCGTGCCTGCGTTAGTTTTTTTCGGGCTGGCTTATATGGTGCCACTCGGAATTTTCACCACCTATGGACAAGTGACTGTATTAAGTGAAGGCCATCTGCCTATCGCTTATTTAATTACATTAGCTGCTGTCTTTTTCACTGCCATGAGCTATTGCCGCATGACAAGCGCACTTCCGCTTTCAGGATCTGCTTATTCATATGTGCAAAAAACCTTTGGCGGCACACTCGGTTTTTTAGTGGGTTGGGCACAACTGCTAGATTACCTCTTTCTACCTATTATTAACTACATTGCGATTGGGATCTTTGTTCACGAAGCGTTCCCCGATATCCCAATGTATGTGATTATTTGCAGCACAATTACAATTGTTAGCATTATGAATATTTTGGGAATTAAATTAGTTTCCTCAATGAATATGCTAATCATTTTAATGCAATTTATCTTTATTGCCGTGTTCCTATACTTGAGTTTCAAAACTTCATTTGTATTGGATACTGATGCTTTATTAGCACCGATTACGGTCATGTCAGAACAAGTATCTGGGTTATTTGCAGGTGCTGCGGTACTCTGTTTAGCCTTCCTTGGATTTGATGCGATCTCCACCATGGCAGAAGAAACCAAAGATGCGCGTAGTGCGTTACCCAAAGCTATCTTATACACCGTGTTTATCGCGGGTACCCTGTTTGTCGTCATCTCCTATGGTGCGCATCTGGTTTACCCAATGTGGCAGGATTTTATTCCTAATACCGATATTGCTAGCCTTGCGGTAATGAAACAAGTGGGTGGTGCGATGATGGCATCTAGCTTTATCACCGCTTATGTTATTGGTGTATTTGCCTCAGCAATGACCTCACAAGCCAGTATTGTGCGTATTTTCTATGCGATGGGCCGTGAAGGCGTGTTACCACGTTCGCTGTTTGCCTATTTGCATCCAAAACTCAACACACCGATTTACTCGATTATTTTTGTTGCGCTAGCGTCATTACTTTCATTGGTGCTTTCACTCAGCATGGTCGCCTCAATGATCAGTTTCGGTGCCTTAATTGCGTTTACTTTTGTGAATTTATCGGTCATTAAACATTTTTATATTGACCGTAAAGCACCGCTGGATAATACAAAAATTATCACTTGCCTGATTATGCCTTCTATTGGTGTTATCCTAACATTATGGTTATGGACAAGCCTTGATAGCGAAGCCTTTAAAGTGGGTTTATGGTGGTTAGCTGCAGGTGCAATTTACTTAGCACTTCTGACCCATGGTTTTACTCGTCGTCCACCTGCAATCTCTGACGATGAAACTGAAATGATTATTAACTAAGCATTTCAAGTCTTATAAATGATTACGGGGGAGCACTTGCCTTCCCCGTTGTTTTTTTAGCGCTGGTGCCACCAAAGCACCACTGATACAGACGGTTTACAATGAATAATCAATTAGCTGACGTTATTTATTTTAACGGTTATATATATACCGCAGATGATAAAAATCGCGTTGTCGATGCGGTTGCTGTTCGTGATGGTTACATTCTTGCCGCAGGCACCTCTGATGAACTTCATCAATATGTTGGCCCTGAAACAGAGAGTATCGATCTCGAAGGCAAAATGATGATGCCTGGCATCATTGATGGTCATATGCACCCTTTTTGGGGCGGTATTCAACTCTTCGGTTGTCATTTAAATTATGAATCGTTAACTATCGACCAAATTTTAACGCGTGTACAAGATCACCTCGATAAAGACCCTCGTACAGGGGAAAATGATTGGCTCAAAGTCACAGCATGGCTACGCCAAGGTATGATCCCTGCGGGTGTTGATATGTACCGTGAAGATATGGACAAGCTCAATACAAAACGCCCTGTCGTATTATTTTCAAATGACTGCCATACATTGCTCGCAAATAGCCGTGCACTCGAATTATTTGGTATCACCAAAGATACGCCTGAGCCACCCGATGGTAAGATTGGTAAATACGAGAATGGCGAGTTGAACGGTATCCTTGAAGACGCGCCAGCTATGCGTGCTGCCGATAGCATTCCTTCAATTCGTGACGACCAAGCTATTGAAGTTGCTGAATTAGTACAGAAAGTACTTAATCAGCAAGGTGTGACTATGGTGATGGATGCCCGCGTTTCAGAACAACAGCTTGAAGCCTTTTCTCAATTACAGCAACGTGGCGACTTGACGATCCGCTTCCAAGCAGCTCGTGAAATTACCCCAGATGAAACACCTGATGTTGCCTCAGTAGCAGCAGCTGTGGATAAAGCCGTTGCATTTGCCAAAAAATGGCACCAAGCCGATTGGATACCAACCCCAGGTATTGGCTTAAATAATATTAAAATGTTTGTTGATGGTGTCATGCAATTTCCAACGATGACAGCGTCGTTATTGCAGCCATACCGCATCAATCAGGGCACGGATGACGCGCCAAATTGGGTAGAAACCGATAACTACGGTGATTTGTATTTCACGGCTGAGATTCTTGATGAATTAATGGAAAAAATTGCCGCAGCGGGCTATGACCCTCACTTGCATACTGTAGGTGAAGGCGCCGTTTCCATCGTTTTAGATGCGATAGAAAAAATGCGAGCTGCACACCCAGAAAAAGATATTCGCCCAGGACTCGCTCACAATGAATTAGTCCATGCCGATGACTATGCACGTTTTGCGCGTTTGAAAACCATCGCTTGCTTATCTTTCCAGTGGGCCGCTCCAACGCCAGAACTCGCCGCTTTTGAGAAAAAAATGCTCGGTGATGAACGTTTTGAGCAACTTGAACCCATCGCTAAATTTGTTGACGCGGGCGCGGTTGTTGCATTTGGTAGTGACTGGCCAATCGATGATTTCGACGAGTGGTATGACTTAAAAGTGGCAGCAACACGCCGTGGCCGTGATATTAATGGCCAAAAAGCACCGAGGCTGGATAATGACCGAGACTTAACGGTAATTGAAGTTTTGCGCTCTGCTACGATAGACTCCGCTTATGCACAGCACCGTGAAGATGTACTTGGCTCATTAGAAGCTGGAAAATTTGCAGATATGATCGTGCTAGATCGTAATGTATTTGAGATCCCAGCTGATGATATTGAGAATGTAAAAGTATTACGCACAATTATTGGCGGAAAAACTGTACATATTGCTTAATAATTTAATTATTTATTTAGATAGATAAATAAATAAACACCCCAAAGATTAAATAATATCTTGGGGTGTTTTTAATTGGGCACTTAATTCCAAACCTGAATACTCACAATTAAATCGGGAAATTACGAGGGAATAACTTCCCTCGTAAAGCAACATTACTCTTCGTAAGAAAACGTTGTTTGAACAACTGTATTTCCATGACTAATGACAATTAGACAAAGTCTGTCTCGTATTAGTACTGAAATACTAAACACGGTAATACACGCTGAAACAAACGCAATCACTGCGAACTTGCTCATTTCCCTTGACCTCTTAATGGTTAAGAGGCACAATCCTAACTGTCGGGTTAGGTTTGGGCCTCGTTGGTTAATAATAACTAACGGGGCTTTTCCATTTCTAATCCAAACATTTTATCCAACTTAATATGCTTGAACCAGAAAGGCTCAAGCACCCGCAAAAATAATAACAAACTTTTATATTTCACTCACGCTTAATTCCATTAAAATAAATAAAAATATAAATCTAATCATCTAATTATTTATTTGAAAATTATTAAATAAAATATCATTAATAGATTTAAATTATTTGTTTCTATATTGTTTTTATATATTAACTTCAGAAAAAGACTAAAAATCCGCAATTTTAAAAATTGCGCTTGCAAAAGAAAAAAGTTACCGTTAGTATCCGCAACGTTTTCTATTCATCTACTAACTGCAAGGAGGTTTACCATGACAACAACTAATCAAACTCTTTGCGGGCACTCTCAGAAATAGCCACTCTCGTTAGTTAATCTATTTTCTTAATTTTGCCTGCTAATTCACCTTATTTTTCAATTAAAAATGAGTTAATAGCTTATGGGCAATACCTTACATACTGTGGATCAGCAAGTTAGCTATATCGCCACAGGGTCTACATGGATTGAAAGTAAAGCAATCCAACAATTACAAACAACTGCAAGCTTACCTGATATGGTATCTGTTGTCGGCATGCCTGATCTTCATCCAGGTCGAGGATACCCGATTGGCGCGGCATTTTTCTCTACCAAGCGCTTTTATCCCGCGTTAGTTGGCAATGACATCGGCTGCGGAATGGCGCTGTTCCAAACTGATCTTAAAAAATCGAAAGTTAACCTCGATAAGCTCGAAAAACAACTTTCTGAGATGCCAGATCATGCGCCTTTATCATGGCTTGAAGAGCATGTTCCAAATAACATGCAATCACATGATTTTATGTCATCATTAAGTTCTATTGGCGGTGGAAATCATTTTGCTGAATTTCAATCTGTTGACGAAATATTAAATACAGAATTATTCAGTATGAGTGGCTTAGATAAACAACAATTACTGTTATTAGTTCACAGTGGCTCTCGTGGTTTAGGCCAATCAATCCTTCGCCAGCATGTAGAAAGTCATAGCCATAATGGGCTTATAGACAGTACTCAAGATGCAAAAGATTATCTGGAAGCACATCAGAATGCCTTGAATTTTGCCCAGCTAAATCGTCAGATGATCGGTTTACGTATGCTGCAGCAAGTTAAATCTAAGGGTAAACGCATACTCGACCTCAATCATAACCTAGTTGAAGCTTGTAAAATTAATGGTATTGATGGATGGATACACCGAAAAGGCGCCACACCATCAGATCGCGGGCTAGTCGTTATCCCAGGTTCTCGAGGTGATTACAGTTATCTGGTTTCCCCACAGCCGAATGAAGTTTGTCTGAATTCTCTTGCTCACGGCGCTGGGCGTAAATGGATGCGAACTGAGTGTAAAGGGCGTTTATCGCATAAATATACACCAATTCAATTATCAAGAACGGCTCTAGGTAGTCGTGTTATCTGTGCAAACAAACAATTGATTTACGAAGAAGCTCCACAATCTTATAAATCTATTGATACTGTCATTGAAAGTATGGTGAATATTGGTGTCATTCAAGTGGTTGCACGCCTTAGACCCATCATCACATACAAAACCAGTGGAGAATGTTAATGATCTTATTACAATTCTCCTCAGCTCAAGGGCCGGAAGAGTGCTGTATTGCTGTCGAAAAGGCTCTTGCCTGCTTTCTGCAAGAGGCTAAAAAATATCATGTCACTTATGATGTCTTAGAGTCTTTTCCATCTAAAAAAGGGCTGAGGTCTGCCCTAGTTTGCTTAGAGGGTGCAGGTGCTGAACCTTTAGCAAGCAATTGGTGTGGTACGATCCAGTGGCAATGCCAAAGCCCTATTCGGCCACGGCATAAACGAAAAAACTGGTTCTTAAGCGTAACTCAATTTTCCCCTGTTCAACCTATCGAAGAAAGTGAAATTGAATTTGAGTTTACCAAAGCGCAAGGGGCTGGGGGGCAGCATGTTAATAAAACGTCCTCTGCGGTTAGAGCGAAGCATGTAGCCACGGGGATCACTGTCAAAGTGCAATCTGAGCGTAGCCAACACGCTAACAAAAAGCTCGCAAAACAATTAATACAATGGAAACTGAATGAGCACCAGTCACAACAAATTAATGATCTGGATAAACAACGCCATCATTCTCATTATCAAATAGAAAGAGGAAACGCAGTAATTACTTTTTTAGGAAATGAATTCAAGCGATTGATGTAAAATTAGTGCCACCTCTTATTAGGGTGGCACATAATTTAATGCAATATTAGAGAATATTTAATTATTCGAATTCTAAAATAAACCTATTTAAAATCATAAAAAATCGAACTATTCAATTTAGATGAATAACCGCCTACTTCAATCACTAATAAATAGTCTTTTTGCGCTGGGAAATGATTTACATTTTGAATTAATGATGACATATCATTATTAGAATTAACTATCACAGTATCGCCTATATTTTTCTCACTTAATTCCTTCAATGCTTTTTCTAATTGGCGCTCATACTCTATAACGCTAACACCTTGTTGGGATTGTTTAGAACCATAACCAAATTTATCAGTATCGTTCATTTATAAACTCCTTTTATATAATTGATTAACAGAATAGAAAATACAGTCAATAATTGAATATTAAAACACTAAGACTCGAATAACTTTAATATCAAGAAAAACAAAAAATCAAATTAATATATTGAAACCGCTGTTATAAAATTTGTTGTATGTATAAATAATGAGAATACTTCTATCAGCCACCTCAGTCAGAGGTGGTAATAGCCTGAACGGATTAGAGTATTTTTTCTGTTAAAAACCAACCAGCAATGCTTTCTCGTTTTTGTTGAGTCGGTAACACTTCATGTGGAAATTCTTCAGACATGAAAAAAATCATTCGGCCAGCCCGAGGTTCTAGTTCAAACAGTTGATTGTTTTCTTTGTCGTAGACAACAAGTTCACCGCCATCTCCTGTTTGCCATGTTTCATTCATATATAAAACAGTAGTCACCTTACGACGCCCTTGTCCTCTTGGGTTATCAAGATGCTTTTTATAAAATCCACCATTAGGATAACGGCAGAAATGCGTTTCAAAATCACGTAGCCCTAGATAAAGCTGGCAGTTTAACTCTTGCCTTATCTGTTCCATTTTATCGAGATAATGGGTGATAGGCGCCCCCATTTCAGGTTCTAACCAAATAGTTTGATCAGCGCGAACAGCTTTATTACCTTGTAATGAATCTCTATGCCCAATACGTGCATCTTGCAATGTGTTTGGTATACATTGTTTTATCGTTTTAATATCTGACAAGGTCAGAAAATCGTTCCACACATACCAACCTTGTGAGGAAAGTGAATCAATGAGTTTATTGATAGACATGATGAATATAAGAATGGTTATTAGGTAAGATTTTATACTTTATTGTCGGAAAAAATTAAAATAAAAAACGTGAATCTTGATGATTCAACAACTATATCGATGATTAATCCTAAAAGTAGGCGTTTCTAAATGCAGGCTTTCGAGTGAAATCTACTATATTGATACTAAATGAGTTTCCCCCCTCGATAGGATATTAATTAAGGGGCCTCACGGTAACCAGTGAGCCCCCCAACCAATTAGCAAGATGATATCTTTAGTGTGTTATTCCACACATTGCCGTTCTTCCGACACAACCTTTAATTTGAATGATGGGTTTTTGATCCAATATTAGTGAATCAATACTTGATGAAGCATTACTCTCATAAGCCGGTTTGAATCCTACAATTTGCTCAGCGAGTGTATCTGGCTGTTGGAGTTGAGTAGGCGATGATGTAGGTATATTCATATCTTTAAAGAAATGTAATTCAATATTTAAACGCTCTCGATTCATTTCTTTCATTAACATTTCAACTTCATAAATCTCTTTAGCTAACTCATTACTTTTTCTATTGAAACTAGAAATAGGTGTGAAAATCATGCCCCGTAATCCGCCATGATTAATAAAATCTATTTTCTTGAAATTATTTTCTGGCTGATTCCAAATCTCATTATTTTGCAAATCTTGATTGACTTCCTTGATATATATATCAATTTCAAATTGACTATAATGCCAATTTTCTTCTTTCAAATCGGTAAGCATGGACTCTTGCTTTAATAACATATTAGAAATTTGTTTTACTTTATTATACTGCTCAGATAATTTTTTCATTATTTTAACTTCAACCGTATTCATGGTATTTTTAATTTTATCCGAATCACGCCTTTTAGATACTAACAAACCCTCACGAACAGAATCCATTCTCTCTATTGATTCATCAGCACTATTATTTACACTAATTAATAACTTATTAACTCTTTCTACTTTCAACCTAAGTAAATCTAGCTTTTGATTTATATTTTCAAAAATTTCATTTTCCATATGAATAATCTCCATTAATTAATTTAATCAAAAATGAGAATAAAGATTATCGCAAGTTAAAATAAAAAACAAACAGTTTAAATATATCATTAATTTATAAAATAAAGGATACATTATTCAGTGTTATATAATTTCTATTATATTTATTTGTAGATTAGTACCGCAATTCTTCGCGGTACTATATTGAATTGAGATCTACAGCATTTCTAGCCGTGCATAAGAAGCCACCAGCCATTTAATCCCTTGCCCTTGAAAAGCAATTTGTAGACGACAGTGCTCGCCACTACCTTCTAAATTAATAATCGTGCCTTCACCAAATTTTGGGTGCATCACTCGTTGCCCTAATGAATAACCCGAATCATTTTGGCTAATCGGGGTTCCAAGACGCTGGTGGCTAACAGGCCGAGAAACTGTCGCTCTTAAACGTACTTCTTCCACACACTCGGTGGGTAGCTCACCGATAAAACGTGAAGGACGGTGATAAACTTCTTTACCATATAACCGACGGCTTTCTGCGTAGGTGATCGTGAGTTTTTCCATTGCTCGGGTAATACCGACATAGGCAAGGCGACGCTCTTCTTCAAGGCGACCGCTTTCATCCATCGACATCTGGCTTGGGAACATACCTTCTTCCATTCCCACAATGAATACAACTGGAAACTCTAGACCTTTAGCTGAATGCAAAGTCATCAATTGAACCGCATCTTGACTGACATCCGCTTGCCCGTCCCCCGCTTCCAATGCCGCATGAGAAAGAAAAACCTGCAGTGGCATTAAGTCTTGGTCTTCATCTTGATAACTAAAGTCACGAGTCGCGTTGACTAGCTCTTCCAAGTTTTCAATACGTGCCTGTGCTTTTTCACCTTTTTCTTGCTCATACATCGCTCGTAAGCCTGAGTCATTAATCACTCTATCAGCTTGAACGTGTAATGGCATGTCTTGGGTTTCTTTAGCTAATGCATCGACTAATTCTAAGAAACGCTCAATTGCAGCGGCTGCCCGCCCTCCCAAAACCTGCTCGCGAAGTAAGTACTCACAACTTTCCCATAAGGTCAGTTGTTGATCCCGTGCAGTTTGGCGAACAGTATCTAAGGTTCTGTCCCCAATCCCGCGTGTTGGTGTATTGACCACCCGTTCAAAGGAAGCATCATCATTGCGGTTTGCGATCAGCCTTAAATAAGAAAGCGCATCTTTGATTTCTTGGCGTTCAAAGAAACGTTGCCCACCATAGATACGATATGGCATAGCACTTTGGATGAGCGCTTCTTCCAATACACGAGACTGGGCATTACTACGGTACAGCATCGCGCAATCTTGTAAAGCTCCCCCATTTTCATGCCATTGCTTAATACGCCCAACCACATAGCGGGCTTCATCTAACTCATTAAAAGCACAATAGAGGGAAATTGGCTCGCCATCTCCACCTTCCGTCCATAAATTTTTTCCTAAACGGTCACTATTATTCGCGATCAATGTATTCGCTGCTTTTAATATATTATTCGTTGAGCGATAGTTTTGCTCAAGACGGATAGTTTCTGCACCAGGAAAATCATTAAGAAAGCGCTGGATATTTTCGACTTGAGCGCCACGCCAACCATAGATTGACTGGTCATCATCACCAACAATCATGACTTTGCCTGTATCCCCCGCAAGTACACGGATCCATGCATATTGAATATTATTGGTATCTTGGAATTCATCGACAAGAATATTGGTAAAACGCTCACGATAATGCTGCAATACATGAGGCTTGTTTAACCACAGTTCATGGGCACGTAATAATAGCTCAGCAAAATCCACGAGCCCGGCTCTATCACAGGCTTCTTGGTAAGCTTGGTATACTTTTAGCCATGTGGCTTCGACTGGGTTTCCGTAAGCTTCAATGTGCTGAGGACGCAGACCCTCATCTTTTTTACCATTGATGTACCACATCCCCTGACGTGGTGGCCATTGTTTTTCATCTAAATTCATCGCTTTAAGTAAACGACGAATTAAACGGTATTGGTCATCGCTATCGAGAATTTGGAAATCTTGGGGTAAATTGGCATCCATATAGTGTTGGCGCAATAAACGATGCGCTAAGCCGTGGAATGTTCCTATCCACATTCCGCCTTCACTGGTTCCAATCAATTGATTGATTCTGTACCGCATCTCTGCCGCTGCTTTGTTCGTGAACGTCACTGCCATAATTGAAAATGGAGAAGCATTTTCCACAGACATCAGCCATGCGATTCGATGCACTAGCACCCGAGTTTTACCACTACCCGCCCCCGCAAGGACAAGTAAATTGGTACGCGGTGCGGCAACCGCTTCGCGCTGTTTGTCATTAAGACCTTCAAGCAGATAAGAGACGTCCATAGTTACCATCAAAGCAAAACAGTGGCTAACACCACTGTGAGGTTATTGACAATGGCGATTGCCACTGTTTTTTTATACAGTAAATGATTATACCAATGATAAGAGAGAATCCAACCGCGAAATTTCCACATGCGGTAATAAACGCACCTCTTTCTCTTCCATCAGTGTTTTTTGATTTGTGTTGATCCAGCAGGCTTGCATGCCGCTGTTAATTGCACCTTCAACATCCGTCAGCAAGTTATCCCCAACATGAAGAATAAACTGTGGCTCCATCTCAAGCCGCTTCGCAGCTAAACGGTACATATCACAAAATGGCTTTGAGCGGCCGTCGGGCCCTGCTTTCAATACAAATTGAAAATATTGGCCTAACCCACATGCTTCAGGTTCTGCATTTCCATTAGTAATCGCCACCAGCGGAACTTTCTCTGCGAGCTGACGCAGTGTTTCATGGGTGGATTGCGGGATATCGATTCTATTTCGCCAATATGTGAAGTGCGCCATGATATCATCCGCCCCTTTTTGTGCGGCGTCTTTCGAGTAACCATAATGGCAAAGCATCATTTTGGAAGAAAGCCAACGCCAGCGTGATATATCATGATAAATATCAGGCTCTTGTTCTTCAACAAGACGCCGAAAAGCATAAAGATCTTCATTATTAAAATGATTAAAGCGCGGGTCATATTCACGAACAAAACGTAAAACTTCTTCTTCCGTTTTATCAATAACGGGATGGTTATCGTAAAGCGTGTCATCCAAATCAAACGTGATCGCCAAAATGGGTGATAACGGACGGTAAAAATGCATTAAGGTTTCTCCCTCTTTGCTCTCGGATGAGCCACATCATAAACGTTTGCTAAGTGCTGAAAATCAAGGTGCGTATAGATTTGTGTCGTCGATAAATTTGCATGCCCAAGAAGTTCTTGCACTCCACGTAAATTCCCACTTGATTCAAGGATATGTGTCGCAAAAGAGTGGCGTAATTTATGGGGATTAATGTGGCTATTAACCCCTTGTTTTATTCCCCATTGCTCAAAACGTTTCTGTACGTTCCTATTCGAAATACGTTTGCCACTTTGGGTTGAGATAAAAACAGCGTCATCTTCTGGGTCATAGAGTTCTCGCATCTCAAGCCAACGCTGCAGCCAGCTCACCGCTGTTTTACCCATTGGCACTCTGCGCTCTTTGCTCCCTTTTCCCATCACCCACACTTCACCCGTATTTAAATCAAGATGACGAACGTCCAGCCCAACGAGCTCAGATAAACGTAACCCCGCACCGTACATCACTTCAAGCATTGTTCGGTCACGTACAACAAGGGGGTCGCCACTATCCATATTCAACAGTTGGGAAACTTCATCCACATCCATATTTTTAGGGAGACGCTTTTTAGATTTAGGGGCATGGATTGCTTTTGCCGGGTTTGCTGGTAGTTCCCCTTGATGAACCATCCAATCAAAAAAACTACGTAGCGATGATAACCGCAACGCCATACTTGCCGCTTGCAAGCCCGATTTACGACTTTTAGCGGCAACATTGCGCACAATAGTCGCATCCACTTTTTGCCATTCGTGGATATTTAAGGAGGCTAACATTTCCACGATAACGCTGAGTTGGCGGCGATAATTAGTGATAGTGACAGGGCTTAACCGGCGTTCAACTCGCAAATAATGCAGAAAAGCTTCAATTTGGCTCATCAGCCCTTCTGGCTGATTTTTTACAGGCGTTCTATCCATTGGCATAATAACCTCGGTAGAATTTGAGCGACTTTTTCCAACATGACTGTTCCCATATCATGTTGATAGTGTTCACGATCCCGGCTAGTAAAAATGACCATACCTGATTCACCGTGATGACCAAACAGTGAAATAGCGACTGAGCCGACATTTAATGCATCTGGTAAAAGTAGTTGGATTTCAGGGCCATTTAGCCGACCGAGGTAGTTACGGTTATCGCCAAACCGTTGAATTCTTACGGGTTCAAAGACACGACGCGAAATAACTAATTGATGTGCATCCATAGGTGCGGACAAATGCCAGCTATCACTAAACAAGCGTACCTGAGCACCGGATAAACCCAGCCTTTTTGCCCAACGATTTAGTGCTAACAGCATTTGCTGTAAACTTTCTGCTGATGACATTTCAATCACCAACACTAACAACTCTTCAAAAAGCTCCACATTTTCATAGGCTTGTTCAACCATAAAACGAATATCTTGTTCGAGCTCTTTGATTTTCAACCGTTGACGGCTCATCACTAACTCAGGCAATGAAATCGCTTCCCGCACGACATGTGGGACTTTTAGTTGCTCCAACAGTTGTGCATTACGAAGAAAAAAATAGGGGTTTTCCGTTAAGTAGCGCACGACATCAAGCTCATCAATCTGATGAACCAACTCCTGTGCTTTTTTGGTTTTATCCATTTTTCCCTCTTCAGCTATTCAAAATTAGAGTTGAATGACTCCGTCATAAACATGCGTTGCAGGGCCTGTCATATAAAGTGGCGACCCTGGGCCTTCCCACGCGATATCTAATGAGCCCCCCGGCAAATCGACTTTGACCCGCTTCGCCAGTAGCCCTTGAGTAATTCCAACTGCGACAGCCGCGCATGCTCCGCTACCACAAGCTTGAGTTTCCCCAGCCCCGCGTTCATAAACACGCAAGCGAATGTGGTCAGCGCTGATAATTTCCATAAAACCAATATTGGCACGTTCTGGAAAACGCTCATGATTTTCTAAAGCGGGACCTAAAACTTCGACTTCTGCCGTATGAATACTTTCAACTTGAATCACACAATGCGGGTTACCCATTGAGACAACCCCACACAACACTGTACGTTCTTGTGCTCGAATAATATAGGTCTTTTCTTCTTTGACGGCGCGAAATGGTACTCTCTGCGGTTCAAAATCAGGTTCGCCCATATTAACGCTGACATCATCATTCTCATTTATGGTTAATGTCATACGGCCGGACTGAGTACTGACTTTAATTTTTTGCTTATTCGTTAAGCCTTTGAGCCTAACAAAACGAGCAAAACAACGGGCTCCATTGCCACATTGTGCAACTTCACTGCCATCCGCATTAAAAATACGATAATGAAAATCAAGGTCAGGGTCATAAGGAGCTTCAACTAATAGTAGTTGATCGAACCCAACGCCTGTGTGCCTATCTGCTAACCGACAAATCAATTCAGGCGAAAAATACACATTTTGTGTAACACCATCGACAACCATGAAGTCATTGCCTAAGCCATGCATTTTAGAAAATTGCATTTCACGCTCCATTGAGGCGACTTACTGATTATTTGTGGTTTGAGCCGGCTCTTTGGCAGTACTGTCTTGTGCGGTAGGTTGCACATCAGATGCCTTAGCCGGAGCTGCAGTTTCTTCCGGCGGAAAATACAACGGGCCTTTTAAGCCACAGCCAGAAAGGGTAAATAAAACAACTAGTGCACTAAGCCCAATTAAACTTTTTTTCATTCTTTTTCGCCCGTAATACTTACTTTTGACATCTGATATTTTACACAATAACAGGAGTGGCCTCGCAAATCACGCCTGTTTATCCAGCATGCTGATATTATATACTTTAGGCTAAATTTAGTCTGAAATTTTTAGTGGGTATGCTTAGATTGACCCCAATGTAGGTTCCCTCCTATAATTTCAATTAACAATAATAATTTCAATTAAACCATTGTGAGCAAACAGGAAATTAATCGTGAATGACAGCGAATTTCATCAGCTAGCCGAAACGCTACTAAGCAGCATCGAAGAGCATTTAGATAACTATGAGGGTGATGCCGATATTGATTGTGAAATCAATGGTGGTGTGATGACCCTTAGCTTTGAAGATGGCAGTAAAATTATTATCAACAAACAAGAGGCATTCCACCAAATATGGTTAGCAACTAAACAGGGTGGGTACCATTATGATTATAAACAAGGTCATTGGATTTGTGACCGCTCAGGGCATGAATTTAAGACTAAACTAGCCGAGGCAATTGCTTTTCAAAGCCAAGAGCCCTTTTCATTCTAAGCGTTACGAGTTTAGACGGTGGGCAGCGTTATACTGCCTACCATCAATAATAGTGCGCTTGTGGGTGCTGCGGTTGGCTCGAATGCATTTCATACCCAATGTCATCATCTTCTGCCGTAAATGGCCATGTCCCGCCAGAAAATGCAACAACTTGGTTTTTACCATCTTGATTAATGATTTGGTAAAATTGCGGTAAATTGAAGTTGATAAAATTTGCACCATAGGTAAACCGGTCGTGGGAAGAAGAATAGAATTTACTCACATCACGGACAAGATCTTCTTTCGACCCTTCACAGTGGGAATAAATTTCAACCCGATTCGCTTCATCTAAAACATAAATATTAAAACCGGTATTGTCTGCAGTATTTTCAAAGAAAAACTGTACAATCCCTTCACTCGCATAGCCATCAACAACGGCAGGCAAATGGTTGTCACTCTTCGCCTGAAGTTTAACTGGCCAGCCATGCAGCTTGTTATGGGAGATAGCCCCATAGAACTCAACCGCATTCTCAAGTTTTTGTACGGATACATTCAGGCGCTCAAAGAATAAACCCCACGTTTGCCCCGCGATACGTAATGCTTTAAAACGCCCAGGGTCATTTCGGTTGCTCGATAAACGTAATTCAACACACTCAGATATTAGCTGTTGTACACGGGTACGAATCAACCCACGTAAGTGCTCACTATAACAAAACACCTCGACCGCTTCAGGAGGCGATGCATCTTGATGCATTTTCCCTAAAATGGTCTTAAGTGCTTCTAACATGCACTGTTCTCCGCTGAAATGTAGCGTTCTTACCTCATTCCACGAATTGCGATATAACAAATCAATGCTACCGATCAGGCATTGTTGTGATTCGCCAAAACTGAAAATATCCAGTTTTCTAAAATCAACATGAACGACTTGCTCTGAATATACCTGTGTTGGGTCTTTTTCTAAATTAACAATGATTGCAAGATGGCGGATTTCACACGGACTATAAAGCGCTTTTGGCGTTGGGGCGGGTAACCTGATAGGAAAATGACTTGAAACATCGTGCATTAGCTCAAGCAGTTTTCGTTCATCACACTGGGATTTCCCATTATGCATATAAACTTGGGTTGTCTCAGTCAGCAGACCATTAAAATACGCCCACGCCACTAATTTATTTAAATAGCGGTTATATTCAAGAGGTTGATGCCCAATAATAGCATCAATATTTGGTGCTTGGTTATACAGATACCAACCACTCCGGTTCGCGCGCCCTTCTGGCACATAAATAAAGGTGAGATGCGCTTCGCTTAAATCAGGTGAAATTTGGGGGTTAACTAATGTCACCTTACCAGGAAGGGCCTCAAAAGCCGCATATAATTTACGGGTTAATACCCCAATATCTTGTGGGCTTGCACTAACACTTAAATTATTTCTACGCGCAAAACGAATAAGATTACGATAACTTTGCATCATCGTGTCAAGTAACTCGTTATGCGCCTCACGGACACGCTCAATTTTCCACTGATTACGCGTATCGAGTATCGACAAACGCGCTGATCCCCACCCCCATGATTCAACCAACTGAGACAACACATCACGGCGCCAGCCTGAGCACGTGTTAGCGTCTTCTTCAGACAGTTTTTCACATACTTTCAAGTAGAAACAGCGACGGATAAGATCAAGGCGAGTTAAATCATTAATTTCAGTCAGGTAACGTGTCACTCGCTCTAACATTAAACAGTATGAATCTAAGCCGTAACACACGATTTCGCCAGCATGTAAATGACGCTTAAACTCCATCGCTAATAGTTTGCCATTGGGATAGTCCCATGAATAGGACTCCAGCAAGATACTCTTCAACACGGCTTTATAGGGGGAATCGACACTTTTGTACAACTGCCATAGGCTTGCACCGAAATATTCCGCAGCAGAAAGTTCGCTTAACCCGCCTAAATCAAGCCATTCATTAGGCGTTAGCACGCCTTGTGCATATAACCCCATAACATATTCATCGTAATGCTGCTCTTCTTCAACCGGTACCATGGTCCACAGCAAACGTTTACCCGCCATACGCACAGCAGTTCGATAAAATTCATCTAATAATAGAATGTGTTGCGTTGAACCACAGTTCTCCCCACCTATATGCCCACTGGCATGATGACGAAAACGATTTTCATCGATTAGAAAAACAGTGACATCAATGCCTAAAGACGCTGCCCACTGTTCAATTAAGGTGCACTTCTTTTGCAAAAAACGTTTTTCTTCGTGGTCTAACCAAGAAGGATGACAAACCCAAACGTCGATATCTGAACACTGACTTTGCCCAACAGATGAAGTACTCCCCATCGAGTAAATACCCGTAATCGGTAATTCACCATTCGTTTCGGTTTCAATCGTGGGCAGAAAACGCGCAAAAGGCTCCAACCATTTTTTTTGCTCTGTATCAGGAGAGAAAAAACAGACACCATGAGGCACATTACCCTCAATAAAACCAGGTATCATTGGATGATGATAATGAAACAAAACAGGCAGCAAGCTATAAACCTTCGAGAAGGCTTCACTCATAGAAGCTGTTGCACGTTCCAACCGTAATTGGTTTATCGCATCCAGTCTTTGTTTTAAGGTTTCAATATAGAGATACAAAGGTTACGCCTGATTGAATGAAAGTAATACAAACCGGAGAATTTCCCAGCACCCAACAGATAGAGATAGATTTAAAATAATTTTCAAATGGATTGTCGGAAACGTGATCAATTTAACACCTTGCATCAAAAGGGTAAAGTAGATCACATAATTTTACGCGCTTATTTTTGATACAAAATGCTTTTCAACATATTGTATAAAAAGGCTTTTTATTTTTTAATCCGTAAAATATCCCTTGTTTTTCAATGGAATAATTTCTTTTTACCCAGTTGTTTAGTAAAAAAGCAAAATAGAATGATATTAAGTACAATACGCACAGCGTCTGTGCTTACACGCTTCAACACGAATTAACAGAAAACACAGAATGTTCCACGCAAAAAATAGCACGATAAGCTAAATAAATCACTTAATAGCAGTTCTAGGTCATCTCATTTTGAATCTCTTTCTTGCATCATGGTAGAAAAAGTGAATCGGTGATAAACGATTCAAAGAGGGTTTTTTCACCTAACTGGAAAAAATATCCTTAACATGTTAAAACTAATGCCAATTGTATGGTTAATCTGCGGCATTCTTCGCCAGAGAAAACAGTAAAAATGACATCAACAAATATCGTGCGTATTGCAACGCGCAAAAGTCCTCTAGCCCTATGGCAAGCACACTTTGTCAAAGACAAATTAGAGCAGCTTCACCCGGGCTTACAGGTTGAATTAGTCCCTATGGTGACAAAAGGCGACATCATCCTTGATACACCTCTCGCGAAAGTTGGCGGAAAAGGGCTGTTCGTCAAAGAGCTAGAACTTGCTTTATTGGAAGGGCGCGCTGACATTGCCGTTCACTCGATGAAAGATGTCCCTGTTGAATTTCCTGAAGGCTTAGGGCTAGTCACGATTTGTGAACGTGAAGATCCTCGAGATGCCTTTGTTTCAAACCACTACGATAGTCTTGATGCATTGCCAGAGGGCAGTATCGTCGGGACATCGAGTTTACGCCGTCAATGCCAATTAAGGGAACTCCGCCCTGATTTAGTCATTCGCGACTTACGCGGCAATGTAGGAACACGCCTATCAAAATTAGATAACGGTGAATATGACGCTATTATTTTGGCCGTTGCAGGGTTAAAACGTTTGGGGTTAGAAACGCGAATTAAAACCGCCCTCGCTCCAGAACAGTGCTTACCTGCGGTAGGCCAAGGAGCGGTCGGTATCGAATGCCGTTTAAATGACAGTAAAACCCGTGAGTTACTTGCGAAGCTAAATAATAACGCAACCTCAACCTGTGTCCTTGCTGAGCGTGCGATGAATATGCGCCTTGAAGGCGGTTGCCAAGTCCCCATTGGCAGTTATGCTATTTGGCAAGATGACAAAATATGGCTGCGTGCCTTGGTGGGAGCCCCAGACGGCAGCGTGATTATTCGTGGGGAACGGCTCGTTTCTCCAAGCGAAGCTAACCAAGCAGGGGTATCATTGGCTGAAGAATTACTTGAGCGTGGTGCAAGGGAAATTTTGGCGGATGTCTATCAAGGAAACCCGCCTGCATGAAAGTGCTTGTCACTCGCCCTGAGCCTGCAGGTTCAGAGCTGATCACGGCAATCACTGCCAAAGGGGGAGAAGCCTTCTCCTCCCCTTTAATTCACATTGGCCCCGGCGCTGAATTAAATACCCTTATTTCTCAACTTGATAGCCTTACTGCGAACGATTTAGTCTTTCTTTTATCTAAAAATGCAGTCGAATACGCAAATTTAACGCTTGAACAAATGGCCCGTAGCTGGTCAGATAAGTTATCTTACTATGCAATTGGTCGTTCTACAGGGCAGTTTTTTCAACGGATAACCGGTAAAAATGTACGTTGGGCAGAGCAAGGGGAAACTAGTGAAGTACTCCTAACCCATTCGGATTTGCAGTTTCTTGAAGGGAAAAAAGCCCTGTTATTGCGTGGAAATGGCGGAAGAGAACTGCTTGCATCGACATTAAGGTCTCGTGGCGCACAAGTCGATTATTGTGAATGTTATGCAAGGCACCCTGTTCATTATGATAAAACCCAGTTCAATGACCAATGGTTTCAAACCGGTATTACCGATGTTGTGATCACGAGTGGTCAAATGTTAGCCTTGTTAGAAGAATTAATCACTGAAGAATACCAAACTTGGTGGTTTTCCCGCCGCCTACTTGTCGTCAGTGAACGGATTGCAGACCAAGCCCGCAAAAGTGGATGGCAAAAGGTCTGTGTAGCTAATAGCGCAGATAATAATGCTTTATTAGAAGCATTAATTTCAATCGATATGGGATGCTAATTTATGACGGAACACGATAAAACAACCGAGACGGTTACCCCAGAAGCTGGCGCAGAACAACAGCGCCCAAAAACTAAACCTTCTTCGGAACAAAAACGTTCTGGTCTGATAGGCGGTGTAATTGCTATCGCTATTATCATCGCTATTGGCGGTGGGTTGTACTATTTCACCCAACAAAGCAACATTAATTTAGCTAATGAAAACAATGAATTAAAGCAAAAGCTAAGTGACTTAGTCGAACAACAAAACTCAGACAGGCAACGGTTAGACGCACTAATTGCGGCTAATTCTGAAATAAAAAGCCATTCTCGTGAATATGAAGAGAACCTCAACCGTCGCATGCAAGAGTTGCAAGCACACGTCACGGCATTGTCCAGCGCTGATGTGAAGAGTTGGCTACTGGCCCAAGCTGACTTTATGGTCAAAATGGCAGGAAGAAAGCTGTGGAATGACCGCGACCCAGTAACCGCAGCCGTTCTGTTAAAAAGTGCAGACTCAAGTCTGGCAGAAATGAATGACCCGAGCCTACTCGACATTCGTAAGTCAATTAACAGTGATATGGCTAAATTAGCTGCGATCAACCAAGTTGACTATGACGGTATTATTTTACGTTTAAACCAGCTAAGTAATGAAGTCGATAACTTACGATTAGCGGATTTAAACAGTGGCGACGCGAAAAGTGAAGATAACGCTGACGTTAGCGATGACATCTCAGATTGGAAACAAAATTTGGCGCGTAGCTGGAAAAGTTTTGCAAATGACTTTGTCACAGTACGAGCTCGTGATGGCTCAGAAGCCCCGCTTCTAGCCCCAAACCAAGATATTTACCTACGTGAAAACATTCGTTCTCAATTATTAATCGCAGCGCAAGCTGTACCCCGTTATCAAGAAGCCACTTACAAACAGTCATTAGAACAAGCTTCGACATGGGTAAGAGCCTATTTTGATACTGAAGCGCCTGAAACTAAAGCGTTCTTATCAACCATTGATGACTTAATCAATCAGCCGATTGACATTGAAATGCCTGACACCTTAGAAAGCCAAGAGAAGCTAGACAAAGTCATGCAAACTCGGGTTCGCAGCTTACTCTCTCAGTCGTCAGACAACACAAAAGTTAACGATGGTGCTGTTGATGCCGCAGCGGATGCACCTGAAGTGTCAACAGAGGCGGCGGCCGATGCCGCAGTTCCTACCACGGATACACAAAAAGCAGAATCAGCTGATAATCCTCACCCTTTTGAATCAGCAGAGCCTGCTGGCAATAGGGGGTAATTATGATAAAAGTCCTGATCCTATTTATAGTACTTATTGCCGGGGTGATCTTAGGCCCATTATTAGCAGGTCACCAAGGTTATGTTTTTATTCGTACTGACAATTATGACATCACAACCAGTGTAACCAGCCTCGTTTTAGGCTTTATCCTGCTCCAATTTGTGCTGTTGTTCCTCGGTTGGTGCTATCGTCGCTTTATCAGTACAACATCACGTACCAGAGGTTGGGTAAGTGGTCGTAAATACCACAAAGCACATACTCAAACACAAAAAGCGCTATTGAAATTAGCAGAAGGTGATTTCGAACAGGTTGAAAAGTTAATGAGCAAACATGCTGATTTCTCTCAACAACCCGTGATTAACTACCTAATGGCAGCTGAAGCCGCTCAACAACGTGGTGATGAATATCGCACTCACCAGTACTTAGATAGAGCCGCAGAAGCCGCGGGAAGTGACCAACTTCCCGTTGATATCAGCCGTGTCCGTATCCAATTAGCGGAAGGGGAAGTCCATGCTGCTCGTAATGGCATTGATAAACTTCTCGACAAAGCTCCAAGGCACCCCGAAGTACTGCGCCTCGCGGAACAAGCTTACTTACGTTCAGGCGCTTACCAGTCGCTGATTGAATTACTTCCGGTCATGGCCAAAGTACAGTTACACAATGAAGATGAGCTCGATGCACTGAAATTAAAGGCTTACAAAGGGCTGATGAACCAATATATGGCTGAAGGGGGTAGTGATGGGCTAAAAGCTTGGTGGAAAGCACAGCCTCGCCGAGTTCGTCATGAAACCGCATTGCAAGCTTTCTTAGCTGAACATTTAATTGAATGTGGTGATACTGCAAGTGCAGAAAAAATAATTATTGATGGCTTAAAACAGCAATATGATGAACGCTTGCTTCTGTTAGTACCGAAACTTAACAGTGAACGCCCTGAAGTTATCGAAAAAACCCTTTTACATCTGCAAAAACAAAACGGTGCCACCCCATTACTCAACAGTACATTGGGCGTTTTGTCGCTACAACACGCCCAATGGGACAAAGCAGAAACCTACTTTAAAGCTGCGTTGGCTCAACGTTTTGATGTGCAGGATGCATCATGGTTAGCCGATGCGTTTGACAAACAACATAAGCCTAGCGATGCGGCAAAAATTCGCCAAGACGCATTAAACCACTCATTAAAACAAGAACGAAACTAATACTCTTGTTTAGCCTCTTCTAAAAACTCCACTTATTTTAGTGGAGTTTTTTTATTCATAAGCTTAACTGCAACTACATTTACCTTCCCAAATAAAAACACAGAAAACAATTTAAATGCATTGCTTTAATCGCATTAAATCATCATAAAAGGAGAATATGAGGTTTATGATTGGCAACATTACAGATCAATAACTCAATGTTTAATCAATAATCGTTATTTAAGGATCAGCAAAACACACTTGGCTATGTTATAAAATAAACACATAGTGTATAAAGCTTTATATACATCTTTGTTTTGAATGAATTAGGGATATCGATATGAATGTAATTAAAACTATTTGGCGCTGGATTATTGCAACCCCAAACCGTTTACAAATATTCTTTGATCTTCTGCTGCTAGTATTATCACCTTTTGTTTTTATTATGGTTATTGGGTTTAACACCGAAGATCTTAGTAAAGACATTTTCATTATTACATTCATTATCCTCTGCTATACCTATATTACTCGCTGGTTCAGTAAGTGGTTTAGTAAAGGTAGAAGCTAATACCTGTTTTATTTTCAGCCTCTTAGTTATTTTCTAAGGGGCTAAGTATTTTGTATAGACAAAAAAACACCTGCACAAGGCAGGTGTAAAATACAATCAGGTCTACAGACGGATGGTGCCTCACTCAACGTTTCGCCCGTTCGTTGATGGTAAGAGGATGAGCTCTTGATCATCTAAGTTGGACAATAGGCACCGATAATCGGCTTTGCGTCATCTCTGGGTTTATGAAGCTTCGCTGTCATAAGAAGTGAGATGAGCATCTACATATAGAATAATGCACAATGCATGCCAACTTTTTTTAAATGATATTTTTTAAGCTCGCTCTTTTAACTTCTCTCTCATCCCTCCGGTTTTACACATAATTTTTCTTCTTGGAAGTCAACCTCTCTAACATTAAAGAATGTACGCATCTGTTGCCCATATCTTGCTGTACTATTTTGTCGCAGTTTAGAGACACCATAAATGAGTTATTTATATTTTCTTATAAATCAATAGGTAATATGTCGCCTTTTGGCGACATCAATATAATGGATTGTATCTATTCTACGACACTAGCGAGATAGCCTGTTAAATTACAAATAAAAACAAGCAATTAACTATATCCAGTCACTAATTGAAAAACACCCTGAATATACTCTAGATAATTCTAGTTATGGCTAAACCGCAAATGAAGATATCCCGATGAACATACATAAGTATGTATGTAACCTGGGTAGCTGAACATAGCCAACAACACACGGTTTGAAGTATGAAGTATGAAGTATGAAGTATGAAGTATGAAGTATGAAAGTATAAGAATAGAAAGCAAAAAACCCGTCGATTAAGACGGGTTTCTTTAAATTGGTCGGCGAGAGAGGATTCGAACCTCCGACCCACTGGTCCCAAACCAGTTGCGCTACCAAGCTGCGCTACTCGCCGAATTTTTTAGTACTCATTACATTTCTTCGTGGTGCGAAAGGGGGGACTTGAACCCCCACGTCCATAGGACACTAACACCTGAAGCTAGCGCGTCTACCAATTCCGCCACCCTCGCAATATCACAAAAAAATGGGGTGGCTAATGGGACTCGAACCCACGACAACTGGAATCACAATCCAGGGCTCTACCAACTGAGCTATAGCCACCATAACTTCACTTTTTTCAAAGCGTTGCTATATTACTACATACAACGTCATTTTGCCAACCGTAGCGAAGCGCTAAAACTGGTGCGCCCGACAGGATTCGAACCTGAGACCTCTGCCTCCGGAGGGCAGCGCTCTATCCAGCTGAGCTACGGGCGCTTAACGCCGTTGCGGGAGAGGATAGTACGGATTTATCCTCCTTCTGTCTAGTCCTTTTTGAAATAAAAATATCGATTGCTTGCCTTTTATCCATTTCGTCGAGAAAGAGAGCATATTTACCCTCTTTTCACTGTACCGCTAATAAAAATCAACCAAAATACGGCGATTAAACTTTTGCATTACGGTTATTGAACAGACGAATGATGAAATAAAGCAGGGAAACGCCCCCTAAAAAGATAGCTCCCACGATTAAAGATAAGCGAGTATCTGGGTTAATCGCCATTCCAACCAAAACGCAGGCTAAAAATAGTAAGGTTGCATAGTTAACCCACGGAAAAAGAATCGATTTGAAAGGGTGTCCGATAAGTTTTTCTTTGTTTTGTTGTCGAAAACGGATTTGACTGGTCAATAGCACTAGCCAAGGCACCATTCCGGGTAACACACTCGCACTATAGACATACACAAAGACTTTCTCTGGATTCGGTATGATGTAATTCAGGCTTGATCCGGCCACTAAGCAAAGGATAGTAAAACCTACACAACGTGCCGGCACACCGTTCTTTGTTAATTTCAATAATGAGCGAGGCAACTGTTTATTTTGCGCTAAGGCATACAGCATCCGTCCACCACTATACATCCCGCTATTACAGCCAGATAACGCTGCGGTTAACACCACAAAGTTAATCACCGCTGCGGCAGATACAATACCGACTTTCGCAAAGGTGAGAACAAATGGACTACCTTGAGAACCCACTTCAGTCCACGGAAACAGCGTTACAACAATAAAGATAGCGCCCACATAAAAAATTAATATGCGCCATAAAATATTATTGATCGCCTTTCTTAACGTGACTTGAGGATTTTTCGCCTCACCCGCAGTGATCCCAACCAGCTCAACCCCTTGATAAGAGGCCACAACGATACACAAAGCAAATAAGAAGCCTTTCCAGCCCCCGGCAAAGAAACCACCATGTTCGGTAAGGTTCGCAAGCCCAATCGGCTCAAAGTTATTACCCAGACCAAAAAAAATCAGCCCTAAACCAATTAAAATCATCACCACAATCGTGGTCACTTTGATCATGGCAAACCAGAACTCAAGCTCTCCATACAGCCGTACAGCGGCTAAGTTAGCTAATGCCACTAATACCACTGCAATAATGGCAAAAATCCATTGCGGCACATCAGGGAACCAATATTCGGCATATACGCCAATGGCCGTGATCTCAGAAATACCGACAGCCACCCACATAAACCAGTAGCCCCATGCGGTGAGACATCCCCAAAATGGACTTAAATATTTATAACCAAACGAAGCAAAAGAACCCGTTACAGGCTCAAGAAATAGCATTTCCCCCATTGAGCGCATAATGAAGAAAACAAAAATTCCTGCGATGATATAAGCCAGTAAAACAGAAGGTCCCGCCCATTTTAGTGTACTGGCGGATCCCATAAATAACCCAACGCCAATAGTTCCACCGAGCGCAATCAGCTCGATATGGCGTGCTTCTAACCCACGTTGAAGCCCCTGCTGTGGATTTCCCATACATACCCCTGTCAAAGTTAGATATTTAAAATGCAGTTTTAATTGAAACTCAGTTAGTAATAATCACTGCAATTATTTGAAAAGCATTAATTAGGCGATTAAAAAAATGCCATAGCCGCAAGATTAAGCACAAACTGGTGCGAATATGATTATTTTTGAGGGATTATAGAAATATTTGAAGGAAGAGACCAGTAATTCGGAGAATTCAGACCGCAAGCAAAAGTTTAAGCCTACTTGCGGTCAGTAAAATACATCGATAATAACGATAAAAATCAAATAATTACAAAAATCACAGCTTGCCACCGTAATAGTAGCCTAAAAATTTCAGTAATTTAAACTGACGAGTAATACGAGAAGGTTGAGATAATAAGCGATACAACCATTCCAGACCTAAGTTTTGCCAAACTTTCGGGGCGCGTTTAACATGCCCTGTAAACACATCATAAGTCCCCCCAACACCCATATATAACGCATCAGGGTGGACTGTTCGGCAATCACGCATAAACAGTTCTTGTTTCGGGGAACCCATCGCAACAGTAACAATTTTGGCACCACTTGCACGAATACGTTCGAACAATGCACTTCGGTCTTCAGCAGTAAAATAACCGTTTTGCGAGCCAACAATGTTCACATTCCACTGCGAGCGCAGCTTGCTTTCGGTTTGTTCTAGGATTTCTGGTTTGCCACCCACTAAGAAAACCGGCGTACCTTCTTTACCGGCTCTTTCCATTAAGCCTTCCCATAAGTCAGCACCAGCCACGCGGGAAACTTCAGCTTGAGGATATTTACGGCGAATAGCACGGACAATACTAATTCCATCAGCATACAAATATTCGGCTTGGCCTAGTAATGTATTTAAAGCCGTATCTTGTTCAGCGATCATCACTTTTTCTGCATTAATCGCAACGAGTGTTCCCGTTTTCGTTTCCCCATCAGCAAATAAGTAGTCTAAAAAGTGGGCCATATCTTTAAAGCCCCAAATATTATGACCACGAATACTATATTGTGGAATAGATGATTGTGGAATAGATGACTGTGTAACTGATGAAGACTGAGTTGATGACGATTCCATGATACTCCTTTAGCGGCTTTCACGCTGTTGGCTTCTTAAAAAAGAAGCTGTTTTTGTGCGAATAAGCCCTGCACTTTCAAATAACCAATACAGTAATTTTGCTAACACCAGACACAGTCCGAATATTAAGCAAAAGAAAACCACCCGTGAGACGAAAGAATCCACGCCTTCACGCGCTAAAACAATAATGTTAAAAATGGCGCCAAAACAAAATGCCTGCATAATGGCGGCCTTATAGCGATTCGGTTCTTTCAGGCTCATGCCATAGATCCAATCAAACCATTTGATGATAAGCCCCACAACGATGGCTCCGAGAGGTATAAAAATCACCCCGCCCATCACCACTAATGAACCAATCAGTGTTGGCGAAATTGCCAGCCCAGAATGGTTGTTGAGCACTTCCCACGTAAAATAGTTGGCAGAATTCAATACCGTATCTGGACGTTCTGGCCAAACCCAAGAAGGAATAAAAACATAAAAGTCACGGATAATCGGCGCTAGGCCTTGAAAATCCATCTCATCGTAATGACTCAGCAGCAATGCTAAGTTTTCCCACGGGGAGAATGTGTCCCGCGTTAAGTACAAGAAAGTGTAATACGCTTCAGCACCACTGACATCTAGGCCATAGCGTTTTAAGGCTAACCAGAACATCCCTACAATACTGGCGACCCCAGCCGCGGCTAGCATCCACAGCGTAATCCAACCTCTGACAATCCCAATAAATAAGAACAGCGCGAAGGCAATAATGATGTTCGCTCTTGTTCCCCCGACGATAACATAGGTTAAGAAACCAAATGCGACGGTACTAACAAGAAAGAAAATCCAGCGTTTCTGTGTTGGCCGCAAGAAATAAACAATCAACATTGCAGGAATGAAGAAATAGAAAAAGCGTTTTAATGCCACGCCAGAAACTTGGCTGGAGAAAATTTGGCTATAGGATTTTAACTTAAACAGCAAAAAACCGTTCTGCATGAAAAAGATACCAACTGTCACGACAGCAATCAGAATCAATAACAGACAGGTTAAATTCGTTTCCACTTTGTTCATGCTAAACAACGCGCGGCGTGGTGCATCCGGTTGCCTAGAAAGCCGTGTTTTATAAGCGACATAATAAATCGCATAAAAACTAGTTGCCGCTAGTTGGGCGTAAAGTAAGTAATCCGCCTTAACAACCGCAACATCAAATTGAAACACTAACGCACAGGTTAATGGAAAACCAAAGTAAAACGTCAATAAATACAGCATTGAGAAGAAAATATTGAAGTTAAACCGAGCACGTAAAAACTCTTTGTATAGCAAAGTACCAATAAAAATAATTGATATCAGGTAGACCAGTGCTAAGCCGCCTAATTCCGTCAGCGTCATGCTCGCTCCTCCACGGCTCTGAGAACGGCTTTCCAGCCCTCAGTAAAGTTGGGAGCAAAAAATTCAATATGGTGTTTATCTAATAAACTCATTTGGCGCTGAGCTTCGTCCACCAGCGGTATCGTCAGGTTGTCACCATAGAAAAACACAGGGACATTTTGAGCAGTTAAATCCTGCCAGAACGTATTTTGACGGCTGATTACAAACGGAATGCCAAATTGGATCAGCAAACAAACCGTTCCCACCCCTTGTTGGCGATTAAAAATAAAATAGCCAAGATCACAGGATTTGAGCAAATTCAGGTACTCGCTAAATTCCATGCGCTCTTTCAGGATTTCGACTTGTCCTGAAGTAAACTCACTATTTGCAGCCTGTTCGACTTGTTCAATATAGCCTTGGTTATTGGCAGGATAGCCCATTGGGACAATCACCTTAACCTCATCACCAAATTGCTGTTTAATCGCACTCAGTGCCTCTACATGGCGATTCGAACGGTCACCTGAGTTACCCAACAAAATAGTCAGTTGAGCGCCTTCACGCACCTTAGGCTCGCTTATTGTTAATGCAGGGTCCATTCGTGTTGGAAAATACAACACTGTCGCAGGTACTTTCGGGTTCGACTGGTGGAAATAACACAAATCCCCGCGTGTAGCACACACGTGCCCTACTTTTTTCTGCGCTAGACGACGTAAGATATAGAATAACTTAAATTTTAATGAGCTAGACTCTTCATAGAGGTCAGCTCCCCATATATGCCACCAAAACTGATGGGATTTGATTTGGCCAAATAACAGCGCTAGCCAAATAGGCGCATTGAATTGCCCATGAAAGAAAAAGCGAGTACGGCGATTTGCCTTGGCACGCTGTATAACACTATTGGCAATAGCCTGTTTATTCGCAAAAACATCTATTTTTAGCTGAGGATAAGCGTCAGCAAGCTGCGCATCGTCGCTTACGACCATAAAATGCGGTGTTGATGACGGAGCGATTTCTGCTTGGCAAATGACGTCATTAAAAAACGTCAATACCGTCTGATTGTGGTGTGGGAGGTTCGATCCCAGTACATGTATTAAGGTTGTCATGCTCGCCTACGGTAAATCAAAAATACGCAACAACATAAGGTAAAATAGACAATATAAGTGGCCATATAAGCCTGAGTTGCACCTACTGCGCCATGTTCAGGGATTAGCCAATGCGCAAAACCCGTTAATAATATAAATTGACTCACTTCAGTAAGGACATAAAAACGCAATGCGGCTTTGGCAATAACCAAATAGCCAAATACGTAAGCCCCCACTTTCAATACATCGCCGACCAGCTGCCATGCAAACAGGTCTCGCATACCTGTAAATTCTTTTGAGAACAGCAACCAAATCGCAAAATCACGTAGTAACCAAACCGTAAAACTGACAACCGCAACGGCAGGTAAAACAAATTTCAATGCTTTAACAATTTCGGCTGAAATTTCATTTTTATGTTGCAAACGCGATAAAGTCGGCAACAAATACACTGAAAATGTCGCGGTAATAAACTGCAAATAGGCGTCTGAAATGGTGGTCACACCGGTCCATAACCCCACTTCATCCCAACTATAGGTTTGGGCGAGTAGGTTTCGCATCATGATATAAGCGACTGGCAACGTGACTGCTGTTAACATCGCCATGACCGTAAATTTGCCTAAATTAGTCGCAATCGCTTTGTCCCATGCGGGCTTCAATGACGATAACGCAAATTGCTTACGTTTAATTACCATCCCAGCCGCAGGCAGTACCACGAGTGCAGGCACTAATGCTAACCCTGCGAGAGCGCCTTCATACCCACCAACCAGATAGCATAAATAATAGGCAACAACTCCGATTATGCTACCCAAAATAATGGCTAATGCGTTTGCCGATGCGTCTCGGTAGCCCTTCAAAATAGCCAGGAAATAGTTCGCATACGCGATACCCATTTGAATTAAAGCGACTATTTGAATAACCGAGCTGTATTTTTCACTATCAAACAACGCTACGCTGATTGGCGCACTGCAAAGTAAAAAGATAAGCGCCAGTAGCGCTGAAAACCCTAGAATAATCGTCGATGACGTTCCCAGAACCGCACGTAATTTTTGTGGGTCTTGGTGGTGCTCTGCAACATATTTTGTGACACCATTGAAAATCCCTGCACCAGATAACACCCCTAGTACAGTAATCAATTGGCGGAAGTTACCCGCTAGCCCTACACCGCTGGGCCCAAATGAGACTGCAAACAACTTAACGATTAACAGGCCTACCCCGATTTTAATCAGGGTAGAGCCAGCAGTCCAAACCGATGCTTTAGCAAGAGACATTAGGCAAAGAACGCTTTGATTCGCTCAATGACTGTCTGCTGTTCATCATCAGTCATGTTGTAGAACATCGGTAAACGCACTAAGCGGTCACTTTCTGATGTTGTATATTTATCTTCACCATGGAAACGGCCAAACTCGATACCCGCAGGGCTAGTATGCAATGCAACATAGTGGAATACCGTCAAAATACCATGAGATTTCATATAATCATTGAACTCGGTACGCTCGTCGATATCTTTAAGTTTGATATAGAACATATGGGCATTGTGTTTTAAGCCTTCTGGCACAGTTGCTAAGACTAAGCGTCCTGCATCAACCAATGGCTGCAACGCTTCATCATAACGTTTCCATAGTAGTAAACGGCGGTCGTTAATTTTGTCCGCTTCTTCTAACTGTGCCCATAGGTAAGCCGCTTGCAAATCAGACAACAAGTAGCTTGAGCCGATGTCACGCCATGTGTATTTATCCACTTGGCCGCGGAAAAATTGGCTACGATTCGTCCCTTTTTCACGGATCACTTCTGCACGGCTAATCAAGTCTTTATCATTGATAAGCGTTGCCCCACCTTCACCGCCTGAAGAGTAGTTTTTCGTTTCATGGAAGCTATAGCAACCAATGTGGCCGATGGTCCCCAGTGCTTTGCCTTTATAGGTCGACATCACACCTTGTGCCGCGTCTTCAATCACGAATAAATTGTGTTTTTTCGCAATGGCCATAATAGTGTCCATCTCACAAGCAACACCTGCATAGTGAACAGGAACGATGGCACGCGTACGTTCAGTGATTGCGGCTTCAATTTTAGTTTCATCAATATTCATAGTATCTGGGCGAATATCAACGAATACGATTTTCGCGCCACGTAACACGAATGCATTAGAGGTTGATACAAAAGTAAAGCTTGGCATGATAATTTCATCACCCGGCTTAGTATCAATCAGGATCGCCGCCATTTCTAATGAGGCCGTACAAGATGGCGTTAACTGCACTTTCGGGCAATTAAACCGTTTTTCCATCCATTCTTCACAACGTTTCGTGAAGCCACCGTCACCACACAGTTTGCCACTTTCCATGGCTTGTCTCATATACTCTAATTCAGTACCTACAACGGGTGGTTTATTAAATGGAATCATGTTGTCCCCTGTATAACCAATAGGCGGTACTGACAATTGCTGCACCGCTACGTGAATAAAGATTTAATGCCGCAACATTACTGATTTGCGTGGCCACATTTAACTGTCTTTTTTGGTGTTCCACACACCAATTAAATGCTGCTGACATCAACTTACGCCCCACACCTTGCCCTTTCGCTTCTGGCATTTTCGCTAGTAGGCCAACCCGCGCAGTTTCAGCATCCAGATGCCGTAAACTCACAAAGCCCAATATCGCACCAGACGCATCTTTAATCAGTAAACAAGTGTGGTCAAACGTGCCAAGTACTGATTTTTCTATCCACAACGCATAAAACTGACCGCTATCACCATCACGATACCAAGGTGCTCTAAAGCGGCTTTTGCTAAAGACAGACTCAGCGGCTTGTCGCAACGTAGGAATATCATCCACTTGTGCGACAACAATGCGATCTTCCGCTGTTAAACCTGCCTTTAAATAAGCATTTTCTGTGCCAATAGTCAGCGCGAAATCGATTTCACCTTCAACAAATGAAAAACCCATACCGGCTAAATCGTCAATCAGCTGCGTTTCAGACGCAGCGACTTTTGCTTGCACGATATCGTATTCATTTATTTGATAAGCAAGGAGGGTTTCGAGATTATCCCCCGTAAAATTCAACTTTGCCGTTGAGCGATGAAAAAATTCGCTCTCCCATGGCAAGCTCTCAATACTGGCGCGGACGGACACGTAATAAATCCTCTAAATATTGCCCATAACCTGTTTTTTTCAGCTGTTGTGCTGAAAAAGCGACTTGTTCATCTGTCAGCCAGCCGTTACGCCACGCGATTTCTTCCAAACAAGCAACTTTGAAACCTTGACGTTTTTCAACGGTTTGCACAAAGGTTCCCGCCTCAATGAGGCTATCGTGGGTGCCTGTATCTAACCAAGCAAAGCCGCGACCGAGCAATTCAACGTTTAGTTCGCCACGTTCTAAGTACATTTGGTTAATCGACGTAATTTCTAACTCGCCACGTTCAGAAGGTTTGACTTGTTTAGCAAATTCAACCACTTGCGAATCATAGAAATACAGCCCTGTCACCGCCCAATTCGATTTAGGCTTAACGGGTTTTTCTTCAATCGACAGTGCTTTAAAATTATCGTCAAATTCCACGACGCCAAAACGCTCAGGATCCATCACTTGGTAACCAAAAACCGTTGCGCCTTTTACTCGTTCAGCAACAGATTTCAATTTTGGGCTAAATGAATGGCCGAAAAAGATATTGTCGCCCAATACTAAACAGCACGAGTCACCATTGATGAACTCTTCACCGATGATAAACGCTTGCGCAAGGCCGTCTGGTGATGGCTGCTCCGCATAGCTCAGCTCAATCCCAAACTCGTGGCCATCCCCTAATAAACGCTTAAACATCGGCAAGTCGTCAGGGGTAGAGATGATTAAAATCTCACGGACTCCCGCTAACATCAGAACTGAAAGCGGGTAGTAAATCATCGGCTTATCGTAGATAGGCAATAACTGTTTAGAAATACCGCGAGTGATAGGATGCAAACGCGTCCCCGACCCTCCCGCTAATATAATACCTTTCATACTGTCACCTAATTTCCTAGACCTAAACGCTCGCCCGCATAAGAACCGTCTTGTACGCGGCGCCACCACGTTTCATTGTTCAAATACCACTGCACTGTTTTGCGGATACCTGATTCGAAGGTTTCTTGTGGCGTCCACCCCAATTCACGCTCAATTTTCGCGGCATCAATGGCATAACGCATATCGTGCCCCGGCCGGTCTTTCACATATGTGATTAAGTCACGGTAGTGCGCCACACCTTGTGGTTTTTGCGGGTGCAGCTCTTCAAGCAGCTCACAAATCGTTTCTACAACATCAATATTACGGCGCTCATTATGGCCACCAATATTATAGGTGGTGCCAGGTTGCGCAGTTGTCGCAACTAAATGCAGTGCGCGTGCATGGTCTTCAACAAACAGCCAGTCACGAATTTGCTCTCCTTTACCATAAACTGGCAGAGGTTTGCCTGCTAAGGCGTTCAAAATAATTAAAGGGATCAATTTCTCAGGAAAATGATACGGCCCGTAGTTATTTGAACAATTAGTGATCATCGTTGGCAGGCCATAGGTTCTTTGCCATGCACGAACTAAATGGTCACTCGATGCTTTCGATGCGGAATAAGGGCTACTTGGTGCATAAGGCGTGGTTTCTGTGAAGAAACCATCAGGCCCCTCGAGGTCACCATAAACTTCATCTGTTGAGATATGGTGAAAACGGAAAGCCGCTTTTTTCTCATCATTCAGTGCAGACCAGTAATGACGAGCCGCCTCTAACAGTGTGTAAGTCCCCACAATGTTAGTTTCGATAAATGCCGCAGGGCCATCAATTGAACGGTCAACATGGCTTTCTGCCGCTAAATGCATCACAGCATCGGGTTGATATTTTTCAAAAACAGCATCTAATGCAGCTCTATCACAAATATTCACCTGCTCAAAAGCATAGCGCGGGTTATTCGCAACCGTTGCAAGAGACTCTAAGTTACCTGCATAGGTTAAACAATCCAGAACCACTGCGCTGTCGTCAGTATTTTCAATAATATGACGAACAACAGCAGAGCCGATAAACCCGGCGCCTCCAGTGATTAAAATGCGTTTCAACGCCATACTCCTTTTGTATCCACGACCCATTTTTGTGGGATCGCAGAACCTTGGATGCCTTTGAACATATTGTGGTCAACTAACATTAAGATCACATCGGCTTCATTAACGGCTTGTTCAATCGAAACCAGCTCAGAAATACCTTTTAAAGAGGTCGGTAATTCATGGATGTGTGGCTCAACCGCATACGTTTTACCTGGGTTCCAGTTCGCCACCATTTTGGTGATGTGCATTGCTGGGCTTTCACGTAAATCATCAATATTCGGTTTAAATGACAGTCCGAAACAGGCAATTGTCACTTCACTGGCTTTTTTACCCGTTTCCACTAAGCAATCAGCCACTGCCGCTTTCACTTGGTCAACAACCCAAATTGGTTTGCCATCATTGACTAAACGAGCGGTATGAATAAGACGTGATTGTTTTGGATTTTGCGCAACAATAAACCATGGGTCAACCGCGATGCAGTGCCCACCAACCCCCGGGCCTGGCTGCAAAATATTAACGCGTGGATGACGATTCGCGAGGCTGATTAACTCCCACACATTGATGTCTTGTTCAGCACAAATTAATGACAATTCATTCGCAAAAGCAATATTCACATCGCGGAAGCTATTTTCCGTTAACTTACACATTTCCGCGGTTCTTGAGTTAGTAATTACACACTCACCTTCAAGGAAAATATTGTATAACTCACTAGCACGCAGGGAGGATTTTGGGGTCATTCCACCAACAACGCGGTCATTTTTAATTAATTCGACCATCACTTGGCCTGGTAACACGCGCTCAGGGCAGTATGCGACATCGATATCGGCTTCTTCACCTGCTTGGTGGGGGAAAGTTAAATCAGGGCGAGCAGCTGCCATCCACTCTGCCATTTGCTCTGTTGTTCCTACTGGCGATGTAGACTCAAGGATGACTAAATCGCCTTTCTTCAATACTGGAGCAACTGACTCAGCGGCAGCACGTACATACGCGAGGTCAGGTTCGTGTTCGCCTTTAAATGGCGTAGGCACAGCAATCAGATAAGCATCCGCAGGTTGCGGCTTAGTAAAGGCTTTCAGGTGGCCTTCTTCAACTGCCTTTTTGACCACGATATCCAGTTCTGGCTCCACGATGTGGATTTTACCTTGATTAATAGTATCAACGGCATGTTGGTTAACATCGACACCAACCACTTGTTTTTTACGTGATGCAAAGGCTGCTGCTGTTGGTAAACCAATATAACCAAGGCCAATAACAGAAATAGTTTCAAAACTCATAATTTCACCTGATTACTTTTCAATGCTGCAAGAATACGCTGACAAGCATGACCATCCCCATAAGGGTTATGTGCGCGGCTCATTTCGTGATACTCCGCGTCATCTGTCAGTAACCGATTAACTTCTTTCACAATTTTTTGTGTGTCTGTTCCCACAAGACGAACCGTTCCTGCATCAACTGCTTCTGGTCGTTCTGTGGTATCTCTCATTACCAAAACAGGCTTACCGAGAGAAGGCGCTTCCTCTTGAATACCGCCTGAATCTGTTAAAATTAAATAAGCATGATTCATTAAATAAACAAATGGTAGGTAGTCTTGAGGGCTAATTAAAATAATATTATCAATATCATGCAGTATACGTTTAACAGGCTCACTCACATTTGGATTTAAGTGAACTGGGTAGACAACTTGCACATCTGGATGTGCTTGTGCAATTTCTGCCAGCGCATGACAAATCCGCTCAAAACCGCCACCAAAACTTTCACGACGGTGGCCTGTGACTAAAATCATTTTTTTATTTGGGTCGATAAACGGATAGTTTGCGGCCAGTTTCTCCATCATATACTGGTCGCTCATGACTTTATCACGTACCCACAATAGCGCATCAATAACACTATTTCCGGTGACAAAAATATGGCTGTCAGGAATAGACTCTTTTAACAGATTTTGGCGTGAGTTTTCAGTTGGGGCGAAGTGATACATTGCTAAATGCCCAGCAATCTTACGGTTTGCTTCCTCAGGCCATGGAGAATACAGGTCTCCTGTACGTAACCCAGCTTCAACGTGCCCTACAGGTATACGATGGTAAAATGCCGCAAGGCTAGTTGCCATCGTCGTTGCGGTGTCGCCATGAACAAGAACAACATCCGGTTGAAAATCAGCAAAAACGCTTTTCAACCCTTCAAGAATACGACATGTGATATCAGTTAAATCTTGCCCTGGTTTCATAATATTGAGATCGTAATCTGGAATGATCTCAAACAGTTTCAGTACTTGATCTAGCATTTCACGATGCTGTGCTGTAACACAAACTTTGGCTTCAAAGTCTGCATCTTCAGCTAATGCATGAACCAGTGGTGCCATTTTAATGGCTTCAGGTCGTGTGCCGAATACAGTCAATACTTTCACAGTGACTCTCTTATATTTATCTTTCGCAGTGAGCTGCTTTTGTAATCTTAATAACTTTATATGCCACTGGTAAATTCACCAGTGGCTTATCCCAAAATCAAGATGGGCGGCGGCGAGCAAGTACCACACCGGCACCTACTAACATCCCTATGGCTCCCCATAGAACCATCATAAAGGCTCGACGAGGACTATCGCGTTTAACGGGCTCTTCAGGCGTTCGTAAATAGCGATATGCTTGAAAATTATCTTGGAGGGTAGGCCCTACGCTCAATGTTGATAACATGGCAATATTTTGATCGTAATCACTATCGTGATCGGGCCCAGTTGCTTTCAATGTTTCAATCTGTGCTTGTAATAAAGGGGCACCTAACATAAACATTTTAGAATCTGGAATTTCATCCACAGGCGTTGCACTTTGATTACGTACAATACCTTGTTTTTCAGCAACTTTTAGTGCTTGTTCTAAAGCATTCAAACGACGTTCATAAGCAGCCTTTGCCACCATGTCTTCGCGTTTAACCAATGCCTTCATAGATTGCATTTTCGTAGCCCAAGTGCCTTTAATTTCATCATTGAGATTCGTTGTCGCACGTTGGTTAGCGAACTGAGTATATTGACGCAGCAACTGGTTCGCATCAGCGGAAGTTTCCGCCACTAACTTAATGCTATCTGTTAAATTTTTGACTTCATCTGCTGGCGTAAACTCAATATCGTTGATGAGCTCATCCAATAATGCGGCATCTGCTTTAGGGTCATTCTCTAAACGCTGCTTATAGTAATCTGTATTTAGCCAAAACTGACGACGCGTATCATAAGAGCCGAGCTGCTTGGTGAATTCTTGATAAGCTTCTTTTGCGATTGTCGGTAATTGCCCTTCTACCCCCGTATTATTAATACGGGAATCGAGGTTGCGCAGAAATTGTTGCTGAGAATAGTAACTTCCCAGATTATTGACGGTTGGTAAATCCGTAATTGCTGTCGCACTCCACTTTGGCTGCATAAAATAGGACGCTCCCAAAGCAATTGCAGCAAAAATAACGGCAAATGCAACGATCCAAATTTTACCTTGCCACAGTGAGCGACATAAACCACGGATATCCAATTCCGGCTCTATTGGCGATTGATGCTGACTCGGTTGTGTTTCTGAGTTATTCACTGCACAGAACCTCTATTTTCGTTTTGTCGTTACCGTACTGCTCCTCTACGTGCTCTACGTCTTACTCGCTTAATAAAACGGGCGACTTTCCAAGCTCGTTTGATGCAGTAACCATACATCATAAATACAAGCAAAAATAATGCCAACATTACCCATTCAGGTACAAATGTTAAATGTTCACCAATAATACCAACACACGCTAAAGCGGCTGCTGATAATGTAATCAGCACAAATGCCCCTTTTGGTGTAAAGCCAGAACGCATAATTAAATGGTGAATGTGTTGGCGATCTGGTGAAAATGGGCTCATGCCTTTACGAATACGTCGATACATAATGGCAACCATATCCATTAGAGGGATCGCAATAATCCATAAAGCGGTAACTGGGTTAATCGGATGTACTTCTTCTTGGGTCGAAGCCACAAGGATCCAAATAATAGTGAACCCAATCAGTGTACTTCCCGCATCCCCCATGAAGACTTTAAAGCGACGACCTAGCACGCCTAAATTCAGAAGAATATAAGGAAGGATAGCTGCAATAAAGGCAAAACACCAAAATGCTAACGCGTAGTTACCGTTTTGATATAACAAAAAGCCAAGAGCACCAAAAGAAACAGACGATAAACCACCCAATAGTCCATCAATGCCATCAACCATGTTAAAAGCGTTAATTGCTGCCCATACCGCAAATAAAGTGACGATATAACCGAATGGACCCAGCACCAGTTCCCATGGGCCAAAGGCATGGCCAAGTGATTCAAGTTTCAACCCTGCCGCTGTCATCATCACAACTGCAACGATCGCTTGGATACCAGCCCTTAATTTCACACTGATATCAAACCTATCATCTAATGCGCCAATAAAAACGAGTAATCCTGCACAAGCGATATATAGCCACTTATGAGGAATGTATTCTCCGGTGATATAAAATGCAAAACAGATCCCAAAGAAAACGGAAATTCCCCCAACAAGAGGAACTAATCCTACGTGTTTCTTTCTGAAATTAGGTTTATCAACTAACCCGATTTTTATTGCAACAACTCGAGCCAGAAAAATAAAAACTAATGAAAACAAGAAAACGTAGAAGAGATTGGTTACAAAGTGTATGGTGTCCACTGTTCGACTCTCTTAATCTTTATATTTAACTTTCAAAACTAATTTTTTAGCGAATGCTGGTAAACAAGCATACGCCAATGCATTATCATCTTAGTACTGGAATCCGCTATAAGACGAATCTTTATTCATAAAGAGATCCCTGTAACATTATTAGTTTTCACACTTTATTAGTGTGTTTGATTTAATAACGAAACATCCCTTAATTTTATACTGAATAGCTGCAATATGCATGCCATAAAAGCAATACTCTAAAATTGCGTTAATCGATTGATGTTTAAATAAGCGCTTGATGATTAAATAATAAAGTGATGAAAATAAATTTAATGCTAATCACAAAATAAATATAAACATAGTATTTATCTTTTAATTCAGTTGGTTAACTTGCATGCATTGGTGTTTTTATCGTTTATCATTAATGTTCTAATAAAAATCTCGCCTATTTATTCAATGTTATTTATAAACAAAGCAATAAAACGGCATCTTAATCCATTGAACTCAATCAGCAAAATATTAAGCCTTACTTAATATGATATGTTTTAATTTTTATACGCGACTACCGTGTATAAAAAACAAAAAAAGGTGCCATAACAGGCACCTTTTTTATAATACACAGAGAACCTTAACGGTTACGCTCTTTTCATAAAATCAAAGAACTCTTCGTTAGTTTTCGTCATCGCTAATTTACTGATGAGGAACTCCATTGCATCGATTTCGCCCATTGGGTGAATGATCTTACGCAGGATCCACATTTTTTGTAACTCATCTTGCGATGTCAGTAACTCTTCTTTACGCGTACCAGAACGGTTGTAGTCTATTGCAGGGAAAACACGTTTTTCTGCAATCTTACGAGACAGGTGCAGTTCCATGTTACCTGTACCTTTAAACTCTTCGTAAATAACTTCATCCATCTTAGAACCGGTATCAACCAGTGCAGTTGCAATGATTGTCAGGCTTCCACCTTCTTCAACATTACGAGCAGCACCGAAGAAACGTTTTGGACGGTGTAATGCGTTAGCATCCACACCACCGGTTAATACTTTCCCAGAGGAAGGTACAACGGTGTTGTATGCACGGGCCAGACGCGTAATAGAGTCGAGTAAAATGATAACGTCTTTTTTATGTTCAACTAGACGTTTCGCTTTCTCAATCACCATCTCAGCGACTTGAACGTGACGTGCTGCAGGCTCATCGAAAGTTGAAGCGATTACTTCACCTTTAACTAAACGCTGCATTTCTGTCACTTCCTCAGGACGTTCATCGATCAACAGAACCATCAGAACGCAATCAGGATAATTGTGTGCAATATTTGCTGCAATGTTTTGCAGCAACATTGTTTTACCCGCTTTCGGTGGAGCAACAATCAGACCACGTTGGCCACGACCGATTGGCGCCGCAAGATCCAGTACACGTGCAGTTAAATCTTCAGTTGAACCGTTACCACGTTCCATACGCAGACGACGGTTTGCATGCAATGGAGTTAGGTTTTCGAAAAGAATTTTACTGCGGGCATTTTCAGGTTTGTCGTAGTTAACTTCGTTGACTTTTAGGAGGGCAAAATAACGTTCACCTTCTTTAGGAGGACGAATTTTTCCTGAAATTGTGTCACCTGTACGTAAGTTAAAACGGCGGATTTGGCTAGGAGAAACGTAGATATCATCAGGACCTGCGAGGTAAGAACTGTCTGCTGAACGGAGGAAACCAAATCCATCCTGCAATATTTCCAGTACGCCATCGCCGAAAATATCTTCGCCACTTTTCGCATGCTGCTTCAAAATAGAGAAAATAATATCCTGCTTTCTCATACGGGCTAAGTTCTCTAGCCCCATGTTTTCGCCTAACGTAATCAATTCTGATACTGGCGTATTTTTTAATTCGGTAAGATTCATAATGGTGGGTTCTTTAACTCGGGGTAATTCTCGAACTATGAACGTAAATTGACGGCAGCTTATTATTAAGTGCCAGTTTAACTTTATACTGCCCTGCTGATCGCTAATTTTTACCAAAAGCAAACAGCAATGCAAAAAAATCTTGTGCTAGCCATTACTAAGATTACTCTAACATTTGACTGCAACTCATCTTGATGATGTGTGGCATATTATTAGAAACACAGACAATATTAGCAATAGTTTTTTGTACATTTAGGACAACATCCATCCCAATATCGCAAATTTAATGTCAGATTAGCATTAAAAAACACATAACAGCTCAATGCCAACCTTCTCCCACTTCATTTTTATATCCAAAAGATATAAAAATATTGAATTTCACTATGTTCGTTTATGCACTATCTTTAATTCATATGAAGGATACATTGAAACAGAAGATATTGAATACGGCTATAACTCAACGTCTAAACTTTCAATTTCATATTTAAAATCATTATGTCATCAGTTTTTTGATCAAAAAAGACATCACAATACTGAACTAACAAGCTAGATATGTAAGATAAGAGCAATGGAATACAAGGTAATTCATATGGGTGCTATACGAGGAATAAAGATAACTTATCATGCTTAAGTGAAGACGTCTAGCGGCTCTCTAGATAAAATAGATATACCGCTAAACGTTTTAGCTTACATATAACGATAACTTACAGATTTTCGTCTAAAAATTCTTTCAGTTGCGTTTTTGATAATGCACCGACTTTCGTTGCTGCGACTTCACCATTTTTGAATAAAAGCAAGGTCGGGATACCACGAATTCCATATTTTGGAGCAGTACCTGGGTTTTCATCAATATTCAGTTTTGTGATAGTCAGTTTGCCTGTATATTCTTCAGCAACTTCATCAAGAATAGGCGCGATCATTTTACAAGGACCACACCATGCTGCCCAAAAATCGACGAGAACAGGTGAACTTGCGTTCAAAACTTCAGTTGCAAAACTTGCATCAGTTATATGTATAATTTTATCGCTCATGTTGTACTCCAAGGGGTCATCTTTTGCAGACTTAGTGTAACATTATTGGCAGCAGTATGCTTTATTTCAAAAGATACACTTTCGTAAACCAACCGTTAACTGATATTCTAACATACTATGAGTAAAGCACACTTGACAGAAAAGAAGTTTTCCGACTTCGCATTGCACCCTAAAGTCATTGAAGCTCTAAATAAAAAAGGCTTCAATTTTTGCACGCCTATCCAGGCGTCCACCTTGCCTTTTACTGTCGAAGGCAAAGACGTGGCGGGTCAAGCGCAAACCGGTACAGGGAAAACGTTAGCTTTTTTAACGTCTACATTCCATTATTTATTAACTCACCCTGCGATTGAGGGTAAAAAAGCGAATCAGCCTCGTGCTCTCATTATGGCGCCGACACGCGAACTCGCTGTACAAATCTATTCAGATGCTAAAGAGCTCGCTGAGTACACTGGCCTGAAAATGGGCTTAGCATACGGTGGTGACGGCTATGATGAGCAACTGAAGGTTTTACAAAACGGTGTTGATATCCTTATTGGTACAACTGGCCGTTTAATCGACTACGCAAAACAAGGCCATGTCGACTTAAGTGCGATTCAAGTTGTGGTCCTCGATGAAGCCGACCGTATGTATGACCTTGGTTTCATTAAAGATATCCGCTGGATTTTCCGTCGCATGCCAGGTGCCGCAGACAGGCTTAACTTGCTGTTTTCTGCAACTTTATCTTACCGAGTAAGAGAATTAGCTTTCGAACAAATGAATAACCCTGAATATGTTGAGGTCGAACCTTTACAAAAAACAGGTCATCGTATTAAAGAAGAGTTATTTTACCCTTCTAATGAAGAGAAAATGCGCTTGCTCCAAACGCTACTTGAAGAAGAGTGGCCAGAGCGTTGTATTATTTTCGCCAATACCAAACACCGTTGTGATGATATTTGGGCGCATTTAGCTGCCGATGGTCATCGTGTAGGCTTGCTAACTGGCGATGTCGCACAGAAAAAACGACTGCGTATATTAGAGCAATTCACACAAGGCCATTTAGATATTTTAGTGGCAACTGATGTTGCTGCACGTGGTTTACATATTCCATCAGTAACTCATGTCTTTAACTACGACTTACCTGATGACTGTGAAGATTATGTACACCGTATTGGCCGTACTGGCCGTGCTGGCGAAAGCGGAAACTCAATTAGCTTAGCCTGTGAAGAATATGCACTTAACCTGCCAGCTATTGAAGAATATATCCAACACTCAATCCCTGTGAGTAAATATAACAGTGATGCATTATTGAGCGATTTACCTGCGCCAAAACGCCGTCATCGCCCACGTCCTGGAGGCCCTCGCCGTAATTCGAATTCGCAGCGTCGCCACAATGGCCCACGTAACAACCATAAACGTCCAGGCTGAGTAAAAACGATATGCTGAAATCTTCTTCTCTTTATGCCGCCATCGATTTAGGCTCAAACAGTTTTCATATGCTCGTTGTACGTGAGACTGCTGGCAGCATTCAGGTCATCTCTAGGGTTAAACGCAAAGTTCGTCTTGCAGCAGGGTTAGATAACAACAACCTGCTTTCTGAGCAAGCAATGGAGCGAGGCTGGCAATGCTTGCGCCTGTTTTCGGAACACTTACAAGATATTCCGAATACACAAATTCGTGTTGTCGCAACAGCGACTTTGCGTCTAGCTAAAAATGCCGATATTTTCATCGAAAAAGCCAGCCAAATTTTAGGAAACCCTGTTAAAGTCATTCAAGGGGAAGAAGAAGCTCGTTTGATTTATCAAGGTGTTGCACATACAACTGGCGGGCCAGATCAACGCTTAGTGGTTGATATTGGAGGGGGAAGCACTGAGCTAGTTACGGGTACAGGCGCAAAAGCAGAGCAACTCTACAGCCTTGAAATGGGGTGTGTAACTTGGCTTGAGCGCTACTTTGGCGATAGAAGTTTAACCGAAGAAAACTTCGCAGCGGCTCAAGCCGCTGCCCATAATGTCATCGCCCCTATTGCTGATGCACTAAAGACACATGGGTGGAAGATATGTGTTGGTGCATCCGGTACTGTACAAGCCATTCAGGAAATCATGATTGCCCAAGGCATGGATGAACTGATCACTCTTTCTAAATTACAACAGCTTAAGCGCAAAGCCATTCAATGCCAAAAACTTGAAGAGCTTGAAATTGACGGCTTAACCTTCGAACGCGCTCTGGTTTTTCCAAGCGGCTTGTCTATTTTGATTGCTATCTTTGAAGCATTAAACATTGATAACATGACACTGGCTGGCGGCGCACTTCGTGAAGGTCTTGTCTATGGTATGCTACAGCTTCCTATTGAGCAGGATATTCGCGCTCGTACCGTTCGCAATATTCAACGGCGCTTCCAAGTCGATATCGAACAAGCTGGCCGAGTTCGTCAACTTGCAGAATATTTTTACTTGCAAGTCGCGAAAGATTGGGGCTTAGATACTCGCTGTCGTGATTTACTATCAAGTGCATGCGCCTTACATGAAATCGGCTTGAGTGTTGATTTCCGTAAAGGCCCCGAGCACGCTAGCTACCTCATAACACACCTTGATTTACCTGGCTTCACTCCAGCTCAAAAACGGTTACTTGCTGCATTATTGATAAACCAGCAAGGCCCTGTTGATTTAACGCCATTAAGCCAACAAAATGCGTTACCCATGCAGCATGCATATGATTTATGTCGTTTACTTCGTCTCGCCATTATTTTTGCGAGCCGTAGACGGGATGATACCTTGCCTGCTCTTAGGCTTAATGTGAATGCACAAATATTAACCATTACATTGCCCTATCGTTGGTTATCTTCTCACCCTCTACGAGCTGAAAATTTACAGCAAGAAGTCCAATGGCAGGGCTATGTAAATTGGGTTTTAGAGTTGGAAGAACGTAATAGTTCAAATTGATAATATTTTCCACACTAGGCCGACTCTAGTGTGGAAATTCAATTAGTTACCGTTACTCGCTTTTTTTATTTAACCCTAAACGGGCTTTAATATCAGCTAATGCTGATTGCCCTTTCTGCATACGCTCCTGCGCACTAACCACTTTACGCTCCTGCTCCCATTGCAAATCATCTTGAGGTAATTCAAGAAGAAAACGGCTTAATTCAGGGCGGATTAATTCACCATATTGGCGGCGCTCACGGCAATGAGAAAAAAACAGCTCTCTTTGTGCCCGCGTAATTCCCACATAGGCTAAACGGCGTTCTTCATCAATATTGTTTTCATCAATACTACTTTGGTGTGGCAATAGCCCCTCTTCCATACCAACCAAAAAAACATAAGGGAATTCAAGACCTTTAGAGGCATGCAACGTCATGAGTTGAACTTGGTCTGATTCTTCATCATCCTCACCACGCTCCATCATATCGCGCAGCGTAAAGCGGGTAACCACTTGGCTCAATGTCATTGGGTCATTGAGCTCATCACCTTCCACCATTTCACTCATCCATGTGAACAATTGGTTGACGTTTTTCATTCGCATTTCAGCCGCTTTAGTACTGGTCGACGTTTCATATAACCAGCTTTCATAATCCATTTCGCGCAGCAAATCACGCACCGCAATTAAAGGTTCACGTTCCGACGTTCGAACAATACTGTCCATCCAATGAGTGAAACGCTGTAATGCTTCTAATCCTTTGCCTTTTAAGCTTTGTTCAAGCCCTAGATCAAAACTGGCTTGATACAAGCTTTTGCCCCGCTGGTTTGCCCATTCCCCCAATTTTTGGATAGTTTTGGGGCCAATCTCTCGACGTGGAGTATTGACGATACGTAAAAAAGCACTGTCATCTTCAGGGTTCGTCAATACTCGCAAATAAGCTAATAAGTCTTTGATTTCAGGGCGAGAGAAAAACGAAGTCCCCCCCGAAATACGATACGGAATGCGGTTTTGCATCAACATTTTTTCAAAAATACGCGATTGATGGTTACCGCGATACAAAATGGCGTAATCTTTATATTCCGTCTTATTAATAAAGTGGTGTGCAATAAGCTCCCCAATCACTCTTTCGGCTTCGTGATCTTCATTATTTGCGGTAAGAACCCGAATTGGCGCACCATACCCCAGCTCTGAAAATAGTTTTTTTTCAAATACATGAGGGTTATTGGCAATTAAAATATTCGCAGCCTTTAAAATTCGTTCGGATGAACGGTAATTTTGCTCAAGCTTAATAACATTTAACTTAGGGAAGTCCTGATTCAATAAAACTAAATTTTGCGGCCTTGCTCCACGCCATGAATAGATTGACTGGTCGTCATCACCCACAACCGTAAACCTTGCCCGCTGCCCCACAAGCAATTTAACCAACTGATACTGACTCGTATTGGTATCTTGGTACTCATCCACCAGCAAGTAACGAATTTTTTGCTGCCAGCGCTCGCGAACTTCTTCATTCTGATATAACAACATGGTAGGTTTGCTGATTAAATCATCAAAATCCAACACATTGCAACTTTTCAGATGAAGTTCATAGCGACGATAACACTCGGCAAAGTGATGCTCTTTTTCACTCCGTGCTTGGCCTATAACCTGTTGTGGCGAGATAAGATCATTTTTCCAATTTGAGATCGCTGAGATCAATTCCTTGAGTAAGTCTTTATCTTCTTCTAGCAAGTCAAAAGTGAGCTCTTTCAACAATGCCATCTGGTCTTGGTCGTCAAATAGCGAAAAGTTGGCTTTAATACCCAGCGCTTTATATTCACGCTTAATAATTTCCAACCCTAATGTATGGAAGGTGGATATGATCAAACCACGCGCTTCTTTCTTACCCAAGGTTTGTGCCACGCGTTCTTTCATTTCCCGCGCTGCTTTATTGGTGAAAGTCACCGCTGCAATTTGCCTAGGCTGATAACCACATTGGCGAATTAAATGCGCAATTTTATTGGTAATAACACGTGTTTTGCCTGACCCCGCTCCCGCCAATACAAGGCACGGGCCATCGACAAATTCAACTGCCTGCTGTTGGCTTGGGTTTAATCGCATGGCTTCTCTACATCACTCAGTTATTCAAAAAGGAATTCGCTACAGATTGTAGCAGAAACCGAGCCAACTCTTGAGCAACGATCTTCTCTATTTATAAAAAACAAAAAACCACATCATTCATCAGAAAGATGTGGTTTTGTTCTTTTTCTTTTATACCATCAATCCATTTTTCTAAACTATTCGCGTTAGAGGAAGGTAACAGAGTGTAGCCAACGCACCTATCACGCGAAGAGTGACGAAAAATTAGCCGACCGCAATCTTCTTCATATCCGTCATATAACCCCGTAAAGTCTTACCGATCTTCTCAATCGGATGATTACGGATAGCTTCGTTGATATCACGTAACTGCGCGTTATCAGTACCATTATCTGCAACTGGTTTCGCTAAATCCCCTGCTTGTAATTTCGTCATGAAATCCTTCAGCATTGGTACAACTGCGAATGAAAACAGATAGTTACCATATTCTGCAGTATCAGAGATAACCACGTTCATTTCATATAAACGTTTACGAGCAATAGTGTTCGCAATCAGTGGTAACTCATGCAGTGACTCATAGTAAGCCGATTCTTCTAAGATACCCGCTTCTAACATCGTATCGAACGCTAACTCAACGCCTGCTTTAACCATAGCAACTAACAGAACACCGTGGTCGAAGTACTCTTGTTCCGCAATTTTCCCGTTATATTCAGGGTAATTTTCAAATGCTGTTTTGCCTGTCTCTTCACGCCATGTCAGCAAGTTTTTATCATCATTTGCCCAGTCTGCCATCATTGTTGCAGAAAATTCGCCTGAAATGATGTCATCCATATGTTTGTGGAACAATGGCGCCATGATAGTTTTCAGTTGCTCAGATAACGCATAAGCACGCACTTTCGCAGGGTTAGATAAGCGATCCATCATCAGCGTGATACCGCCTTGTTTCAGCGCTTCAGTGATAGTTTCCCAACCAAACTGAATTAATTTACCTGCGTAGCCTGGCTCAACACCGTCTGCGACCATTTTGTCGTAGCTCAGTAATGCACCCGCTTGCAACATACCACACAGAATCGTTTGCTCACCCATCAGGTCAGACTTAACTTCTGCAACAAATGAGGATTCCAGAACACCTGCACGGTGACCGCCAGTCGCTGCCGCCCACGCTTTAGCAATCGCCATACCCTCACCTTTCGGGTCATTTTCTGGGTGTACTGCAATCAGCGTTGGAACACCAAAACCACGCTTGTATTCTTCACGTACTTCAGTACCTGGACATTTTGGAGCAACCATCACAACAGTAATGTCTTTACGGATTTCTTCGCCAACTTCAACAATGTTGAAGCCATGTGAATAACCCAGTGCTGCGCCTTGTTTCATCATAGGCTGAACAGCACGAACAACGGCTGAATGCTGTTTGTCTGGCGTTAAGTTAACAACCAAATCAGCAGTAGGGATCAATTCTTTATAAGTCCCAACTTTGAAACCATTTTCTGTCGCTTTGCGCCATGAAGCACGTTTCTCTGCAATTGCTTCATCACGTAATGCATAAGCAATATCTAAACCTGAGTCACGCATATTCAGGCCTTGGTTCAGACCTTGTGCTCCACAACCGACGATGACGATTTTTTTACCTTTCAGAAAGCCCGCTTCATCCGCAAATTCTTCGCGCTGCATAAAACGGCACTTACCTAATTGAGCTAACTGCTCACGTAAATTCAATGTGTTAAAATAATTCGCCATTGTCATACTCCATTGTTCTGTTGTGTTCGTTATGTCCGGCAGTCTGCCTGTCGCTCATTTTTGAGCGTTTATGGATTTACTATATGCGATGTTTCGCATTGCTTAAATTGATATATTAACAATACAATGTTGCAATATCTGCAACGTCATTAATTATGTTATTAGAGGGCAAAATGGACATTCGCGATCTCAAGCTTTTTTTGCATTTAGCACAAAGTTGCCACTTCGGGCGCACATCTAAAGCGATGCATGTCAGCCCTTCCACATTGTCTAGACAAATACAACGCCTCGAAGAACAGCTGGGTCACCCACTATTTGTGCGCGATAACCGCTCAGTCAAATTGACCCAAGCAGGGGAGCATCTTAAGCAATTTGCCCAACAAACATTATTGCAATATCAACAACTGCAACATGCTCTCAACCAGCAAAGCCCATCGCTCAGTGGAGAACTGCACCTTTTCTGTTCTGTTACGGCAGCCTATAGTCATTTACCCGAAGTGTTAGATAAATTCCGTGCGCTGCACCCATTAGTTGAAATTAAGCTCACGACAGGGGACGCAGCTGATGCCGTTGAAAAAGTGGAAACTCATGAGGCTGACCTTGGTATCGCAGGCAAACCCGAGCGCTTACCTGATAACGTCCGTTTTGCAAAAATCGGCGAAATCCCTCTCGTTTTGATTGCTCCATCACTACCCTGTGCAGTACGAAGTATGGTAACAGAGGCTGAACCTGATTGGTCTACCGTCCCCTTCATCCTGCCTGAGCATGGCCCATCACGTAAACGTATCGAACTTTGGTTCCGTCGCCATAATATCAATAACCCCGTCATTTATGCGACGGTATCGGGCCATGAGGCTATTGTGTCAATGGTGGCTTTGGGATGTGGCATTGCCTTGATCCCCAGCGTGGTCGTTGATAACAGCCCAGAGCCCGTACGTAGCCGTATTTCACAGCTCGATAATATTTCAATGGTTGAACCTTTTGAACTCGGCGTTTGCCTATTAAGCAAACGCCTGAGTGAACCATTAATTAAAGCGTTCTGGGAGTTACTCCCGGACAACTCAGTCTAAGGTTCTTTGGTTATCTTGTGGCGCTAAGAAAAAACGGAAAGACGGGTTTCCTGTTTCATCATGATATTCATAACCTAGCGCATCAAGATGCCTATCAAAACGTACTTCTGGCCCGGCCAGTTCAAATGCCGCCAGCACTCGTCCATAATCCGTACCATGGCTGCGATAATGAAATAACGTAATATTCCAATGAGTCCCAAGAGTCTCTAAGAATCTCAGTAATGCACCTGGAGACTCTGGAAATTCAAAGCTATACAATCTTTCATCTAATGGCTTTGATGGGCGGCCACCAATCATGTAACGCACATGGAGTTTGGCCATTTCATCATCAGATAAATCATCGACTTCATAGCCGTTACTTTTGAGCTCTTGGATAATCTCCGAGCGCTCGCCATCACGGCCACTTAAACGCACCCCAACAAAAATACAAGCACGATCAGGATCGGCATCCGTATATCGATAGTTAAACTCCGTAATTGCTCGATGACCTAATAACTGGCAAAAGCGTAAAAAACTCCCTTTTTGCTCAGGAATGGTCACTGCCAGCAAGGCTTCTCGTTGTTCACCAATTTCACAGCGCTCAGAAACATAACGCAGCCCGTGGAAATTCATATTCGCACCGGACAAAATATGTGCTAAACGTTCGCCTTTGATGTTGTGCTGCTGTACATATTTTTTCAATCCGGCCAGTGCCAAAGCGCCTGAAGGTTCTGCTATCGCGCGAACATCTTCAAAAATATCTTTCAGTGCTGCACAAATGGAATCGCTATCAACAGTAATAACATCATCAACATATTGCTGGCACAACCTGAAGGTTTCGTCTCCGATGCGTTTTACTGCTACACCTTCTGCAAATAAGCCAACACGCGGTAAATCAACAGGGTGTCCCGCCTCTAATGCCGCTTTTAAACAAGCAGCGTCTTCCGACTCTACACCAATGATTTTAATTTCAGGCATTAATTGCTTGATAATCACAGCGACGCCCGCAATTAACCCACCGCCACCTACTGGGATAAAAATTCGGTCTAAATGAACATCTTGTTGCAATAGTTCAAGTGCTATCGTGGCTTGGCCTGCAATGACTGAAGGGTGGTCAAAAGGTGGAACGAAAGTGTAACCATCCTCTTCTGCCATTGCAATGGCTTTCGCTTTCGCTTCATCAAAATTGGCACCATGTAAAATAGCTTCGCCACCGAAACTACGTACGGCATCCACTTTGATATCCGCTGTCGCAACTGGCATGACGATTTTTGCTTTCACACCCACACGATTTGCCGATAACGCAACGCCTTGAGCGTGATTCCCAGCAGAAGCGGTCACCACACCTTTGCTTTTTTGCTCTTCAGTTAAACTCGCAATCATGGCGTAAGCACCACGGAGCTTAAAGCTATGTACTGGCTGCCTATCTTCGCGCTTGACTAAAATGGTATTGCCCAAGCGTGAAGATATTTTATCCATCTGTTGAAGAGGCGTTACTTGTGCAGCTTCATAAACCGGCGCACTCAGCGCCGCTTTTAAGTAATCTGCTCCGGTTGGGGCAACCGGTAATGGTTTTGCTGCCGCCACAATTAGCCCCCTAATTTCGACTTGTCACGAACAGCACCTTTGTCTGCGCTCGTCGCCAAAGAAGCGTAAGCACGCAGAGCAAAAGAAACCTCACGCTGACGATTACGCGGAGTATAAGCTTTATCACCTCGAGCCAATTCAGCTTCACGACGTTGATTCAATTCGCTTTCACTAACATCCAGCGCAATCGTTCTTTTTGGAATATCAATATCAATAATATCGCCATCTTGAACTAATGCTAATAAGCCACCACTCGCGGCTTCTGGCGAAATATGGCCGATAGAAAGCCCAGAGCTACCACCTGAAAAGCGGCCATCCGTTATCAATGCACAGCTTTTGCCTAACCCCATTGATTTCAGATATGAGGTTGGATACAGCATTTCTTGCATGCCTGGGCCACCTTTAGGCCCTTCATAGCGAATAACAACCACATCACCTTCAACAACTTTTCCACCGAGGATCGACTCAACGGCATCATCTTGGCTTTCAAACACTTTGGCTGGGCCACGGAATGTTAAGCTACCTTCATCAACCCCTGCTGTTTTAACAATACAGCCATCCTCTGCAATATTTCCAGACAGGACAGCAAGGCCCCCATCCAAACTATACGCATGCTCAATACTACGGATACACCCATTTTCACGGTCAGTATCCAATGACGGCCAACGGCAATTCTGCGAAAAAGCTTTTGTCGTGCGGATCCCGGCAGGGCCTGCGGAAAACATCGATTTGACAGACTCGTCCTTTGTTAACATCACATCATATTGCGCTAGTGTTTCTTGGAAGCTAAGGCCTAAAATATTAGTCACATTTTCTTGCAGCAAACCTGCACGGCTCAGCTCACCTAAAATACCGATAACACCACCAGCACGGTGAACATCTTCCATATGGTATTTTTGCGTACTCGGTGCAACCTTACAGAGGTGTGGAACTTTACGTGATAAGCGGTCGATATCATCCATGGTGAAATCGATCTCTGCTTCCTGAGCGGCTGCCAGTAAGTGCAGGACGGTGTTAGTTGAACCACCCATGGCAATATCCAACGTCATCGCATTTTCAAATGCGGATTTATTAGCAATATTACGTGGTAACGCACTGTCATCATCTTGTTCGTAATAGCGTTTGGTTAATTCAACAATGCGCTTACCTGCATTAATAAATAACGTTTCGCGATCTGCGTGAGTCGCCAACAATGAGCCATTTCCTGGCTGAGATAACCCAAGCGCCTCAGTTAAGCAGTTCATTGAGTTTGCAGTAAACATTCCTGAGCAAGAACCACACGTTGGGCATGCTGAACGTTCTATTTGCTCGCTATCTGCATCGCTCACATTTGGGTTCGCTCCTTGGATCATGGCATCAACCAAATCGAGCTTGATAATTTGGTCTGAAAGCTTGGTTTTACCCGCTTCCATCGGGCCACCCGAAACAAAAATAACTGGAATATTGAGGCGCAATGACGCCATCAACATGCCTGGGGTGATCTTATCGCAGTTTGAAATACATACCATGGCATCCGCACAGTGTGCATTCACCATATATTCAACCGAGTCTGCAATTAATTCACGAGAAGGTAAGGAATACAGCATTCCGCCATGTCCCATGGCAATCCCATCGTCAACTGCGATTGTATTAAACTCTTTCGCAACACCACCTGCATTTTCAATTTGCTCTGCAACTAATTTGCCTAAATCACGTAGATGTACGTGACCAGGAACAAACTGTGTGAATGAGTTAACAACAGCAATAATGGGCTTTCCAAAATCAGCATCGGTCATGCCTGTTGCACGCCATAATGCACGAGCCCCAGCCATATTACGACCATGAGTTGTTGTTGCTGAACGGTACTTAGGCATATCTTTAACTCCCGTGTTTAAAACAGGCGGGGAACGTCCGCCTGTAACATCTATTTCAATTTAATTATTAAGGGTTTACTGGATCTAACCAGCCCCATTTATCTTCTGTTGTGCCATCAAATAAGCCAAAGAATGCTTGCTGAATTTTCTTGGTTACTGGGCCACAACGACCAATGCCGACTTGGATACCATCAACGCTACGTACTGGCGTAATTTCGGCAGCTGTGCCTGTCATAAAGACTTCATCAGCAAGATAGAGAGATTCGCGTGATAGTGTTTGCTCACGAACTTCAATACCCATATCTTTTGCTAAGGTTAAAATTGCATCGCGTGTAATACCTGGTAATGCAGATGATGTGAAAGGAGGCGTATACAGGATGCCATCTTTCACCTCAAAAATATTTTCCCCTGCGCCTTCTGAAAGATACCCATGAACATCTAGTGCAATCCCTTCTTGGTAACCATGGCGACGCGCTTCACTACCAACCAGTAATGAAGACAGGTAGTTACCACCTGCTTTTGCCCCTGTAGGAATGGTGTTTGGTGCAACACGATTCCAAGAAGACACCATCGCATCAATGCCTTGGTCTAACGCTTCTTCACCTAAATAAGCACCCCATGGGAACGCAGCTAAAATCACATCGGTGTTATAACCGTCTGGTGGGTTAACACCCATACCAACATCACCAATAAATACTAATGGGCGAATATATGCACTGACTAAGTTATTTTTACGCAGAGTTGCACGACATGCTTCCATTAACTCTTCCACACTGTAGCTGACAGGCATACGGTAAATTTTCGCTGAATCATGCAAACGTTGCATATGCTCACGGTGGCGGAAGACCACGGGACCTTTGTGTGAGTCATAACAACGGACGCCTTCAAACACTGATGTACCATAGTGCAGAGCATGAGACATAACATGAACCTTTGCATCAGCCCATGGCGTCATTTCACCGTTAAACCAAATAAAGTCAGCTTTCTTAGTCATTTGTATATTCCTTACATTGCACTTTGTGTGCGTAATAGTCGTGATTCTTGTTGTCGTACTTCAACTTCTGTAATGTCTGAAAGCTTGGTTAACTGTGCACAAAGCTGGATTAATGGCCTTTGACTACTTACAGTAAGTTCAATATTAACATTGTCGCCGTCTGTCGATTGCCCCATATTCATGGCATTAATACGAAATCCACGATGGCGAGTGACCCTTAATATACGCTCTAAAACCTCAGGACGGAAACGGGCCAATATCGAGATTTGATGTTGCATCATAATGGTTTCTCCATCATTTTTTCATTACTAGCCCCAGGTGGAACCAACGGCCAGACATTTTCTAATTCATTAATTGATACCTGTAATAAATAGGCACCTTCGCTATTAAGTAATTCATCTAATGCAGAGTTAACTTCCGACTTGTCCGTGATCCGTTGGCCTTTGATACCAAACGCACTGGCTAATGCCACAAAATCAGGGTTATCTGTTAAAATTGTTTCGCTATAGCGCTGTTCAAAAAACAGTTCTTGCCACTGACGGACCATGCCTAATCGTTGGTTATCGATCAAAAGGATTTTTACAGGAAGTTGCTTACGTTTGATGGTTCCCAGCTCTTGGACATTCATCATAAATGAGCCATCCCCAGAGACACAGACAACGGTATCTTCAGGCCTAGCAACCTGTGCACCAATTGCCGCAGGGATACCAAACCCCATGGTTCCAAGCCCGCTTGAAGTTAAGAAGTTTTCAGGCGCATCAACGGTGATATGTTGCGCTGACCACATTTGGTGTTGCCCTACATCAGTGGTAACAACCGTATTTGGCTTCATTTTATCCGACAGCTGTTTCAGTAATAATGGCGCATAAATAGGCTCACCAGGATGGTCATAACGCCAACCGAATTCTTTTTTAAGTTGCTGAACTTCCTGCTGCCAAAGCGCAATTGATTTTTTAAGCATTAATTCAGGCAGTAATACCTTTGCATCACCATGCAGCGCAACATGAGTTTGACGCAATTTATCCAGTTCTACGTGATCTATATCGATATGAATCACTTTGGCGTTCGGTGCAAAAGTATTTAACTTACCTGTTACCCTATCATCAAAACGAGCACCAACAGCGATGAGTAGGTCACAACGTTGTACTGAGATATTGGCTGCCTTAGTGCCATGCATCCCTAACATACCTAAATAGTTTTCATCTAAAGGACTCACAGCACCAAGACCTTTTAATGTTGCAACTGAAGGAATGCCTGTAAACTCAATAAATTCACGCAATTCTGTAACCGCACCAGACATTCCAACACCACCGCCAACATACAACATAGGCTTTTCTGATTGTTCTAATAACATTCTAGCTTGTTGAATTTCAGATAAAGGCGAGGTAACTTCCTGCTCTACTGGCATTAAAAACGGAGACAGCTCAGCTTGTTGTAGCTGAATATCTTTCGGAATATCAATCAGTACAGGGCCAGGACGCCCACTATTTGCGATTGCGAAAGCCTCAGCAAGAATGCGAGGTAAATCTTCGATATCTTCAACTAAAAAGCTATGTTTAGTACAAGCTAAAGACAACCCTAAGACATCGATTTCCTGAAAGGCATCGGTTCCGATAAACTCAGAGGCGACTTGCCCGGTAATCGCGACAACAGGGACGGAGTCTAATAATGCGTCAGCTAATCCCGTGATAACATTTGTTGCACCAGGGCCAGATGTTGCGATACATACCCCTGTTTTTCCTGTTGAACGTGCATAGCCAATCGCAGCGATTACAGCACCTTGCTCATGTCGACACAACAAATGCTCAACTCCACCATCATACAATGCATCATAAACTGGCATTATTGCGCCACCAGGATAACCAAATACGGTATCAACCCCCTGTGCTCGCAATGCTTGAACTAACCATTGTGCTCCGTTCATGCTTTATCTCCTGTCCATCTACTTTATCTATTTGTATTTGTTATGTTTTATTTTGTGTGTTTGCATTAATCAACATTTATGTCAAAAAAAACCCCGCGCCTTTCGGTGCGGGGTTCTCGTAAGATCTGGCTGTTATTTTAGCCTTCGTCGTCCAAGTGCAGCCCCGCACGGTGGGATAATAATCACCACCACGCTAATAATAATTAGGCTAACTGCTTGGATAAATGCGTTCATGTATTTTACTTTTTCAATATTCTTAATTATCTATTATTTAGAGTTATCATTTTAAAATTGTTTTGACAACTTTTATTTAATTTATTTATTTTCAAAACATTAAATCACTTAAAAATCACATACCTATGAGATAATTAGCATTATAAACTACTTAAACACCCATTCATCAGTAATATTCAACAAAATACCCAGCATGATCAGCTATATCATCCATAACAATCATCTAGCGCCATTAAAACTCACACAGAGAAATTAATTATTTTTTCTTACTGATTTCCAAGCTCAGAATAGTCTCCATGCTTTATAACATCCTCACAACCCCAATTATAACAAGACTTCGAAGCTGCTCGCAGTAAATTGAAACAGTCCAGTAACTAAGTAATTAAATTGTCGAGCAGCTTCGCAAACATATTATCTACCCAAGATAAGTAAACTTACTTTCAGCAGAATATTACTCTGTAAATGATATTGGAGGGCTTATGACATTAGCGATTGTTTACACTAGAGCATCAATTGGGTTAGAAGCACCTCTTGTTACTGTTGAAGCACATATTAGTAATGGGCTTCCAGGTTTAACACTTGTTGGGCTACCAGAAACAGCAGTAAAAGAAGCAAGAGATAGAGTTCGAAGCGCTCTACTAAACAGTGGATTTGAATATCCAGCTAAAAAAATGACGGTTAATTTAGCGCCAGCCGATTTACCAAAAGAAAGCGGTCGGTATGACCTCGCAATTGCGATAGCCATACTCGCATCATCAGGCCAACTCCCCCACGAGCCATTAAGACAGTATGAATTTTTAGGCGAACTCGCTTTGTCTGGCGATGTTCGTTATGTCAATAGCGCTATTCCTGCAGCTCAATCAGCATTAAAACAACAGCGTTCTTTGATACTATCCATGGAGAATCAACACCAATTAGGTTTGCTCCCAAATAATAGCGTTTATTTCGCGACATCCTTATTAGAGCTTTGTCATTTTTTACATAACAAACATACATTACTTTGTAATCAACAAATTCATCAACCGCCTATCTCAATCAAGCAAGAGAGTGATATTAACGATATTATCGGCCAAGAACATGGGAAACGGGCATTAGAAATTTGTGCTGCTGGTGGGCATAATTTACTCTTACTGGGTCCTCCGGGAACAGGAAAAACGATGTTAGCAAGCCGGCTAATGACTTTACTTCCCCCTTTAACCCCTCAGGAAGCATTAGAAGTGGCTTCATTGCATAGTTTGAGTGAAAACACAAAAGAAGATATGAACTGGCCAATAAGGCCTTTTAGAGCGCCTCATCATAGCGCATCAATTGCGGCTTTAATTGGGGGAGGCTCGCTTCCCAAACCTGGCGAAATTTCACTTGCGCATCATGGTGTGTTATTTTTAGATGAATTACCAGAATTTAGCCGTTCAGTACTTGATTCTTTACGAGAACCATTAGAATCTAGAAAAATTAGCATTTCTCGAGCAAAAGCAAAAGTTTGCTATCCTGCAAGCTTCCAGCTGATCGCAGCCTTAAATCCTAGTCCAACAGGGCACTACCAAGGAGAAATGAGCCGTTCAGTCCCTTCTCGTATCCTACGTTACCTTTCACGCATATCAGGGCCTTTTATTGATCGATTTGACCTCTCAATAGAAATTCCATTGTTGCCTCTCGGCTCATTGAGTAATCAAACAAATCAAGGTGAAACAAGTGAACACGTTAGACAAAGAGTCATCGAAGCTAGAAATAGACAACTTAGGCGAGCTGGAAAAATTAATAGTTTACTAACGCCAAGAGAAACCACACAATTTTGCCTACTAACAACAAAAGATGCGTTATTCTTAGAACATGCATTAAATAAGTTAGGTCTTTCCATCCGAGCCTGGCATAGAATTTTAAGGGTTGCTAGAACAATAGCCGACCTTAATGCCGCAGAAACTATTGAGCGTTCCGATTTATTAGAAGCGCTGGGGTATCGAGCGATGGATAAGTTATTGCTTCATTTGCAAAAACAAGTAAGCTGAGAAGGGTGGACAGACAAGTACTTATTATCTCGTAAAAATAAAGGGACCGGAGTCCCTCTTATCATACGACGACGATATTAATCATCTGTATCAGTGTAGTCTTCCGATGGGTCTATCTGCGGTTTACCGCCAGATAAAGTATGGAAGCGTTTAGGGCGGTTAATACGGCTAGAATATTTTACCCAAACTTTTTCTTCTGGGGTAGCTGGTTCACGTTCACCACGGCATACAGCGACGAAAAGTTTTTCTTCTTCTGTCTGCGGTGCTCGTTTACCTGCATCAAGCTCATTAAAAGCTTGGCCGAGACGTTCTAGCAACTGAGCTTCTTTGATGGTGAAATCACCATGACGAGAAAAGCCACGTGGGTAATGTTTATTATCAAAAAAACGATTAGTCGTGATGAAGCTATCTGCCATCTGACACACTCCTAACTTATTACAGTCAAACTCTATATGGCGCGGAGTATTAGACAGCATTGACAATCTGTAAAACAAAACATTTAAATCATCACGACAAAAATAATTGGAGATGCGTGTGGACAGCGAGTTATTGAGAACTTTTTTAGAGGTTAGTAAAACTAGGCACTTTGGTAGAGCCGCAGAATCACTCTATTTAACGCAATCAGCGGTTAGCTTCCGTATTAGGCAATTAGAAACACAACTAGGTACAAGCCTATTTACGAGACATAGAAATAATATCCGGTTAACCGCTGCCGGTGAAAGGCTTGTTCCATATGCTGAATCACTAATGAATACCTGGTTGCAAGCTAAAAAAGAGATATCTCATGCCTCACAACACACAGAACTTTCTATTGGTGCAACCGCTTCACTTTGGGAAGGCTATCTAACTGACTGGGCAGAAGAACTTTATAATCAACATGATGAACTACGACTCGAAGCTAGAGTTTCAACGCGTCAGTCCCTCGTTAAGCAATTACATTCTAGAGAATTAGATTTATTAATTGCAACTGAGCCACCCAAAATGGATGAGTTTGAAAGCACAATCATCGGTACTATTGACTTACAACTTATGGCTTCCCAAAAAAATATTGCACTCACAAAATATAATTTTATAAAGCTTGAATGGGGGGCTGATTTTCATCCAAAAAATGAACCAGCACTAACTCAAGATGATACACCCGTAATGATCACTACCTCAGCCCATATTACCCGTCAATTACTTCCTGTATCGCTTTCAGCGGCATTTTTGCCTGCACATTGGGCATATCAATACCCAGGCTTAAAAACGCTCTCAGAAACCTCAATAAGCAAACCCTTGTATGCTGTCTGGCTCCAAAAAAATGATCAACAAGCTCTTATCAATCAATTGATTAAGACGCCAATAAAAAATGCGCCTTTAAGTGAATAATCATAGCCACCCTCATAACGGGTGGTTTGGCATATCTTTATACTAGTGAAAGACTCATAACCCTCACCTATAATTGAACGAATATTATTAAAAGCTAATTTTTGTCTGAGTTTTAGCAAAAGGCGAGATAATATTTACATAGCCACTTTGTATGCTCTGAGCTTTATTCTTTAATTCCTATAAACATCTTTTCATACTTAGCTTACGAATATTAACCTAAGCATCAACCTCTGACATGAAGGTCCTATTATTGAATTAATAGTCTGATTTATAAATAGAATTTAATAACCTCATGTTTAATGACGCTAACGCAACTTAATATAATAAAAAAAATGAATAAGTAAATTATATGCCGCTATTAAATAGTCTTAACTAATATTTTCTTTTATATATCAATAAGTATATCAATCACGAAGAACTCATCGGCATTTATTTTTATAAAACAATAATACAACAATATATTACTTCTTTAGCAAAGTGATTTTTTGAAATTAGTGAAAGTTAATATAGTATGTGGGGGAAAAAAGTGAATTAAAGATTAACTGAAGGGGGTTAAGAAAATAACTCTATATTTACAATTGTACGGATAAAGAAAAACCCGATTAAGCTAATCGGGTTATCAATAGATACTTCTTTTATTATTACTTAATTGGTAACTGGCAGGGGCGGAGAGACTCGAACTCCCAACACCCGGTTTTGGAGACCGGTGCTCTACCAATTGAACTACGCCCCTAAA